>NZ_SMKF01000014.1 GCF_004348325.1 Micromonospora sp. KC213 | reverse complement strand
GCCCAACCGGCCAGCCAGTCGGCGTCGTCGTCCCACCGGACCCGGGCGGCGAGTCCGGCGAGCTGGTCGTCCCACCACGACGGCACGTGGCCGACCTGGGTGCGTCGCTGGGCGGCCAGCCCGTCGACCAGCAACCGCGCCGGGCGCGGACCGAGCCGCCGGGTGACGATCCGGGCCACGTCGACCGGCTGCCATCCGCGCGGCCAGAGCCGGGTTAGCGCGGTCACCAGGCGGTTGAGCAGCGCGACATCGACCGCCGCCGCGCCGTCCGTGGTGCCGGTGCCGACCACCAGCCGGTCCAGCTTCCGCTCCGCGTCGCGTACGTCGGCGCCGCGCAGCGCCGCGACCGCATCGGCGATGAGAGTGTCGGCGTCGGGCACGGTGGTCCCTTCTCTGCTCAGGTGAGGGCCGATGCTGTCCGGATCGCCGGAAGTGTCGGCCCGACAACCGTACCGGGCAGGAATTCCCCGCCTGCTTGACTCATCCGGTTGGGCTTTCTCCGCGTACTTCCTGCCGGAGCGGACCGACGGGGGACGGAGGCCGAGGGTGGGCAGCCTGATGGTGAGCGGCACGGTCGAGGCGACCAACCGGCGTCGCCGTGGGCGACGCCGCTCGCGCGGAGACCGGACCGGCCTGGTGGCGGTGCTGCTGGTGCTGGCGGTCGGCGCGGGTGGCGGCGCGGTGGCCGCGCAGCGGGCCGGGGTGGGCCTCGGCGACGTGATCGGCGACATCCGGCGCGGGCCGGCCGGGCCAGCCCCGGTGGTGGCCGCCGTCCCGGTCCCGGCCGGGTCACCCTCGGTCGCGCCCCCGCCGTCGACCGCGGCGGCGGCCACGCCGCGCACGCTGCGCTACCCCGACCGGGGTACGGGCCGCTTCCGTACCGCCACCGCCACCGGCCGGGTGGCCGGGCGCGGTGGTGAGCTGATGCGCTACCGGGTGGCGGTGGAGGACGGCATCGACGAGGTGGACGTGGAGCGGTTCGGCCGGGACGTCGCCGCGCTGCTCGCCGACCCGAGGGGCTGGACGGGCGACGGCCGGTGGCGGTTGCAGCGGGTCGGCCCGGACAGCCCGGCCGACTTCACCGTGCTGCTCACCACCCCGGTCACCCGTAGCCAGCTCTGCGGCGACCTGAACGACCGCTACACCTCCTGTCGCAACGGCGACCGGGTGGTGATCAACGTGGCCCGCTGGGCGCGCGGCGTACCCCACTTCGCCAGCGACCTGGCCACCTACCGGGCCTACCTGCTCAACCACGAGGTCGGTCACCGGTTGGGTGAGGGCCACCAGCTCTGCCCCCGGCGGGGCGGTCCGGCGCCGGTCATGCAGCAGCAGACGTTGGGCCTGCACGGCTGCACCCCGAACCCCTGGCCGCAGGTGAACGGCGAGCGGTACGCCGGCCCGTCCGGCGAGTACGACGACCCGATCCCGACCGAGGACTGACCGCGCCGCCGGTGGTCAGTGCCGGGAGAACGACGCCCAGATGTTCTTGGTGTCCGGGGTGGCGTACCAACCGACGTCCAGGGCGAGCGCCTGGGCGATCTGAAGGCCACGGCCGCCGGCCCCCAGCGGGAGGGTGTCGGACAGCTCCGGGATGGTGCTCAGATCGTGGTCGGCGACCTCCAGGACGAACCAGTCGCCGGCGAGTAGCAGCCGGACGGTCGTCGGTGGCCTGCCGTGCCGTAGGGCGTTGGTGGCCAACTCGCTGGCGACCAGGGCGACCAGCTCGGGGACCTCGTCCAACCGCTCACCGGCGAGCAGTTCCTCGCCGGTGAGCGCCTCGTGCAGGGACGCCCGCAGGCCGCGTAGGTCGGCCGGGCGGACCAGCTCCCACTGCCGCAGCTCGGTGGCTCGCGGTGGTGGAGGAGAGGTGCGCAGCTGTCCCATGAGCTCGATTTACCCTGCATATCCAGCATTTATGCCGTGCACCGGCAGATGACGGATCGGCTTCGCCCGGGTCAGCGGTGCGGTCGGACCCCGGCAGTCGCCGGGCGTTGCAGACATCGACCACGCCCAGCACGTTCCAGGCCAGCGTGGCGACGACCTGCCGGATGTGCGTGTCGCCGACCACGTTGGGTGACGAAGTGTCGCCGCCCGGTTCCGGTGCCGTCGCACGGCCGGCGTACGGTCCGAAGCCGTGGCCGTTGTCCGTTCGTTGTTGCTGTTCGCGCTCGCCGCGCTCGCCGAGATCGGCGGTGCCTGGTTGGTCTGGCAGGGCTGGCGGGAGCACCGCGGCCTGTGGTGGATCGCCGCCGGAATGATCGCCCTCGGCGCCTACGGTCTCGTCGCCACCTTCCAGGCCGACCCGAACTTCGGCCGGGTGCTCGCCGCGTACGGCGGGGTGTTCGTCGCTGGTTCGCTGGCCTGGGGTGTGCTGGTGGACGGGTTCCGCCCCGACCGGTGGGATCTCATCGGCGCGGCGATCTGCCTGCTCGGCGTCGCGGTCATCATGTACGCCCCCCGCACCGCCTGAGATCGGGTCGGTCGACGGTCGCCCGTCGTCGGGTCAGCGCGGGCGCAGCGGCTGCGACAGGCAGTAGACGTCGCCGGAGTTGGCCGCGTGCGGCAGGGCGCGCAGGTCGTCGGCGACGTCCGCCGCCGACGACCAGGCCGGTCGGGCCATCGACATCTCGTCGCCGAGGGCGAAGGTGAAGTCGCGGAATCCGAGGGCGGTCGCCCGATCGAGGCACCGGATCGCGGCCTGGCGTTCGATGGTGGTGAACTCGAAGGAGAGCGCGGGCACCGGACGGGTCAGCCCGGCCAGCACCTCGCTCTCGAAGCCCTCGACGTCGATTTTGACGAAGGTGGGCACGCCGTACGCGTCGATGAGTGCGTCGAGCGTGGTCGCGGCGACGGTGATCTCGGTGTCCCAGGTCTGGCCCTCCCAACCGGCGGCACCGTCGGCCGCCCGCAGGAAATCGGCGGAGGCGGTGGAGACCGTGGGGTTGGCGGAGTTGACGTGCAGTCGGACCTGCCCGGACTGTCCGCCGCAGGCCGCCTCGACCAGCGTGACCTGGTCGTCGTCGCCGTGGATGGCCCGCAGGGCGCGCATGCAGAGCGGTTGCGGCTCCACGGCCACCACGCGGGCCCCGAGCCGGCGGAAACTGCCGAGGCGGTCGCCGACGTGCGCGCCGATGTCGACGACGAGATCCCCGGGACGGACGAAGGGGGCGTAGAACGCGTCCATCGCCGCGTCCCGCGCCGGGTCGCCGTAGTAGCTGTCCAGCGAACGGTGCAGTGCGGACATCGTCGGGTCGGCCCGGAGGGCCTCGATCACACCGGCATGAGCAGCCACGGTCCGATCCTAGTCGGGGGTGCCGGGGCGGGACGGCGTTCCGTCACCCATGGTGATCACGGCCTGAGTCGGCGGTATTCCTCATATAGGTTTCCACCGATTGACAATGTTTGGATTCCAAACTTAACCTCGGGTTGACCTGGACGTCTCACCCGTATCGGGAGACACCCAGGTGGTCCAACCCCACACCGCCACCCCCATCCCCCCGAGGAGCACCATGACCCGACTACGAGGCACCCTACGGAGAACACGATGGCGGCTGGGCCTGGCCGCGACCGGAGCCGCCCTGCTGGCGGCGGGCCTGGGCCTGACGGTCGCCGGCTCCGCGCAGGCCGCCGTGGGCTGCAAGGTGACCTACGCGACCTCCTCCCAGTGGCCGGGCGGGTTCGGTGCGAACGTCACCATCAACAACCTCGGCGACCCGGTCAACGGCTGGAACCTGGTCTGGACGTTCCCCTCCGGCCAGCGGGTGACCCAAGTCTGGAACGCCACCGTCACCTCCTCAGGGGACCAGGTGACCGCCCGCAACGTCAGCTACAACGCCCGCATCCCCACCAACGGGTCGGTGTCGTTCGGCTTCAACGGCTCGTGGTCCGGTGCCAACACCGCGCCCACCACCTTCGCCCTCAACGGGGTCACCTGCACCGGCTCCGTCGGAGAAACCCCGCCGCCGACCACGCCGCCGCCGACCACGCCGCCACCTACCACCCCGCCACCGACCGGTGACGCGATGGCCGAGGTCGCCGCGATGCAACCCGGCTGGAACCTGGGCAACTCGCTCGACGCCGTCGGTGACGACGAGACCGCCTGGGGCAACCCGCGGATCACCGAGGCGCTGTTGGACAACGTCAGGGCACAGGGCTTCAAGAGCATCCGCATCCCGGTGACCTGGTCGGCGCACCTCGGCGGGGCACCGAGCCACACCATCGAGGCCGCCTACCTCAACCGGGTCAAGGAGGTGGTCGACTGGGCGCTCGCCGACGGGTTCTACGTGATGATCAACATCCATCACGACTCGTGGCAGTGGATCAACACCATGCCCACCGACCGCACCAACGTGCTGAACAGGTACAACGCGATCTGGACCCAGCTGTCGAACACGTTCCGCAACCACTCGTCCAAGCTGGTCTTCGAGAGCGTCAACGAGCCGCAGTTCACCGGCAGTTCCGGCGACGCCCAGAACGCGGCGCTGCTGCACGAACTGAACACGTCCTTCCACCGGATCGTGCGCGCCTCCGGCGGCAACAACGCCAACCGGCTGCTGGTGCTGCCCAGCCTGCACACCTCCTCGGAGCAGCCCCGGGTCGACGAGCTGCTGTCCACGTTCAACACCCTCAACGACCCGAACCTGATCGCGACCGTGCACTTCTACGGGTACTGGCCGTTCAGCGTGAACGTGGCCGGTGGCACCCGCTTCGACGCCACCGTCCAGAAGGACCTCACCGACTCCTTCGACCGGGTCTACAACTCGTTCGTCTCCCGACGCATCCCGGTCATCATCGGCGAGTACGGCCTGCTCGGCTTCGACCGGCACACCGGCACCATCGAGCAGGGCGAGAAGCTCAAGTTCTTCGAGTTCCTCGGCCACTACGCGCGCACCCGACAGCTGACCACCATGCTCTGGGACAACGGGCAGCACTTCGACCGGACCTCCTTCGTCTGGAAGGACCCGGAGCTGTTCGCCCAGATCAAGTCGAGCTGGACGACCCGCTCCGGCACCGCCTCGTCGGACCTGCTGTTCAACGCGAAGGCCACCGCCATCACCAGCAAGACCCTCACGTTGAACCTCAACGGCACGTCCTTCGTCGGGGTCCGGCAGGGCGACACCGACCTGGTCCGGGGCACCGACTACACCGTCTCCGGCGACCAGCTGACCTTCACCGCCGCCGCGCTCACCCGGCTGACCGGCAACCGGGCGTACGGGGTCAACGCGACGCTGCACCTGCGGTTCTCGGCGGGCGTACCCTGGCGGGTCAACGTGATCAGCTACGACCGGCCGGTGCTGTCCAACGCCACCGGGACGACCAGTTCGTTCGCCATCCCCACCCAGTTCCGCGGTGATCAGCTCGCCACGATGGAGGCCAAGTACGCCGACGGCAGCAACGCGGGTCCGCACGACTGGACGTCGTACAAGGAGTTCGACGTGACGTTCGCGCCGAACTACAGCGCCAACCAGATCACCCTGACCTCGACCTTCTTCGCCGATGTCGCCGAGAACCGGCCCGTCACCCTCACCTTCCACTTCTGGAGCGGTGAGCAGGTCAGCTACCGGGTGACCAAGTCGGGCAGCACGGTCACCGGCGTCACCGGCTGACCAGCCCCGGACGCGGGTGTCGGCACGGCCGGCACCCGCGTCCGCGCGTCGACGGTCAGGAACGGCCGGCGAGATCGGCGGGGAGCCGTCGCCCGACCTCCGCGCCCCCGGCGGCGGGTCGGTCGGTCAGCCGTCCGGTGCCGTCCGGTGTCGCGTCGGGCTGCCCCGCCGAGGCCAGCTCGTCGAGACGCCGCCCGGACGCCGACACGGGAAGCCCGAACACCGCGAACAGCGACGGGTCGGAGAACGCGGTGACCCGGACGACCGCCGCCCCGACCACGGTGAGCACCTGGAGGTTGACCAGCCGGAAGTCGCCGCCGTCGCCGGCCATGTAGGTGGCCAGGCCGGGCTGGCCGTTGGCGCCGGCCGGCACCAGCCGTACCGGCCCGGGATCCGACAGGCACCGCAGCGCCAGGTGCCGGCCGATGTCGGCCGGCCCGTGGTACCACCCGAGGTACGGCGGCATCTCCCACACCGCGTCCGGCGCGAACAGCTGCACCAGCCCGGCGATGTCCTTGTTCTCGAACGCCGTCACGTACCGGTCGAGCAGTTCGCGTTCCGCCGCGCCGGTAGGCTCGGCGACCTGCTCCTCCCGGGGGGCCAGGGCGTCCAGGCTCGCCCGGGCCCGCTGCAGCAGGCTGTTGACCGCCGCGGTGCTGAGCTCCAGCAGGTCGGCGACCTCGGCCGCCCGCCACTGGAGCACGTCCCGCAGGATCAGCACGGCCCGCTGTCGCGGCGGCAGGTGTTGCAGCGCGGCGACGAACGCCAGCCGGACGCTCTGCCGGGCGCTGACGATGGCGGCCGGGTCCTCCTGCTCCCACCGGAGCATCGCGTCCGGAACCGGTTCCAGCCAGTCGGTGCCGCCGTCGCGGGTCAGGTGCGCGTCCGGGTCGGCGTTCGGCGCGCCGAGCCCCACCGGCAGCGGCCGGCGGCTGCGGTTCTCCAACGCACGCAGGCAGGCGGTGGTGGCGATCCGGTACAGCCAGGTGCGTAGCGAGGACCGCCCCTCGAAACCGTCGTACGACCGCCAGGCGCGCAGGTAGGTCTCCTGGACCAGGTCCTCGGCGTCGTGCATCGAGCCGAGCATCCGGTAGCAGTGGACCAGCAGTTCGTGCCGGAACGGGTCGGTGAGCCGGGGAAAACTCGCCCGGACCGCATTGTCGACCGTCATCGCCTGCCCTCCCGGTGCACCCTGTCGATTGTAGGTCGGGCGGCCCGCAGCCAGCGGTGAAAAGCCGCACGACACGACGTTGCCAGCAGGTCAACGCCGTGATCCGTCCGCCGGTACGGCAATCCCGCGAAATGTCTCTGCCGCACCGATGAGTTTCCGGCGCGCCGCGGATCTGTACGAGGGACCAGATTCGGCAACAGGGAAGGATCTGCCATGCACGACACGTCCCCGGACGACACCGGCCAGCTGGCGACCCGCCGGGAGTGGTTCGGGTTAGCGGTGCTCGCGCTACCCACCCTTCTGCTCTCACTGGACCAGAGCGTCCTCTATCTCGCCCTGCCGCACCTGAGTGCGCAGCTCGGCGCGGACAGCACCGAGGCGCTGTGGATCCTCGACATCTACGGCTTCATGCTCGCGGGCTTCCTGGTCACCATGGGCACCCTCGGTGACCGGATCGGCCGCCGAAAGCTGCTGCTGGTTGGCGCCGCCGCGTTCGGCGTGGGCACGGTGGCGGCCGCGTACTCCGACAGCGTGCCGATGTTGATCGCGACGCGGGCCCTGATGGGCGTGGCCGGCGCGACCCTGATGCCCTCGACGCTGGCGCTGATCAGCAACGTGTTCCACAACGCCAAGCAGCGGGGCGTCGCCATCGCGGTGTGGTTCAGCTGCCTGATGGTCGGCGGGGCCCTGGGGCCCGTCGTCGGCGGTGCCCTGCTGGAAAGCTTCTGGTGGGGCTCGGTGTTCCTGATGGGGGCGCCGGTGATGGTGCTGCTGCTGGTGCTGGGGCCGGTGCTGCTGCCCGAGTACCGCGACCCGAACGCGGGCCGGCTCGACCTGCCCAGCGTGCTGCTCTCCCTGCTGGCGATCCTGCCGGTCATCTACGGCGTCAAGGAGGTCGCGAAGGACGGCTGGGCGGTCGGGCCGGTGCTCACCATCCTGGCCGGCGTCGTGTTCGGCGTGATCTTCGTGGCCCGCCAGCGCCGGCTGACCAACCCGCTGGTCGACATCCGGCTGTTCCGGGCCCGGCCGTTCAGCGCCGCGCTGGTGATCCTGCTCTTCGGCTCGGTCACCACCGGTGGCATCTACCTGCTGGTGAGCCTCTACCTGCAGATGGTCGAGGGGCTCTCGCCGCTGCGGGCCGGGCTGTGGCTGCTGCCCTCCACGCTGGCCATCATCGTGGGCTCGATGATGGCGCCGGCGCTGGTGTCGAAGGTGCGCCCGGCGTACCTCATCTCGGCCGGCCTGGCGGTCACCGCCTTCGGCTACCTGCTGCTCACCCAGGTCAGCCCGACCAGCGGCCTGCCGCTGCTGGTCACCGGTTTCGTGCTGGCCTTCCTCGGTGCCGGCCCGATGGGCGCGCTCGGCACCGACCTGGTCGTCGGGTCCGCACCTCCGGAGAAGGCCGGCTCGGCGGCTTCGCTCTCCGAGACCGGCAACCACCTCGGCATCGCCATCGGTATCGCCGTGATGGGCAGCATCGGTGCCGCCGTCTACCGGAGCGAGATCGCCACCACGGTGCCGGTCGGCGTCCCGACCGAGGCCGCCGCGGCCACCCGGGAGAGCATCACCGGGGCGGTCGCCGCCGCCGAGCAGCTGCCGGCCGGCGCGGCCGACCAGTTGCTCGGTGCCGCCGCGCGGGCCTTCACCGAGGGCCTGAACGCCGCCGCGTTCGTCGGTGCCGGGCTGTTCCTCGCCCTCGCGTTCGTCGCCGTGCTGGCGCTGCGCGACGCCCGGATGCCCGAGGGCGGGGCGGCGCACGGCGGTGGCGGTCCGGTCGCCGAGGAGGACGGGCGGACGACCGCCGCGGTCCGCAGCCCGGCGGCGCAGAAACCGGCGTCGTGACGTGACCGCAGCCACGGTGGGTGGGTCGCCTCCGGTGGTCCACCCACCCGCACGGCCGTGGCCCGTCCGGAACGGGCCCGGACAGGGGATCGGGCCGGCGCGGCGGCGGGCACCGGCACGCGCCGCCGGCCCTCCTGCGGCCCGCGGTGGCGGGAGACCGTGCTCAGGCGTCGGCCAGCGTGAGCGCCAGGTCCACCAGTCGTCGCCGGTCGATCTTGCCGTTGACGTTGTGTGGGAACCGCTCGATCCAACTGAGTTGGCGCGGGACCATGTAGTTCGGCAGGTGCTCGGCGAGGAAGTCCTCCAGCTCGGCCTGCCGGGCCCGGTCGCCGACGAAGAAGGCGGTCAGCTCCACGGTGCCGTCCTCCGCGTGCCACGGGACCACGGCGGCCTCGTCGACCGCCTCGTGCAGCCGCAGCACCGCCTCGATCTCGCCGGTCTCGATGCGGTAGCCGTTGACCTTGACCTGGTTGTCCATCCGGCCGAGGTAGGCGTAGCCGTCGTCGTGGCGGCGCACCCGGTCGCCGGTGCGGTACCAGTGCTCGGCGGTGAGCGGCTCGCCCTCCGTCATCGTCCAGCGGTCGCCCTGCCAGCGGGTGAACCGGCCCACGTCGTCGGCCGGGTCGAGGTACCCGTCGAAGCGTTGCGGCCCGCGGATCAGCAGCTCCCCCTCGTCCGCGGGGCGGCCGTCGTCGTCCATCACCGCGCATTCCACGGTGGGGTACGCCGGACCCAGCGGCAGGGCGCCGAGTGCGGCACGCGGCCACTCGCCCGGGTCCGCCGGTGCGCGGTAGGTCAGGCAGGTGACCGTGGTCTCGGTCGGGCCGTAGACGTTGGCGATCACGCTGTGCGGCGCGGCCTCCCGCCAGGCCCGGGCCTTGTCCAGGGTGAGCGGCTCCCCACCGAACAGGCTCCAGCGCAACCCCGGCATCGCGCCCGGTTCGAGGTCGCCGAGCATCCGGGCGGTGGTGATGGACGAGGGGGTGGAGAACCAGTGGGTGATCCCGTCGTCGTGGATGTGCCGGCTCGGCACCAGCAGTTCGGTGCGCTCCGGGACGACCAGCGCCCCGCCGGCCGCCCAGGGCAACCAGACGTTCCAGACGGACAGGTCCCAGGCCAGGTCCGAGGTCTGCGACACCCGGACGTCCGGGCCGGCCTCGAAGAGATCCAGCACGTACGGCAGCCAGTGGGCGAGGTTGCGGTGCCGGATGGGGACGCCCTTGGGGGTGCCGGTCGACCCCGAGGTGAACACGATGTAGGCGAAGTCGTCGGGGTCGGCGTTGTACCCGTCGGCGGGACCGGTGCCGTCGGTGCGCTCCCGGTTGCGGTACCCGTCGGGCACCTCCCACACCTCGGTGCCGGTCCGCGCCGCGACGGCGCCGGCGAGTTCGGCGTCGACGGCGGTGTGCAGCAGCAGGTCGATGCCCGCGCTGCGGATGATGCGCTCGTGCCGGGCGGGCGGGAAGTCGGTGTTCAGCGGCACCACCGTCACGCCGAGCCGCAGCGCCGCCAGGTAGGCCAGGTACGTGCCGGCGGTGCGCGAGACGAACACGCCGATGCGGGCCGGGCGTACGCCCCGTCGGGCCACGATGTCGTCGGCGAGCCGGGCGGTGGCCGTGGCGAGTTGCCGGTAGCTGAGGTCGACGCCGCCGGCCCGCAGGGCGAGGTTGTCTGGATGGCGCCGTGCTGACCGCGCGAACCAGTCGTACAGGGTGGGTGTGCTGTTCACGGGCGCTGCTCCTCTCCGGCCAGCTCGACGTAGAGCTGGTAGATTCCGCTGACGGTGGTCGCGGCGAAAAGCTGGCGCACCGGCACCCTGCGCCCGGTCTGGCGTTCCAGGGCGGCGAAAAGCCGTACCCGGTGCATCGAGCGCCAGTGCACCGGCTGGTCGAAGTCGTGCTCCAGGTCCGGGTTGGACAGCGGCAGCTTCAGCTCGTCGCGGACGGTACGGATGAACCGCTCTTTTGTGATCATCGGATCGCCTTTCCGGCTCGGCGTACGGTGGTGGGCGGCTCAGTCGGCGCTGATCGTCCACTCGGGCTCGGCCTGAATCTCCAGCACCGCCGAGGTGAAGGTGAAGCCGGTGCCGGCCCCGTTGACCAGCACCCGGTCCCCGACCCGGACGCGGCGGGACTCCAGCAGATACGCCAGGGCGGCGAACTGGTCCCCGGCGCCGAGATGACCGCAGCGGCGACCCCACGGCCAGGTGGTCCGGTCCCGGTCCACGCCGAGCGCCGCCCGGGCGTCCCAGTCGGTCAGCGACAGCCCCATGTTCGGGAAGACCCACCAGGCGATGTCCGCCGGGTCGACGTCCGCGTCGGCGAGGGCACCCTGTACGGTCCGCCGCTCCGCGTCGAAGATCCGCCGGACCAGGTCGATGAAGATCTCCTCACCGTGTTGCCGGACGTAACCGGCGATCCGCGCGCCGGTGTCGATCGGCCAGCCGTTGCCGCCGCTGACCACCGTCCACGGTTCGTCACCGACCTGGAGCCCCTCGTGGCTGGTGTCGGCCAGCGAGACGCTGGAGAGCAGCCGCGCCACGCCGGCGCCCCGGGACAGCACGAGCGCGGTCCCGCCGTCGCCGTAAAGGGTGCCGCTGGTGCCCCAACGGTCGTAGGCCGGCGGGTGGAAGACGTCGCTGGTGGTCAGCAGGGCGGCCGGGCGGCCAGGGTCGGCCGACAGGTAGGCGGCGGCCAGTTCCAGGGCCGCCATGCCGCCGTTGGAAGCCTGGCGGACCTCCGTCGCGACCGCCGGCCCGCCGATGGTGCGCCGCTGCACGTGTGCCGCGGAGGCGAAGTCGTCGAGGCCCTGGAAGCCGACGTGCGAGTGCGTGACCAGGGCGAACTCCTCTGGCCGGTGGCCCGATCGGTCCACCGCGAGGCGGCCGGCCGCGACCGCCAGGTCGACCGCGGGGCCGTGGTCGACGACCCGTACCGAGAGATAGCCGTCACCGTCGCGGTCCTTCTCCGGGTAGCGGCCGTCGGCGACCGCCTGGTCAGTGGACTCGGCGTGCCCCAGGGAGGCGGCCGCCGCACCGATAAACACGTCGTTCCACCGCATCGGTCCGTCCCCTCGACAGGTGTCTGCCGAGCCGTGGCCCGGCCACGGCGACGGTCGCCGCCGCCGCCTCATCGTGGCACCGGTCGGTGGGGTGGGCCGTCTCCCAGATTGCGCACCGTGCCCCGCCGGGGCGGCGGGGATGGCAGGGTCGGGTACGAACCCGGTCCGGGCCGGACACGGGACGCACCGAACTGTCGGAAACCCAGATGATGGAGGTACGAATGGGCAAGGTCGTGCTGGACATGACGATGTCGGTGAACGGGTGTGTCGCCGGCCCCCACGACGAGCCCGAAGGGCTGCACGACTGGTTCTTCTCGCCGTCGGCGGAGAACCAGCGGGTGGTGGAGGAGCAGATGGCGGCGATCGGGGCCATGGTGATGGGCCGGCGGACGTACGACATGGGAGCCAGCCAGGACGGTTTCGTGGAGAACCCGTTCCAGGTGGAGCACTTCATCGTCTCCCACAGCACGCCGGACGAGCCGGCCAAGGGCGAGACCAGCTTCACCTTCGTCTCCGACGGGGTGGAGTCGGCGGTGCGCCAGGCGCAGGCGGCCGCGGGCGATCGGGACGTGGTCATCGGGGGCGGGGCCCAGATCGCCCAGCAGTGTCTGGCGGCGGGGTTGGTCGACGAGATCCGGGTGGCCGTCCGGCCGGTGCTCATCGACGGCGGCATCCGGCTCTTCGACAACCTGGGGGACACGCTGGTCCTGGAGACCATCGGCGTCGTGCACACCCCCGAGGTGACGCACCTGCGGTACAAGGTCGTCAAGTAACGGCGGCGTTGCGGCGCCGGCGGCCTGCGTGGCCGCCGGCGCCGATTGCTGTCCGGCCCCGGTCGCGCGGCCGGACCGGGCAGGTGGCGGCCCGCAATCCAGGAGATGCGGCGTCTCTTCCCGCTCGCGCAGGATGTGGTGGTCAGTTCCGCAGAGCAACCGACCGGACGTGACACCGGCCGGCCGGGACGGCGGAAGCGCGCCGCCGTACCCGGACCGCTCGGACGGAAGCGGACCGCACCACGGGCGCGACACGCTGCCCACGCGGTCCGCACCCGAATCCGTGCCGTGGCCTGCCGCCCCACCTGGCCCTCGCGGCGCGGGTGGATCGACGGAAGCGACCCCCCATCCTGAGACGAAGGTGCCTCCATGGAGATCGAGAACGGCATCCGCAAGATCCTGAACACCGAGCTCTTCGTCGAGGTGCCGCCGGAGCAGATCGGCCTCGACGACAGCCTGCGCGCCGTGTACGGCCTGGACTCGCTCGGCTTCGTGGAACTGCGGGTGCAGTGCGAGGACATGTTCGACGTGCGGATCTCCGACCAGGACTTCACCCCCGAGAACTTCCAGAGCCTGCGTACCGTGGCCGCTCTGGTCCGCCGGCTGCGTACGGAGGCCCGGGCGTGACCGGACACCTGCCGGCCGACCTGCTGCGCCTGCTGCGGGCCGGTCGTGACCTGCACCTGGACCACTACCAGTCGCACCGGTTGCCGTACGCGGTCACCGGTGGGCGGGGCGTGCGCAGCCGGCTGGTACCCCTGGACGGGCCGGACGCCGGCCGGGAGTTCGAGGTGATCGACGCCAGTGGCGCGTACGGCAGTGCCTGCCTCGGCGCGGGCCACGAGACGGTACGCCGGGCACTGAACCGGGGGGTCCGTGACGGTGGCCAGGCCACCGACGAGGTCGGCTCCCTGGAACGGGCCCGCCTGTTGACCGACCTGTTCGGCCCGGACGGACTGTGGACCGACCACTTCCCGGCCGGCGAGTACCACGTCAGCGGCCGTAACTCCGGATCGGAGGGGATGGAACTGGCCCTGCGGCTGGTGTTGGAGTCCCGGTTCGACCGGCACACGTTGCGACCACGTCCCGAGGCGGCGGACCGGGACATCATCCTCGCCTTCGAGGGGGCCTGGCACGGGTGGACCGGCGGCCTGGTGCCGCTGTTGAACCGCCGCCACTACCGGGTGGGCCTGCCGGCGCTCGCGCCGGACCGGCCGTTCGGGGTGACCGTCGAGCACCTGCCCTTCGGCGACGCCGACGTGCTGGCCGCCTGGTTCGCCGAGAAGGGCCACCGGCTGCTCGGGGTGGTGGTCGAACCGGTGCAGGGCGACGCCGGGATCCTCCAGCCGCCGCCAGGGTATCTGCGTGCGCTGGCCGAGCTGTGCCGGGTCAACGGCGCGCTGCTGGTCGCCGACGAGGTGCTCACCTTCGCCAAGACCGGCCGGTTCTTCGCGATGGCGGACGAGGCGGGCCCGGTCCCGACGGACGTCACGGTCATCGGCAAGAGCGTCGGCATGGGTGCGCTGTCGCTGTCCATGGTGATCGCCCGGCGGTCCCTGTCGCCGCGTGGCTCCGGCGCCGTGGCCACCTCCGACTTGCGTCCGCTGGCCTGCGCCGTTATCCGCGACGGGCTGGGCCTGATGGTCGGCGACAAACTGCTCGACCACTCGGTCGCCCTCGGCGAGCACCTCGCCGGGCTGCTCCGCCGAGAGTTGGTCGAGGCATTCCCCGACCTGTACCAGGAGGCGCGGGGCACCGGCGTGATGCACGGTGTCGAGCTGACCGAGCGGGCGGCGGGCCGGCTCGCCGAGCTGCGGGAGCAGGTCGTCCGCGCCGGGGCGTACGTCGAGTTCATGGCCGGGGCCGGCCGTCGCTCGCGCGGCCTGCGGTACGTCTTCCCGACCATGCGGGTCGCGCCGCCGCTGATCACCACCTTCGACGAGGCCGAGGAACTGGTGGGCCGGATCGCCGACGGCTCCCGCGTGTTCCGCGGGTCGCGGGAATGACCGGGCTTCGGCAGCTGCGCCGGCGGGTGGAGCATGTCGACACCGACGCGGGCGGCGTCGTCCACTTCAGCCGGTACGCCTCGCTGCTGGAGACGGCGGTGCTGGAGAACCTGGACCGGCTCGGGGTGGGCGTCCGGCAGCTCACCGACCAGGGGTTGGAGTTGGCCGTGCGCGACCTGCGCATGAGCTACCGGGCGTCGGCCCGGTTCCTGGACCGGTTGCGGGTCGACGTCCAGGTGGACCGGGTCGCCGGCGCCACCTGTGAGTTGTCCGGCGCGGTGCACCGTGAACCGGACGGCGACGTGGCCGGCGAGCTGCTGGCCACCGGGGCGCTGGTGCTCTGCGTCGTGGACCGGGCCGGCGGACAGGCGGTGGCACTGCCGGCCCCGCTGCGCCGGGCTCTGCGCGAGTGCCGGCACGAGAGGCAAGCACCGACCGCGGCGGAAGGGGATCGCGATGAGTGAGACGACCGACACCTCCCTCGGTTTCACCGAGCTGAAGAGCTGGCTGCGCCACCGGCACCCGATGATCTACATCGACCGGGTGCTGGAGCACCGCCCCGGCGAGTACCTGCGCAGCCTGATGTCGGTGTCCGGGACGATGGACGCCATCGCCGGTCACTTTCCCGAGCGGGCGGTGTTTCCCGGCAGCCACCTCATGCAGGCGTTCGCGCAGTCCGGGATCATCCTGTACCAGTTGAGCACCTCGCCGCTGGCCGACGACGAGCTGACCCTGATCGGCTCGGTGCAGAGCCGGTTCACCCGGGTCGTCGTTCCCGGCGACCAGGTCGTCTTCGACGTCCGCTGCGACCGGCTCTACCGCTCGTCGTTCCACTTCTCCTGCCGGGCCACGGTGCAGGGCAACCGGGTCGCCGCGTTCCGGGGATCGCTGGTGCGGACCAAGGTCGACGAACTCGGGCGCCAGCTGTGGTGAACCGCCGCGTCCTGGTCACCGGCATGGCCTGGGACACCGCGCTCGGCACCTCGCTCGACGAGGTCTGGGCCCGTCTGCTGGCCGGCGAGACCGGACTGCGGGAGGTGCCGTCGGCGTACGGGTTGCGCAACCGGACGGCGGCGCCGCTTGCCGACCCGCCGCCGGACTGGGCGCCGGCCCGGCGGCAGGTTGCCCTCGCCACCCGGACGGTCGACCGGGCGATCCGCGACGCCGGCCTCGGCGGCGAGCCCGGATCGGCGCTGCTGGTGCTCGGCACCAGCTACGGCGCCCAGCTGGACGACCCCCGCGCCGGCGGGCTGCATGACTGGGCCACGGCGGTGGCGGCGGAACTCGGCTTCACCCGGCCACCGGTCTCGGTCTCCACCGCCTGCTCGTCCGGCGCGGACGCGATCATGGTGGGTGGGCACCTGATCGCCGCCGGCGTGGCCGACGTCTGCGTCTGTGGCGGGGTGGACGTGCTGACCGAGGCGAAGCGGCTGGGGCACAGCGCGCTGGGCACCATGTCGCCGACCACCCTGCGCGCCTTCGACGCCGACGGTGACGGGACGCTGCTGGGCGAGGGGGCCGGTGTCGTCGTGCTGGAGGAGGCCGACCGGGCGCACCGGCGCGGCGTCGGCGGGTACGCGACCCTCCTCGGTGGTGGCTCGTCCAACGACGCGGCCGGCATGACCGCGCCCGACCCGTCCGGCGCGGCGGTGCTGCTGGCGGTACGGCGGTCGCTGGCCGAGGCGGGCCTGCGGCCCGACCAGATAGCCGTGATCAACGCGCACGGCTCCGGCACGCCGGTGAACGACGCGGTCGAGGCGGCCAGCTTCGCCCGGCTGTTCCCCGACGGCACCCGGCCGGTCCTCTTCGCCACCAAGGGCGCCTTCGGGCACACCCTCGGCGCGACCGGCGCCATCGAGGCGATCGCCCTGGTGCAGGCGCTGCGGCACGGCAAGGTGCCGCCGGTGTACGGCCTGGAGACCGTCGCCGCCGCAGTGACGCTCCCGATGCCCCGGGGCGGGCCGGTCGCGCTGGGCGACGGAGCGGGGCTGAGCGTGACGCTCGGGTTCGGCGGGTTCAACACCAGCCTGGTCCTGGCCGGGGTGCCCGATGGTCTGGGCTGACCAGGATGCGCTGGCCGTGCTGGCGACCGCCACCGTGACCGGCGGCGACGAACCGGGCCGGCACCGGGGAGCATCCTTCTACGCCGACCCGGTGGCCTGGCTCGTCGCCGACGCGGTCGGTGCGGTGTTCGACGCGGCGGGACAGAGCGGGAAGGGCACCGGCACCGACGTCGGGGTGCTGGCGGTCAGCGAGTACGGCACCAGCCACACCATGCGGGAGGTGACCGCGATGCGGGACCGGGGACGAGTCTCACCACTGCGGTTCGCCGGTGCGAACCCCGGGTCGGTGGCTGGTCTCGCCTGCATCGTGCACGGGCTGCGGGGTCCGAGCCTGATGCTGTCGATGCCGCCCCCGGCAGCCCGACCGACCGTCGCGCTGCTGGCCCGGGCCTGGCTCACCGGTGGGGTGTGTCGTCGGGTGGTCGTCTCCGAGCACGAGCGGGGCCCGGCTGGACACACCGTCCACACAGTTGTCCTGACCAGCGCGGAGGCCCGGTGCTGACGTACTCGCGGGACGAGATCGCGGCGTACCTCGACGGGGTGGTCGACCTGGAGCCGACGCCGGACGCGGCCGGCCTGCTCGACGGGGTCGCCGAGGAGCTGCACGCACTGGACCGGCGGCCCGGCGAGGTGGTGCTGGTGGCGCTCGCCAACGGAGCCGCGTTGCTGCGCTGCTTCTTCGGTGTGCTCCTCGCCGGTGGCGTGCCGGCGCTGGTGCCCCCCGGCACGCCCACCGGACGGATCCGGGAGATCGCCGACCGGATCGGCGCCCGTACCCTGATCACCACCGGCCACCCCGCCGACCCGCCCGGGCGGCGGCAGCTCGGGCCGGTGCAGGTCGAGACCCTCACCGGGGTGCTCCCGCAGCGGCACGAGCCGGGGCACGTCGTCATCCTCACCTCGGGCACCTCCGGGGTTGCCAGCGGCTGCCTGCACCGCTTCTCGTCGCTGACCCGCAACGCGGCCCGGCACGCCCGGTCGGTCGGGCTGCGTGCCGACGACACGATCCTGGTGAACCTGCCGCTGTACTTCTCCTACGCGCTGGTGGCGCAGGCGTTGGCCGGTCTGGTCACCGGTGCCCGGCTGGTGATCGCCGGGCCGCCGTTCACGCCGGCCGCCTATTGGACAGCGGTGCGGGAACACGCGGTGACCAGTTCGTCGGTCACCCCGTACATGGTCCGGGGGCTGGTCGCGGCGGACTGGCGTCCGCCGCCGTCGTTGCGGATGCTGACCGTCGGCGGTGAGTCGCTGGACCCGGCGACGGCCGGAGCCGTGCTCGACCGCAGCCCCGGGTTGGAGCTCTACCTCACCTACGGGCTGACCGAGGCGGGGCCCCGGGTCAGCACCCTCGCCGCCCACCGGGAACCGCGCCGCCGGCTCGGCACCGTGGGCCGCCCGCTGGACGGCGTCCGGGTGGCGCTGCGCGACCCCGGCCCGGACGGGGTGGGGGAGCTGCTCGTCACCTCTGACACGGTGCTGCGGCGCAAGGTGGGGGTGGCGGAGGGCCGGGTCGGTGACTGCCTGGTCGGCCCGGACCAGATCGCCACGGGAGATCTGTTCCTCCTCGACGACGACGGCTACCTGCACTTCCGGGGCCGGCTCTCCGACTTTGTGGTGACCGGCGGCACGAAGGTGTCGCTGGCATCGGTGCGGCGGATCGCCAACGCCCTGCCCAACGTGATCGCCTCGGCTACCCGCACCTACCAGGCGCACGACGGCACCCGGTTCGACCTGGACCTGTACCTGTACGAGGCCGACCCGGTCGTCGCCGAGGAGGTCCGCCGCGAGTTGCGCCGGCAGCTCGTCCGCACCGAGTGGCCGAGCCGGATCAGGACGCTGTCACTGCGGGACCTGGGGCACAAGTAGGCCCGTCGGCGTCACCGCCGGACCGGCCCGATCCCGTAGGTGGCCGGGCCGGCACAGCGACGGACAGCGACCCCGCCCGAGGGTTGCGCACGGTGGAAGATGTGCCGGCCGGGGCCGGCTGCCAGGGTCGGGCCATGACCGAAACTGGCCCCAGCGGTTCCCCGGAGCCCGGCGCCGCGGGGCGGCGGGAATGGCTCGCCCTGGCCGTACTCGCCCTGCCGACGGTGCTGCTCGCCGTGGACATGAGCGTGTTGTTCCTGGCCCTGCCGCAACTCAGCGCGGACCTGGGTGCGGACGCGGTGGCCCAACTCTGGATCACCGACGTGTACGGCTTCATGGTCGCCGGGCTGCTGGTCACCATGGGCGCGGTGGGTGACCGGGTCGGGCGCCGACGGCTGCTGCTGGTCGGCGCCGCCGCGTTCGCGGCGGCCTCCGTGCTGGCCGCCTTCTCGACCAGCAGCGCGATGCTCATCGCCACCCGGGCGGTGTTGGGGGTGGCCGGCGCGACGCTGATGCCCTCGACGCTGGCGCTGATCAGCGACCTGTTCACGCAGCCCCGGCAGCGGGCGACGGCGATCGCGGTCTGGATGAGCTGCTTCCTCGCCGGCAACGCCGCCGGTCCGCTGGTCGGCGGGGCGCTGCTGGAGTTCTTCTGGTGGGGTTCGGCGTTCCTGCTCGGCGTCCCGGTGATGTTGCTGCTGCTCGTGACCGGTCCGCTGCTGCTGCCGGAGCGGCGCCGCCCGGACCCGGGCCGCGTCGACCTGCCCAGCGTGCTGCTCTCCCTCGCCGCGGTGCTGCCGATCGTGTACGGCCTGAAACACCTGGCCCGGCACGGCTGGCACCCGGTGGTGCCGCTGGCGACCGCGGTGGGTGTGGCGGCCGGCGTCGCCTTCGTCCGGCGGCAGCGCGCGTTGGCCGACCCGCTGCTGGACCTGTCGCTGTTCGCCCGGCGGGCGGTCCGGCCGGTGCTGGTGGTGCTGGTCGCCGGTGGTGTGCTGCTCGGCGGCAGCACCCTCCTGGTCACCCAGTACCTCCAACTGGTCGGGCAGTTGTCTCCACTGCGGGCCGGGCTGTGGCTGCTGCCGTCCACCCTGGCCATGATCGTCGGGACGATGCTCGCGCCCGTGCTGGCCGCCCGGTTCGGAGCCGGTCCCGTGATGGCCTCCGGTCTTCTGGTCGCCGCCGGAGGCTTCGCGGTCCTGGCCGGGGCGGGCGCGGGTGGCACCGGTGCCGTGCTGGCGGGGTGGACGGTCGTGGCGTTCGGCAACGGCCTTCCCGCCGGGCTGGGCGTCGACCTGGTGGTCGGCGCGGTGCCACCGCAGCGGGCCGGGGCCGCCTCGGGCCTCTGCGAGACCAGCACCGAGTTCGGCCTGGCCACCGGCATCGCCGTGCTGGGCAGCGCGGCCACCGCCGTCTACCGGGGCCGGTTGGGTCAGGCGGTGCCCGACGGGATTCCGGCGGCGGACGCCGCCACCGCGCTGGACGGGCTCTCCGGTGCGCTGCGGGTCGCCCACCGGCTGCCCGAGGTGCTCGCGCCGGCGCGGGAGGCGTACACCGCCGCGCTGGCGGTCGTCGCGGTGGCCGGGGCGGTCGTTTCCGTGGCCCTCGCCGTACTGACCGCGCTCGCCCTGCGCCCGGCCCGGTCACCGGGCACCGGGACCGCGTCCGTCCAGACCGGCCCGCCCGTCCCTCCGGCTATTGCGCAATCGGAGAGATGAGCCGGCGGCCGTCGGCCAACAGGATGAACGGTGACTCGTCTCGGTAGCCGAGGAATCGACCACTGGAGGTCCCATGCGTACATCCCGCGCACTGATCGCGTCGTCGCTCAGCGCAGCGGTCGCCCTGTCCCTCGTCCCGCCGGCCGCCGCGGCGGCGGAGGCGGCCACCCACAAGAAGGTGGTCATCGACGTATGGCTCGCCGACTATCCCTTCCCCGGCTACCTCGACCAACGCAAACAGTTGGCTGAGGAGTTCAACCGGGCCCACCCGCGCTACCAGGTCAAGGTGGAGGCGCACGACTACACCGCCCTGCCCGGCAAGGTGGCCGAGGCGGTCAGCGCCGGCAACCCGCCGGAGGTCGCGAACTACTACTACAACGCCACCCAGATCGCCCGGGACGCGAGGGGCCGCGACGGCCGACCGCTGTTCACCTCGGTGCAGCGGGCGATCGGCGGGCGCAGCCACATCCTCGGCGAGCGGGTGGTGCTGCGGGACCTGCTGCCGCAGGTGCGGGACTACTACACCTACCGCGGTGACCTGATGTCCTTCCCGGTCACCAGCATGACCAGCCTGCTGTACGCCAACACCACCGTCACCGCCCGGGCGGGCATCTCGCGGCTGCCGCGTACCTGGGCGGAGATCGAGGCCGCCTGCGCGAGGATCGCCACGTTGCCGGACGCCCCCGAGCACTGCGTCACCTGGCCGAACCACAACTGGTTCTTCCAGCAGGCCATCGCCCAGCAGGACGGCCTGCTGACCGACCGGGACAACGGCCGCAGCGGCCGGGCGACGCGGGTGCACCTGGACTCGCCCCAGATGCTCGCCTACGCCGGGTGGTGGCAGCGGATGCACCGCGCCGGCCACTACCGCTACAGCGGTACGCCGGAGGACTGGGGCGCGAACTTCGAGTCGTTCGTCGGCCAGCAGGTCGCGTTCGTCCTGGACGCCGCCAACATGGGCGACACCTACGCCCAGTTCGGTGCGGAGGCCGGCTTCGGTGTCGCGGCCGCGCCGCTGCCGCACGACGGGTACGGCCGGTCGGTGGGCAACGTCAACTCCGGTGACTCACTGTGGCTGCGGGCCGGGCTGGACCGGCAGACCCAGGACGGTGCGCTGGCCTTCATGCAGTTCCTCAACAGCCCGCGCAACTCCGCCGCCTGGCACAAGAGCACCAGCTACCTGCCGATGAACACCCACTCGATCCAGCTGCTGCACCAGGAGGGCTGGTTCGCCGAGCACCCGTCGTCGAAGGTTGCGCTGGACCGGATCCGGACGGCGAAGCGGTCGCCGGCCGGTCTCGGCGTGGTGACAGGGGCATTCGACGGCATCCAGAACGAGCTGGTGCAGGCGATGGACGACGTGCTGCTGCGGGGCGCCGACCGGGTCGCCCGGTTCCGGCTCGCCGACGCCCGGGCGCAGCGGCTGCTGGACGCGTACAACGCCCGGTGCGTGGGTGCGGGGCAACGGCCCGCGGAGTGCTACCAGGTCGGGGTCTGGGGCTGACCCGACCCACCGGGCGGCAAACGCTGCCCTGACCCGCCCGTATCCGCGGGAACGGACCGTCGGTGGCGCGTGCGCGCCACCGACGGTCCTGCCGTTTCGTGACCTCGTCGGGCGGTTCGCCGCAACCCGGAAGATGCGTCCGACGAGTCGCCGGTGGCACCGTCTAAACGTGCCGATGAGGTCGCGGGTAATCGTCCGCGACGCCGGCGTACGCAATTTCCGCGTGGTGATCCAACGATCCGGCTGGAGGAATCGGATGGCCAATCCCTTCGATGTCGAGGACGGCGTTTTCCGGGTTCTGGTCAACGCCGCGGGCCAGCACTGTCTGTGGCCGGAATTCGCCGAGGTGCCGGCGGGCTGGACCGCCGTGCACGGCCCGACCGGCCGGGACGAATGCCTGCGGTACGTCAACACCCACTGGACCGACCCCCGCCCGCGTCGGCTCGTCGACACCCGCTGACCGGTGTCCCGCCGGGCCGTGCCGGCGGCGGCGCCGAACCGACCCACGACAAGGGGAGATGATCTGATGAGCACAGCACCGACCTCGGTTTTCGGCCAACTGTCCCTCGATCACATCGAGTTCTACGTCAGCGATCTGGCCGACGAGACCCGTCGACTGGTGGACGGCTTCGGCTTCGCCGTCTACGCCGGCACCGACCCGACGGCGCCCCTGGAGGCGCGCTCGGCCGGGGTGGGCCGCGAGGAGATCCGGCTGGTGCTGACCGAGCCGCTGGTGGGCGACCACCCGGCCGCCGCGTACGTGGAGAAGCACGGCAGCGGCGTCGCCGACATCAGCTTCGGTGTCGCCGACCCGGCCACCGCCTTCACCGAGGCGGTACGCCGGGGCGCCCGGCCGGTGTCGCCGCCTCGGGAACGGGACGGTGTCGTCCAGGCCACCGTCATGGGTTTCGGCGACGTCGCGCACACCTTCGTCCGCCGTACCGGGGGTCTGGACGCCCGCCACCTGCCGGGCCTGCTGCCCCACCACGGCGCCGAGCCGACCTGGGACAGCGGGTTGACAGCCGTGGACCACTTCGCGGTCTGTCTGGAGCCCGGTCAGCTCGACCCGACCGTGCAGTTCTACGAGACGGTCCTCGACTTCCGGATGATCTTCGAGGAGCGCATCGTGGTCGGCGCCCAGGCGATGAACTCGAAGGTCGTGCAGGACGCCAGCCGTGCGGTGACGCTGACGCTCATCGAACCGGACGTCTCCCGCAGCCCAGGGCAGATCGACGAGTTCCTCAAGAACCACGGCGGCGCGGGCGTGCAGCACGTCGCCTTCGCCGCGACCGACATCGTGCGTGCGGTGCGCGAGGCCGGTGAGCGGGGGGTGGAGTTCCTGTCCACCCCGGACACCTACTACGCGATGCTGCCGCAGCGGCTGGAGTTGGCCCGGCACACGGTGACCGACCTGCGTGACGTCAACGTCCTGGTCGACGAGGACCATCACGGCCAACTGTTCCAGATCTTCACCCGGTCGGCGCATCCCCGGCGGACCTTCTTTCTCGAGATGGTGGAGCGGCTCGGCGCCCGTACCTTCGGCAGCGGCAACATCAAGGCGTTGTACGAGGCCGTGGAGGCACAGCGCCAGGCGGAACGGGACTGACGGTGACCTCCGGTATCGGCGTCGCCGACGACCTCGCCGGGGTCAATCTCGCCGATCCGGCGACCTTCGCCGGTCCCGGACTGGACGAGGTGTGGCGGCGGCTGCGCGCCACCCGGCCGGTCTGGCGGCATCCGCGGACCGTCCACGGCCCGCACTTCTGGGTCGTCACCCGGTACGCAGACGCCCTCGCGGTCTACAAGGACCCGGCGACCTTCGTCTCCGGCCACGGGAACATGCTGACCTCGCTGCTCACCGGTGGGGACACCGCTGGCGGGAAACTGCTGGCGGTCTCCGACGTGCCCCGGCACACCGCTGTCCGCGCCACCCTGCTGCGGTCCTTCTCCCCCCGGATGCTCAAGCCGGTGCTGGATGCCGTCCGGTCCCGGGCGGACCGGCTGGTGGCGGCGATGGTGACGGCCGGTGGTGGTGACTTCGCCCGGGACGTCGCGGACGAGCTGCCGATCGGCACGATCTGCGACCTGCTCGGCGTGCCGCCGGCGGACCGGGCCGCCCTGCTGCGGCTGAGCAAGCAGGCGCTCAGCTCCGACGTGCCGGACCAGCCCGACCACGAGACCTGGCTGGCCCGCAACGAGATCCTGCTCTACTTCCACGGCCTGGCGGCGGACCGGCGGCGCAACCCCCGCGACGACGTGATCAGCACCCTCGCCACCTGTGACGTGCAGGGGGCGCCGCTGACCGACGAGGAGGTGGTGCTGAACTGCTACGGGCTGATTCTGGCCGGGGACGAGACCAGCCGGCTGGCGATGATCAGCGCGGTGCTGAACTTCGTCGAGTTCCCGGCGCAGTGGCGGGCACTGCGCCGCGGCGAGGTGTCGCCGGACGACGCGGTGGAGGAGATCCTGCGCTGGAACACCCCGGCCATGCACGTCGGTCGGGTCGCCCGCCGGGACGCGGTGCTCGGCGGGCAGAGCATCCCGGCGGGGGACGTGGTGACCGTCTGGAACGCCTCGGCCAACCGGGACGAGGAGGTCTTCGACCGGCCGGACGTGTTCGACCTGGGCCGGTCGCCGAACAAGCACCTGACCTTCGGGCACGGGCCGCACTTCTGCCTCGGGGCGTTTCTGGGCCGGGCGGAGGTCCGAGCCGTGGTGGACGCGCTGCGCCGCCGGGTGCGGACCATCGAGCTGCGTGGGCGGCCGACCCCGCTCTATTCCACCTTCCTGCGCGGATACAGCAGTCTGCCGGTGGCGTTCGGCCCGGCCGGCTGACGGTTCCCGTCAACGATCGTGCGTATTCGGAAATGGCATCGAGGCGTCGTGGTCCTAGTCCACGTGATTGGAGCGGGTGATGACTTCCACCTCTGTTCATGAATTGTTCGCCGAGCAGGTGGGCCGGACCCCGGACGCGGTGGCCGTGGTGGCCGGCGACCGCCGGTTGACGTACCGGGAACTGGACGAGCGGGCGAACCGGCTCGCGCACCGGCTGATCGCCCTGGGCGTACGACCGCAGCAGCCGGTGGCGGTGCTGACCGAGCGCACCGCGGAGCTGGTCGTGGCCCTGCTGGGAGTGCTCAAGGCCGGGGCGTGGTACCTGCCGCTGCACGCGGCCTACCCGCGCGAGCGCATGGGGTGGATCCTCGACCAGGCGGGCAGCCCGCCGCTGCTGGCCGACACGGCAACCCAGCGGCGCGGGCTGCCCGAGGGCGGCACCGTCCTGCTGGTCGACGCCGACGCCGAGCTGGCCGGGATGCCGTCGACCGATCCGGCGTTGCCCACCGACCCGGAGGACATCGCGTACGTCATGTACACCTCCGGGTCCACCGGCGACCCGAAGGGGGTGGCCATCCCCCAGCGGGCCGTCACCCGGCTGATCCGGGACGAGGCGTGGTCCGGTGACCGGCACCTGCGGGTGCTGATGGTGGCCCCGTACGCCTTCCAGGTCTCCAGTTACGAGCTGTGGGTGCCGTTGACCCGGGGTGGTCAGGTCGTGGTGGGTCCGTCGGCGGACCTCGACGTGGCCACCCTGCGCCGGCTGGTCGACACGCACCGGATCACCGCCGTGCACCTGACGGCCGGCCTGTTCCGGGTGGTGGCCGACGAGGCGCCGGACTGCCTGGCCGGGGTGCGGGAGGTGATGACCGGCGGTGACGTGATCGCGCCCAGGGCGGTGCAGCGGGTCCTCGACGCCTGTCCCGGCCTGGTGGTCCGCGCCATGTACGGCTCGACCGAGTCGACCCTGTTCACCACGCACTCGCCGATGGCCGCGCCGTTCTCGCCCGGCCCGACGGTGCCGGTGGGCCGGCCGATGGACGGCATCCGGGTGTACGTCCTCGACGAGTCGCTCACCGAGGTCGCCGAGGGTGAGGTGGGTGAGCTGTACGTCGCCGGGCCCCGGCTGGCCCGCGGGTACGTCGGTCGGCCGGACCTCACCGCGGAGCGGTTCGTCGCCGATCCGTTCGCCGGTGGTGGGGAGCGGATGTACCGCACCGGCGACCTGGTCCGGCGAACCACCGACGGGCTGATCGACTTCGTCGGCCGGGCCGACGACCAGGTGAAGGTCCGGGGCTTCCGGGTGGAGCTCGCCGAGGTGGAGAGCGCGCTCGCGGGCTTTCCCGGGCTGTCCGACGTCGCGGTCGTGGCGCGGCAACTGGGGACCGGGGAACGGTCGTTGACCGGCTACGTGGTGGCCCGGGACGGGCAGGTCGACCTGGGCGCGCTGCGCGCGTACGCCATCGCGAGCCTGCCCGACTTCATGGTTCCGGACGCCTTCGTGGCGCTGTCCGCCCTGCCGCTGACCCCGAACGGCAAGCTGGACCGTCGGGCGTTGCCGGAGCCGGACCCGGAGGCCGCGGTGGCGTACCGGGCGCCGCGTACCGCGCAGGAGGAGATCCTCAGCGAGATCTTCGCCGAGGTGCTCGGGCTGGACCGGGTGGGTGTGGACGACGACTTCTTCCAGCTCGGCGGCCAGTCCCTGCTGGCGATGCGGCTGATCAGCCGGATCGAGGCGGGTCTCGGGGCGAAGCTGCCGCTGCGGGCGCTGTTCGAGGCGCCGACGGTGGCCGGCCTGGCCGAGCGGTTGTCCGTCGGCGCGGATCCGGCCCCGGCGGGCCTGCGGTGACCGGGGCCGGCCCGGGCGCGACAGCGGGGTCGGCCCGGGCCGGTACCCACCGGCGGCTGGTGCCGCCTGCATGGACCAGACCGGCGGCTGGTGCCGCCTACATGGACCAGACCGGCGGCTGTTGCCGCCTACATGGACCACTGACCGGGAACGACGAAAGGGCTGACGGCCATGAGCATTCCGGAGAACTCGGCGCCGGGCGGCCTGGTGCACCAGGCGCCGCTGTCGCTGAACCAGGACTTTCTCTGCATGTACGACCGGGGCGACGAGGAGGGGCCCTTCGGCCCGCGTTACCACATCGTCCACGGCTGGCGGGTCCGTG
This sequence comes from Micromonospora sp. KC213, assembly GCF_004348325.1. GTDB lineage: Bacteria > Actinomycetota > Actinomycetes > Mycobacteriales > Micromonosporaceae > Micromonospora. The sequence continues at coordinate 38,543 of NZ_SMKF01000014.1, read as the reverse complement.
GCGAGGTCGACGTCGAGGCGTTGCAGGGTGCTCTCGACGACGTGGTCGCCCGGCACGAGGCGCTGCGGACCACGATCGTGCGCACCCCCGACGACCGCCACCAGGCGATCTGCGCGCCCGGCTCGCCCCGACTGACGCTGCGTGACCTGTCCACGGTTCCGCCGGGCGACCGGGACGCGGCGGCCGAGGGGCTGCTGATCGAGGCGGAGGCCGCCACCTTTCCGAGCACGGCGCTGCCGCTGCTGCGGGCCGTGCTCGCCCGGTTCGACGACCGGGACGCGGTGCTGCTGCTGGTCTCGCACCACACCGCCACCGACGGCTGGTCGATGCGGCTGATCATCCGGGATCTCGCCCACCGGTACGCCGTGCGGTGCGGCCACGATCTGCCGGCGCTGCCGGAGCCACGGCAGTACCGGGAGTTCGCGGAGTGGCAGCGCGCGTTGGTCGGCGATCCGGCGGTCATGGACGCCCCACGCCGGTTCTGGTCGGAGAACCTGCGGGGGGCCCGGGTCTTCACGGTGGGCACGGACCGGCCGCGCTCGGCGGCGGCGGAGCCGACCACCGCGGTGCACCGGTTCCTCATCGGCGCGGACGTGATCGGTCCGGCGCTCAAGCTGGGCCGGGCCACCCGCAGTTCGCCGTTCATGGTGCTGTTCGCGGCCTTCGCCGTCTTCGCCGAGCGGGTCGGCGGCTCACCGGACGTGGTCGTGCCCACCTTCACCCCGGGTCGGGGTGGAGAGCTGTTCCAGTACACCGTCGGGTCGTTTTTCAACTTCATGCCCATCCGGGTCGACCTGACCGGCTGCCGCACCTTCCGGGAGGCCGTGGTGGCCACCCGGAACGTCTGCGTCGACGCCTACTCGCACGACGTGCCGCAGATCCTGGCCCACGCGCCGGAGCTGATGTTGCCGGCGATCGAGGACGACCGGGCGGTCTGCGTGTTCCAGGTCTTCCCGTTCCCCTTCCTGCTCGACGGTGAGCGGGTCGGCGACCTGGAGTACACGGAGATCCGCCGCCGGCTGGTGTCGCAGCCGCTGGGCTCGGACGTTCCCGATGGTGCCCTGTGGACGCTCAACCTCGACCCGTGCGGGGACGTGATCGGCTGCGTCGCCTACAAGAGCGGCCTGTTCGACGAGGCGACCGTCGCCGGTCTGGTCGCCGCCTACCAGGAGGTGCTGGCGGAGTTGGTGGCCGCGCCCGACGCCGTCCGCGAGCCGGTCGAGGCCGCCGCATAGGCCGCCGGCCACCTCCCGTCAAGCATCGGACGTCGCAATTCGGAAGGTGCGCCCCCGGCCCGCGGATGCCAGGGTCGGGGTGCGCCGGCCAGGCCGGTCGCCCGGCCGCCGCGCCGCGCGGCGACGTCCGTTCTCATCGGAGGGCCGCGCCCGGCCTTCCCGTACGTGCCCGTCGTGTCAGCCGTTCGACGTACCAGGAGGTTCGATGGAGACCATGGCAGCACCGCCCCGTTCCGAGCTTGCCCGCCGCGCCGCGGACATGGTGCCCCTGCTCCGGGAGAAGGCGCAGAAGGCCGAGGAGAGCCGCCGCCTGCCCGAGGACGTGATCGCGGCGATCACCGACGCCGGTCTGCTGAAGATGCGGCTGCCCGCCCGGTACGGCGGCTACGAGTCGGACATGCGTACCGTCGTCGACGTGGTCTCCGAGCTGGGCCGGGGCGACGGCTCGACGGCCTGGACGATGGCCGTCTGGATGATCAGCAGCTGGATGGCCGGCCTCTTCCCGGACGAGGTGCAGGAGGAGATCTTCTCCACGCCGGACGTGCGGATCAGCGGCATCCTCAGCCCGGGCGCGGTCGCGGTGCCCACCGAGGGTGGCGTCATCCTGAACGGGAAGTGGTCGTTCAACACCGGCGCGACGCAGAGCCACTGGAACACCAACGCGGCGGTGCGGCCCACGCCGGACGGCGGGCACGAGCCGGTCATGGTCGCCGTGCCGATCAGCGACCTGCAGATCGTGGACGACTGGCACACGGCCGGCATGCGCGGGTCGGGCAGTGTCACCACGGTGGCCGACGGGGTGTTCGTCCCGGAGCGCCGGGTGGTGTCGATGGGGCCGGTCATCCAGGGCGCGCCGCTGACCAACTCCAACGCCGGCTCGTCGATGTACCGCGTCCCGTTCATGTCGATGGCCTGCACGACGGTGGGGGCGAGCTGTCTCGGCCTGGCCAAGGGGGCGCGCGAGGCGTTCTTCGAGCGGCTGCCCGGCCGGAAGATCACCTACACCGACTACGCCGACCAGAGCCAGGCGCCGATCACGCACCTCCAGGTCGCCGATGCCACGACCAGGATCGACGAGGCCGACTTCCACGCGTACCGCTCCGCGGAGCTGCTCGACCGCAAGGCGGCCGCGGGTGAGGAGTGGACCATCGAGGAACGCGCCCGAATCCGCCTCGACCTGGGCGCGGTGTGTCAGCGGTCCAAGGAAGCGGTGGACCTGTTGAACACCGCGAGCGGCGGCTCGTCGATCTACCAGGACGTACCGATCCAACGTATCGCGCGCGACGTGCAGACGCTGAACCTGCACGCCATCATGCACCCCAACACGAACCTGGAGCTGTACGGCCGGATCCTCTGCGGCCTCGGCCCGAACACCCTCTACATCTGACCCGCGGTGGCGGCGCCGGGATCCGCCGCCACCGTGCCGGTCGCGCCCGCGGGGCTCACCCGGGTGGGCGCGGCCCCGTCGGCCGGGCATCTCCCCAACCGGGAGGTGCCCGGCCGACCTGCCCGGCCGGGCTGCGCGAACGCGGCTCCGGACCGCGCAATCTCGGAGATGAGCCGGCCCGGCCACCGCCACAGAATGGGACTGGGCAGGACGTCGAGCAGGCAGGACCGCCGGCCATACCGACCCCAGCCGTTACCACGGTGTCGGTGCCGGCCCGGGCTGCCGTGATCCCCGCATCGCACCCCACCGGCTGCCGTCCGGGAACGCCGGCGGCGTACCGGAGGGCCACCCGACCCCAGGAAGGGACCAGACCCATGCCGAACAGCACCACGGTTTCGCTCAGCGCCGAGGACGAGGCGGCGGTGCGCGACGTGCCGCAGCGCATCATCGCCGCCTGGGCCGCGCACGACGCCGACGCCTTCGCCGCCACCTTCACCGAGGACGGCAGCATGATCCTGCCCGGGCTCGCCCGGCACGGCCGTGACGAGATCCGCGGCTTCATGGCGCAGGCATTCGCCGGTCCCTACCAGGGCACCCGGGTCACCGGTACGCCCGTCGCGATGAAGGTGCTGGCCGACGACGTCGTCCTCGTGCTCACCGAAGGGGGCGTGCTCGCCCCGGGACAGACCGAACTTGCCGCCGAGCGGGCGGTGCGGGCCAGTTGGCTGCTGGTCAGGCGGGAAGGGCAGTGGCTGCTCACCGCGTACCAGAACTCCCCGGCCAACCCGGCCTGAGCCGGCCGCACCGGGCGAGGACGTGACGTGATGGGGGAGGGTTCCACCCGACGGGTGGTGGTGCTCGGGGCGAGCATGGGCGGCCTGCTGGCCGCCCGGGTGCTCGCCGACCGGTATGCCGAGGTGCTGCTGGTCGACCGGGACGAGGTCACCGGCGTGTCCGGGTACCGGCCGGGGGTGCCGCACGGCCGGCACGCGCACGGCCTGGTGGCGCGCGGGTACCAGATCCTGGAGAGCCAGTTCCCGGGGCTCACCGACGACCTGCGGGCGGCCGGGGTCGTGCCGGGCGACTTCAGCGGCGACATCCGCTGGTACGTGGACGGGCAGCGGATGCTGCCGTCCCGTTCGGGGCTGGTCTCCGTGCCGGCCACCCGGCCGGTCCTGGAACACGCGGTACGCAACCGGGTGCAGGCCATCCCGAACGTGCGCGTCCTGGAACGGCACGACATCGTCGGCCTGGTGACCACACCGGACCGTGCCCGCGTCATCGGGGCCCGGGTCCAGCGACGGGCCGAGGACAGCCGCGAGGAGGTGCTCGACGCGGACCTGGTCGTCGACGCGACCGGTCGGGGGTCGCGCACTCCGGCATGGCTGGCGGCGCTCGGCTACCAGCGACCGGCCGAGGACCGCGTCAAGATCGACCTGGCGTACACCACCCGCCACTTCCGGCTGCCCGAGGACCCCTTCGGCAGCGACCTGGCGATCATCCCGGCTGCCACCCCGACCAGCCCTCGGGGCGCCTTCTTCTACCGGGTTCCGGGTGACGGCGGGGTGGTGGAGCTGACCCTGACCGGGATCCTCGGCGACTACCCGCCGGCCGACCCGGAGGGGTTCCTCGCCTTCGTCCGCTCCCTGCCGGTGCCGGACATCTACCGGGCGGTCCAGGACGCCGAGCCGGTCGACGACGCGGTGACCTTCCGGTTCCCGGCCAGCGTCCGCCGGCGCTACGAGCGTCTCACCCGGTTCCCCGCCGGCCTGCTCGTGATGGGCGACGCGGTGTGCAGCTTCAACCCGATCTACGCGCAGGGGATGACCGCCGCCGCGCTGGGTTCACTGGTGCTCGCCGAGCACCTGCGCCACGGTGAGCCACAGCCGGTGGCCTTCTTCCGCGACCTGGCGCGGCAGCTCGACTCGCCGTGGGACTTCTCCGGCGGTGCCGACCTCGGGTACGCCGGGGTCGAGGGCAAGCGGACCGCGAAGATCCGCTTCGCGAACGCGTACGTGGCACGCCTGCAACGGGCGGCCACCCGGGATGCCCGCCTCACCGACGCGTTCATCCGGGTGGCCGGGTTGATCGACCCCCCATCGTCGCTGATGCGCCCGGCCACCATGCTCCGGGTGCTCCGCCACGGCCGCCCCCGGGCCACGAACCACACCCCCGCCCGGCCGGGCCAGCTGCTCGGCGGACGATCCTGACCACGAGAAACGGAGGGTCCACCATGCGTCCGTTCCGGATCGACGTCCCGCAGGCCGACCTCGACGACCTGGACCGTCGGCTCGCCGCCGTCCGCTGGCCCACCGAGCTTCCCGGAGTGGGATGGGAGCGCGGGGTGCCGTTGGACTACCTGCGTGACCTGGTCGACCACTGGCGGCACCGCTACGACTGGCGGGCCGCCGAGCGACGGCTCAACGCCTTCCCGCAGTTCGTCACGGAGATCGACGGCACCGACGTGCACGTCGTGCACGTCCGCTCGGCCGAGCCGACCGCGACTCCGGTGATCCTCACGCACGGCTGGCCGGGTTCGTTCGTGGAGTTCCTCGGGATCGTCGGGCCGCTGACCGATCCGGCCGCGCACGGCGGCGACCCGGCCGACGCCTGCCACGTGGTGATCCCGTCGATTCCGGGGTACGGGTTCTCCGGCCCGACCCGGGAGGTCGGCTGGGACACCCGGCGGGTGGCGCGGGCCTGGGCCGAACTCATGCGGCGGCTCGGCTACGACCGGTACGTCGCCCAGGGCGGCGACTGGGGGATGCCGATCTCCCTGGAGCTGGGGCTCGCCGACCCGGAGCACGTCGCCGGCGTCCACGTCAACATGCTCGCCACCTTCCCGCCCGAGGACCCGGCCATGTTCGCCGACCTCGGCGTGGAGGACCTCGCCCGGCTGGAATTCGCGCAGACGTTCGAGCAGGACGGCGCCGGCTGGCGCAAGATCCAGTCCACCCGTCCGCAGACCCTGGCGTACGCCCTGACCGACTCGCCGGTGGGGCAGCTCGCCTGGATCGTGGAGAAGTTCTGGGAGTGGACCGACTCGGTGAAGGCGCCGGAGGACGCCGTCGACCGGGACGATCTGCTCACCAACGTGATGATCTACTGGTTGACCGGCACCGCCGGCTCCAGCGCCCAGCTCTACTACGAGTCCAACCGGCTCGACGCCGACTTCGTCCGGACCTGGGCCGGGCCCTGGCCGCTGCGGATGCCGGTCGGGGTGGCCTGCTTCCCCGCCGACGCCGTACGCCCGGTCCGGCGGTGGGCGGAGCGGATCCTGCCCACCCTCAGCCGTTGGACCGAGTTCGACCGGGGCGGTCACTTCGCCGCGTTGGAACAGCCCCAACTGCTGGTCGACGACATCAGAAGCTTCATCCGTCCGTTGCGCTGACCGGTGTCCGGCGGTGCGGCCTCCCGCCGCGGGTGACCCGAGCCGGTCGTCCGCGGCGGCCGTGGAACTGGGGGAGAAATGATCAGCAGAAGGAATCTCCTGGCGGCCGGCGCCCTCTCCGGAGCCGGTCTGGTGATCCCGGCCGGGGAGCACCTTCGGGCGGTGGCTTCGAGCGGCGGGCAGCACGGGCACGGGACGCACGGTGGTTCGCCGCCCCGAGGCGCCGCGCCGACGGGCACGCCGTTCAGCGTCCGGATGCCGGTGCCGCCGGTGGCGATGCCGGTCCGCTCGTGGGGCGGCGTGGACCACTACCGGATCCCGATCCGCACCGCCTCCGTCGAGCTGCTGCCCGGCGTACGGACGCCGGTGCTGTCGTACGGGGGTGGGTTCGTCGGCCCGACCATCCGGGCCCGGGCCGGTCGCCGGATCCGCGTCGAGTACCACAACCAGCTCGACCACCCGGCGAACGTGCACCTGCACGGCGGGCACGTCGCCCCCGAGGACGACGGCCACCCGATGGACGTCATCGCGCCGGGCCGGTCCCGGGTGTACGACTACCCGAACCGGCAACGGGGGGCCACCCTCTGGTACCACGACCACAGCCACCACACCGAGGCCGAGCACGTCTACCGCGGCCTGCACGGCTTCTACCTCATCGACGACCCGCAGGAGCGGCACCTGCGCCTGCCGGACGGTCCGTACGACGTGCCGATCATGCTGCGCGAGTCCCGCTTCGACGAGCAGGGCAACCTGTACTTCGACCCGTTCGACTTCGACCGCCCGGTGGTGCTGGTCAACGGCAGGCCACAGCCGTACTTCCCGGTGGCCGCCCGCAGGTACCGGCTCCGGCTGCTGAACGCCTCCACCCACGGCACGCTCACCCTGCACCTCGATGGCCTGCCGATGGTCCAGGTGGGCACGGACGGCGGACTGCTCCCGGCGCCGGTGCCGGTCACCGAGCTGCGGCTCGGCCCGGCCGAGCGGGCCGACGTGGTGGTGGACTTCTCCCGGCGCCGCCCGGGCAGTCAGGTCGTGCTGTCCGAGACCCGGGGGCCGGTGCTCCGGTTCGACGTGGTGCGGCACGCCCACGACCACAGCCGGCTGCCGGACCGGCTCCGGCCGCTGCCGGCGTTGCCGCCGCCGACGGTACGCCGTGAGGTCGTGCTCAGCACCAACTTCGAGACCATCGAGAGCCTGATCAACGGCAAGCTCTGGGATCCGGACCGGATCGACTTCCGAATCCGGCACGGGGCCACCGAGGTCTGGCGGATCACCAACACCGACACCGAGTTCGGTGGGGTCAACCACACCTTCCACATGCACCTCGTGCAGTTCCGGGTGCTGGACCGCAACGGCCGGCCGCCGGCTCCCGGCGAGCGCGGGCTCAAGGACACCGTCTTCCTCGCCCCCGGCGAGAGTGTCCGGGTCCAGGCGACGTTCCGCGGGTACCTCGGTCGCTACGTCTACCACTGCCACATGCTGGAGCATTCGGCGTACGGCATGATGGCGCAGCTGCGGATCGTCCCCTGAACCGAGCTCGCGCTCACGGCGGTGTCCCGGCCCGGGGCACCGCCGTTCGCCGCCGGCACCCGGCGATCGACGACCGTAGGGCTCAGCCGGCGAGGTCGGGGCGGAGGCGGGCGGCGCCGTCGAGGTAGACGTGGTTGACTGCGGCGCGGGGCCGGGCGGTGCGGACGTGCGCCAACAGCCGGACCACGCGGCCCAGAGCACCCGGTACGGAGATCTCCGTCGCGCACAGTAACGGCACGTCGGTCAGGCCGAGCCGACGGGCCGCCTCCGCCGGGAAGCAGCTCACCAGGTCCGGCGTGGCGGTGAAGAAGACGCTGATCAGGTCGTCTTCGGTCAGCTCGTTGCGCCGCATCACCTCGGTGAGCAGCCGTTGGGTCTGCGTGGTGATGTCCCGCGGGTCGTCGCGGTCGACCTGGATCGCGCCCCGGATCGCGCGGACGGTCAGGGCCGCCTGCTCCGAAGCGTCGGGGAGGGCTGGGTCCGCGGTCATGGCGGGCGTACCTCCGTTCGTCGGGTGGACACCCGGTCGCCGTCGGCCGGTGTTCGGTCCGGTGCAGCCCGAAGCGTACCCAGGGGCGACGGCGGTGGCCGGCACGGACGGCGCCGATCCGGTGTCCGCCGCGGCGGACACCGGATCGGCGCCGAGGTCACACTCCGGGATGGGCGACCGATCGGGAGCCGGTCACCGGGTCGCGTCGGCGAACTGGCCGGGTGCTCGGCCGGGGCCGGCCGGTCCACGGTAGGCCTGCGCGATGTCGAGCCAACGGTCGGCCTCGTCGCCGATCGCCGTGAGGGCCAGGTCGGCGCGGTGGCGACGCCGGGTCACCAGCAGGCAGAGGTCGACCGCCGGCCCGCTGACCCGCTCGGGAGAGTCGGCCGGCCCGAACGTCCACTGCGCCCCGGAGGGCGCGGTGATCTCGAAACGTAGCTGCACCGCCGGCACCTCGAGGCCACGGGCCAGGTAGCCGAAGTCCCAGGTACGTACGGCGAACCCGACCAGATGCCGGATCCGGTCGGTGCGTTCGCGGTGTACCCCCAGCGCGTCGGCGATGTCCTGGCCGTGCCCGAACAACTCCATCATGCCGGCCGCCGCGAGGACGCCCGCCGGCAGCGGCCGGACCAGCCACGGTACGAGCTGGTCGGGGGAGACCGCGGCGAGCGCCTTTTCCACGCCGGCTCGCTCCTCCCGCCACCGGCTCAGCAGCACGTCCGGCGGGTCGGCGAGGTAACTGGCGAGCGCGTGCCGGACGTTGGCGTCGAAGTCGGGGCTGAGCCGGGCCGTCACCTGCTGGAAGGCTTTGGGCTCGGCGACGGCCAGCGCGGCCAACCGGAAGGTGGCGGCCAGGTGGGCCACCTGGTGGGCGATGGTCCAGCCTGGCGCCGGCGTGGGGCGTGCCCAGGTCTCGGCGTCCAGACCGGCGAGCATCCGGTCGACGTCCTCGCCCTCGGCGGCGAGGTCGCTGTACACGTCGGGCTGTGGGGTCATCAGACGTCCTCTCGGAGTCGGAACAGGGGCGGGTCGGGCGAGTCGTCGGTGTCGCCCCGAGGCGGCCGGGTGACCAGCAGCATGGTCACCACGATGGCTACCACCAGGGCGTTGACCACGAGCAGGACGGCGCTGACCGGGTCGACGCCGTGCCCGTGGGTCGACCCGACCGCCTCGGCAGCCTGGCGCTGCGCGTCGCTCAGCGGGGCGGGGGGCTGGCCGGTGCCGACACTGAAGCGTCGCCAGCCGGTCAGCTCCCGGCCGTCGGCGAACCGCACGTGCCAGACGGTGGTGAAGTCACCCGGCCGGTCGATGGCGACGTCCCGGGTCAGGGTGTGCCCGGACCGGACGGCTTCGGTGTCGCCGACCGGCCGTCCCTCGGTGTCCAGCACGGTCAGGTGGTACCCCTCGGCCAGCGGCTCGGCGGCGAAGGTCACCACGACCCGGGTGGGCGCCGTGGCCAGTACAGCCTGGGCGGGCGGGACACTGGCGGTGACCAGGTCACCGCCGGTGTCCATGCGGGGCGCCGCCACCGCCGGCACCGGGAGGGCCAGGCCGGTCACGGTCATCGCGAGGCCGACCGCGGCCGCCGCGAGGATCCCCCCTCGGGTGCCGGGGGTGACCATCTCAGACGGGCATGGTGGCGGGTCGACGCGGCTGCCGGTGGCTGTGCGCCACGCAACTGCACGTGGTGGCCGCCAGCTCGGCTGCGTTCGGCCGCAGGTGCAGGTACATCGCGATGAGCATCGGCACGAAGACCACCGAGTTGTAGAACAGGTGCAGTTCGACCCGGGGCAGTACGAGTTGGACGACGCTGGTCGGCACCGCGGCACCGAAGAACATGGTGCCGAGTTGGGCCTGAAGGAACAGCAGGGCGTGCTCGATGTGGTGCCAGAACTGGAGGGCCAGGCTGACCGTCCACCAGGTACGGGCGCGGCCGACGAAACCGGGACGCAGCAGGAACAGGCCCACGAGCATCAGCAGCGCGTAACCGTAGTGCAGCCACTCCGAGGTGACCAGCCAGGGGTAGTACTGCCCGAGCACGCCCCGGGCCTGCGGCCGGGCCATGCCCAATCCCCAGATCTGGTACGCCTGGACCAGGTGCTCGGCCCAGTGCGCGACCACGATCAGCAGGTAGATGTTGAGGGCGGCCCGGTGGTGGGCGCCGTTGAGCCGGCCGACGAGGCCGGCTTTTCGCGGTTCCGCGTGGACTGCCATTTCCGCTTCCCATCCTGTCGCAGGGCGTGCACGGTCACGCTACCGACAGCGATGACATGAGGGTTCTTCCAGGTTGCGCAGTTGCCGGAGGGGTCGTTCGGGCCGGTCGATCGGTTCGGTCTCAAAAAGCAACCGAGAAGATGCAGCCCACCTCGTGTGGCCAGAACGATGAGACGGCCCGGCGCGGCGCAGGCCCCGGAACCCGGTCTGTTCCCCAACGACAGGAGGAACCCCCGTGCAATCCGTACTTCCCGCCGCCGATCCGGCGCGGGCCATGACGCTCGAGGCGTACGCGGACACGATCCTGCCCGGCGAGAAGCGAGATCCCGACGATCGGGCGGTGGCCGGCGTCTCGACCGGCGGCGGCGCGGTCGCCTCCGGCGCGCTCGACGTGCTGCGTACCGAGGAGGGCGGGATGGGCCCCGCGCTGGACACCCTCGCCGACCTGCTCAACGACCATGCCACCCGGTACGCCGGCGAGCACGGACTGACCCTCGACCCGGCGGTCCCGCCCTTCGTCGCCCTCGCCTACGACCACCGGGTGGCGCTGGTGGGTCAGCTCGTCGCGGCCGACCACCCCGAGCGGGAGGCGTGGGTGAGCGTGGCGATGTTCAGCACCATCGCCTTCGACGCCGCAGCGCACCTGCACACCGTCGATGCGCTGGCCGCCGGCCACCCCGGCCTCACCACGATGGGCTACCGCGGGCCCGACGCCGACGGGCTGTGGCGGTTCCCCTCGTTCTCCTACGGCCGGGTGCTGGCCCGGCCGCATCCCGACACAACCCCCTCAGGGAGCCCGGCATGACGGTCACCGAAAGCACCGACGTCCTGGTCGTCGGCAGCGGATTCGGCGGTGCGATCACCGCCTACCACCTGGCCGCCGGTGGGGCGCGGGTGGTCGTTCTCGAACGCGGCCCCTGGCTGACCGGCCCGGATTTCGACCATGACCTGAAGTTCGGCTCCTCCTCCACCCGGGCGTTCGACTTCGTCATCGGCGACGGGATGAGCGTGCTCGGGGGCAACTGCGTCGGCGGCGGCAGCGTCGTCTACTTCGCGGCGATGCCCCGCGCCCCCCGCTTCGTCTTCGAACGGCAGGGCAGCATCGGCCGGCGGATGTGGCCGGCGGTGATCTCCCGGGACACCCTGGAACCCTGGTACGACCGGGTGGCCGAGGCGCTGCCGGTGGTGCGGCAGGAGTGGAAGGACGTGCCCTTCTCCGGTGGCGTGTTCGGCGCGGCCTGCGACCGCGCCGGTCGGACGGCCAACCCGGTGCCGGTGGCCGTCGACCACGACAAGTGCACCAACTGCAACTGGATGATGTCCGGCTGCCGCTTCGACGCCAAGCGGTCGCTGCTGCTCAACTACCTGCCGGCGGCGCTGGCACACGGTGCGACGATCCGCCCGCTGCACGAGGTCCAGCACCTCTCGCGCACCGACGACGGCGGCTACCGGGTGCACTACACGGTGGTCGACGACACCGACTACCGGGTGGTGGTGGATAGCGGAACGATCGACGCGAAGATCGTGATCCTGGCGGCGGGCGCAGGCGCGACCCCGGTGATCCTCCAGCGTTCCGAGCCGCACCTGGGGCGGATGCCGGCGGCGGTCGGCAGGTACTTCTCCGGTAACGGCGAGCGGCTGAACACCGCGATCGTCAACGAGGACCGGGTCCGCGACGTGCTCGGGCTGTCCCGCCCGGACGGCGTGCCGTACGAGGGTTACCAGATCGGCAAGGGCCCCTGCGTGGCCACCTGGGACCGGCTGGACGGCTCGCTGCCGGAGTACAGCCGGTTCTCCCTGGAGCAGCTCTACTTCCCGCCCGGGTTCGGCACCATCCTCGCTCAGGTCCCGGACGCCACCGGCCCCACCTGGTTCGGTGCGGAGAAGAAGGAACTGCTGCGTACCTGGCGTTCCTGGCTGACCGTCTTCACGATGAGCGAGGACGACAACGAAGGTGTCTTCGGGCCGCCGCCGGAGCGGGGCAACGCGACCCGGCTGTCGCAGCAGATGCTCGCCCGGGGCGCGCTGCGCTACCGGCCCACCCCGAACACGCTACGGGGCTGGGCGGAGTCCGACGCGGCCGTGCGCGACATCCTGGAACGCGACGGGTTGTCCCGGGTGATGCCGTGGACCAACGAGGTGGTCGGGGCGTACACGGTGCATCCGTTGGCGTCCTGCCGGATCGGCGACGACCCGACGACCAGTGCCCTGGACGACCGCCACGAGCTGCGGAACCATCCCGGAATATTCGTCACCGACGGCGCCGCCGTGCCCGGGGCATTGACCGTCAACCCCGCGATGACCATCGCCGCGCTGGCCGAGCGGTCGGTGCCGGGCATCGTCCAGGCCGCCCGGGAGCGCGGTGTCGACGTCACGTACGGGGCACCCGCGCCGGACGGCGGTACGGCCGGACGGCGCGCGGTGCTGCCGCTGGTGGACAACCTCAGCCGGCAGTGAGGCCACCGGCGCCGACGGCCCGGACCCGGAAGCTCACCGGGTCCGGCGGCCGGGTCGTCGACGCCGGGCGGCGGCAGTGGCGTCCGACGGCCAGGTGGCGACCTCCCGGCCCTGACGCTGGCGGTGGGCGACGTAGTGGGGGGAGAGCCGGGTGCTGATCTCCGCCTCGGTGAGCGGACCGCCGCACCGGGCGCAGTGCACCTCGGTGCGGACCGGGCCACCGCAGTTTTCGTGCTCGGCGAGCCGGGGCGGCCCGGCCTCGTCGGCGCGGTGCCGGTCACCCCACTCCATCAGGGCGAGCACGACCGGGGCCAGTTCCCGCCCCCGGTCGGTGAGTCGGTACTCGTGGCGCAGCGGGCGCTGCTGGTACGGCACCCGCTCGAAGACGCCGGCCTCCACCAGCGTGGACAGCCGGTCCGCGAGGATGTTGCGGGCGACGCCGAGGCTCTTGAGGAAGGCGTCGAACCGGGTCACGCCCAGCATCGCGTCCCGGACGACGAGCAACGTCCACCGTTCGCCGACGACCTCCAGGGCGCGGGCGATCGAGCAGGCCTGTCGATTGTGGCTCACCATCGACCCATTCTAGTGACCTTGTCGATACCCAGCGTGGTTCGGCTTCGGCCGGGCCACCGGGAGGGAGTGGACGTGCGCTCATGGTTGCTCCGGACGGCCGTCCGTCGGTCGTTGACCGATATCCGACACGTGGTGCCCGTCCGGCCCGCTGTGGCACCGGCGGCGCTGGCCGAGGTGTACGCCGGGATCGAGCGGGAGTTCGGCGTCCTCGCGCCGCCGGTGGTTCTGCACTCGCCCGACCCGGCGGTGCTCGGCGCGTGCTGGGCGATGCTGCGGGAGACGCTGGTGGCCGCCGGCGAGGTCGACCGGGCGACCAAGGAGGCGGTGGCCGCCGCCGTGTCCGCCGCCAACGCCTGCCCCTACTGCGTGGAGGTGCACGGCAGCGCGGTGCATGCCCTGGCCGGCCCGGACGAGGCCGCCGCCCTGCTCCGGGACGGGACCGGCGCGGTCCGCGACCCGGCCGCCCGCCGGCTCGTCGAGTGGGTACGCGCCGACGGCGAGCACCCGTTGGATTCGTCGCTGTCACCGGCGGCGACCGCCGAGCTGGTCGGGGTGGCGGTGACCTTCCACTACATCAACCGGATGGTCAACATCTTCCTCGACGACTCCCCGCTGCCGGCCGCCGCGCCGGCACCGGTGCGGGACGTGCTGCGCCAGCTGCTGCGGGTCCGCATCCGGCGTACCGCGGCGCAGGCCGGCCCGGCCGGGACGGCGGCCGACCGGCTCCCGGTGGCCGAGCTGCCCGCGGACCTGGCCTGGGCGCGCGGGTCGGTCCCGGTGGCGGCGGCGTTCGCCCGGGCAGCCGCGGTCATCGAGGACGCCGGCCGGCGGACCGTCAGCCCCGCGGTACGGGAGCTGGTCGTCGGGCGGGTCGACCGGTGGGACGGCCCGACCGGCCCGAGCCGGTCCTGGGTCCACGACGCGGTCGCCGGCCTGCCCACGGTGGACCGCCCGGCCGCCCGGCTGGCCCTGCTGGCGGCGCTGGCGTCCTGGCAGGTCGACGACGGTGCGGTGGCCGAGGTCCGCCGCACCGGTGTCGACGACGCCGAGCTGATCGGCCTGACCGCCTGGGCCAGCCTCACCGCCGCCCGGCGCGTCGGGGCCCGGCTCTGGATCGGAGCGTCCGGCGGGCCGACCGGAGCGGCCCGGCCACGCGGCTGACCGGCCTGCCCGGTTGGACTGCTCGCCCGCAGGCGGCACGACGCGGCTGCCCAGCCGCTTTTTCCGCCTGGCAGGCCGCCTGGCACCGGCCGGACGCCCAGGTCCTCAACGCGACGCCCGGCCTCACGGCGGGCTGCCGAGCCGGCCTCACGGCGGTGGGCCGGCTGCCCGGCCGGCCAGCCGGCGGCTGAGATGGCCGGCGGCGTGCAGCCAGCGCACCGTGTCGGCCAGGGTCTCGCCGAGCGGGCGGGCCGGCCGGCCGAGCAGCTCGTCGGTGGCGTGAGTGTCCATCGGGCGGGCCACCCGGCAGGTGTAGATGGCCCCGTACTCGGCGGGTATGTGCACCGGGACGACGTGCTGTGCCAGGCCGGCCAGCACGCCGACCGGCAGCATCGCCGCGGCGGGCAGCCGGACGGCCGGCAGCCGCCGGCCGGTGACGGCACGCAGCGTGTCGAGCAGCGCGCCGGTGTCGACGTAGGCCCCGGGGCCGAGATACCGCCCGGAGCGTGGCTTCGATGCGAGCAACGCGGCGTGCAGCCGGGCCAGGTCCCGGACGTCGCCGACGGGGAAGCCGCCCCGTGGCCAGATCGGCATCAGCCCGCGCAGGGCGTTGCGGATCCGGGTGGTCTGGTCGCCGAGGTGCGGGTCGTGCGGCCCGAGCACGGCCGGCGGGTAGCTGATCAGGACCGGGGCGCCCTCGCCCTGGTGCCGACGGGCGACCGCGTCCGCCGCTGCCTTGCTGGCCAGGTACGTCTCCCGGGGAGCGCCGACCGGGGTGTCCGGGGTGACCGGCCCGGCCCCGCAGGGCAGCAGCGCACCGAAGGTGGACACGTGCACCACCCGGTCGACGGCGGCGGCCCGGGCGGCGGCGAGCACCAACTCGGTGCCGCGTACGTTGACCGCCCGCATCCGCCGGTGCCGGCGCGGGTCGAAGCTGTACACGCCGGCGGCGTGCAGCACCGCGTCGCAGCCGGCGACCGCGGCGGCCACGTCGTCGGGGTCGGTCACGTCCCCGCAGGTCACCTCGACCTGCTCCGGGTCGACGCCGAGCGGGGCGAGCACCGGCCGTACCCGGGCCGGATCCCGGGCCAGGAGCCGGATCCGGTGGCCGTCGCGGTGCAGCGCGGCCACCGTGTGCGACCCGACGAAGCCGGTACCGCCGGTCACCAGAACCCTCATCCGTTCCTCCTCGGTACGGCGGTCACGCCGGTGATTATCGACGACCGTGAGCCGTTCGCGGTTCTCCTGCCGTGCGCACGTCGGGCCGTCCGGTGGGTGCCACAGGTGCGCAATCTCGGAGTTTTTCCGGCCGAGCGGAGCCGGCCATGCTGGCAACAACCCCCGACCGGATACCGGCGGGAGTCCACCCACCGCAGCACCAGGGAGGCGGCATGCTCGCCAGCCGGGTCGTATCGTCGGTTGTCCAGCGTCAGGTCAAGCACGTCACGCCGGTCGCGCGGGCCGCCGCCGAAGGGCTGGTCGCCGCCGTCTACGACCAGGTCGAGCAGGAGATGCGGCTGGTCATCCCGCCGGTGCTGCTGCACTCGCCGTCCCCGGAGGTGCTCGCCGCGTACTGGATGCTGATGCGGGAACCGCTGATGGCCGCCGGGGCCGTCGACCGGGCCACCAAGGAGGCGGTGGCCGCCGCCGTGTCGGTGGCCAACATCTGCCCGTACTGCGTGGACATGCACAGCACCGGCATGTACGACCTGGCCGACGCCGACGACGCGGAGGCGATCGTCGCCGACCGGCCCGGCGACGTGGCGGATCCGACGTTGCGCCCGCTGGTGCACTGGGCCCGTACCGCGCACCTGCCCGACGAGCAGGCCGGCTCGGCGGCGCCCTTCGCCGAGGAGCAGCGAGCCGAGCTGGTGGGCGTGGTGGTGGCCTTCCACTACCTGACCCGGATGGTGAACGTCTTTCTCGCCAGTTTCCTGCTGCCGCCCCGGTTGACCCCGGCCGCCCGACGCCGCCTCAAGCACGGCATCAGCCTCCTGCTCAGCCCCACTCTGCGGGAGGTTCCGGCCGGACGCGCCCTGTCGCTGCTGCCGGCGACGCCGCTGCCGACCGACGCCGGCTGGGCCGCCGGCAGCGAGACGGTCGCCGGCGCCGTGGCCCGCGCGTACGCCGCCCTGGAGGCGGCCGGCGACCGCTCGGTGCCCCCGGCGGTCCGGGCACTGGTGCACCAGCTCCTGGCCGACTGGCGGGGCGAGGAGACCGGACTGGACCGGCAGTGGTGCGAGGACCTCGTCGAGCGGTTGCCGGTACGGCAGCGGGCCGCCGGGCGGCTCGCCCTGCTCACCGCCGTGGCTTCGTACCAGGTGGACGAGAGCGTGGTGGCGGAGTTCCGGCGGGAGCACCCCGGTGACCGCGAGCTGGTGGAGGTGGCCGCCTGGGCCAGCCTCGCCGCCGCCCGGCGGGTGGGTGCCTGGCACCTGGCTCCGGACCGGGCGGCACCACCGCAGTGACCTCGCCGGCGTCCCGGGAGGACGACCGAGAGCCCTCGGGACGTCGGCGACCCGAATCTTCCGACCAAGAGGAGGCGAACGTGTCGACCGTCCTGGGTTCGTTGCGCCGGCTGGCACTGGCTCCGTCACTGGCCGAGGTCGGTTTCGCGCGGCGGGGCTTCCCGAAGCCGGACGCGGCCGTGGCCCGCTGGTTGGAGGCGGTGCCGCAGTCGGTGGTCTGCGGCTTCGAGTGGGGGGTGGACGCCCGGGACCAGTGGGAGCTGGAACGCCGGCTGGAACTGGTCGACGTGGCGCTGCGCGGCTTCGCGTACGAGGGGGCCACCATGGCCTGCACGGTCCGCGACGCGATGCGCGCAGGGCGCGGTTCGCTCACCCGTGAGCTGCTGCTGGGGCCCGGCCGGCCGCACCTGTTCCTGGCCTACATCGGCATCGGGTTCGCGATGGCCCGGCTGCCCCGCCGGCTCTGGCGGACGGTGCTGCCCGACCTGCCCGGCATGCCGTACCACCCGACGATGAGCTGGCTGGCCGTCGACGGGTACGGCTTCGACCGGGCCTACTTCGACACCGACCGGGTGGTGCGGGCCCAGGAGCGGCTGCGACCGTACCCGTGGCAGGGCGACGCCGGGTACTTCCCGAAAGCCGTCGACCAAGGCATCGGCCGGGCGCTGTGGTTCATCCACGGGGCGCGGAGCGTCGACGTGGCGGCGGCGGTGCGCGCGTTCGCCACCGAACGCCGGCCCGACCTGTGGAGCGGTGTGGGGTTGGCGGCGACGTTCGCCGGCGGCGCCGACCAGGGGGCGCTGACCGCGCTCGGCGAGGCGGCCGGCGAGCACCGTGGCGATCTGGCCCAGGGCGCGGTCTTCGCGGCCAAGGCGCGGGCGTTCAGTGGGCACGTCCCGGCGCACTCGGAGCAGGCGACCCGGTTGTTCACCGGGATGTCGGTGGCCGGGGCGGCGGAGCTGGCCGACGATGTGGCCGTCGACCTGCGGGCCCCGCTCGGGGTGCCGGCGTACGAGGAGTGGCGGCGGCGGGTCCGGGTGCGTTGCCTGACCACGCATCCTTCCTGAGCTCGTTCGTTCCGATGGATTACTTATTGCTCGACACTGTCCTTGTCGGCAATTATCCCGTGCTGCTTGCCGGGCTCGGCAATTCTGAAGAAGACGTGTGTCGGGCTGCCTGGCAGGATCGTCCAGGAGCACCTTAAACGGTTGCTTTCCGATCTTTCTTGGGGGACGCTTTGACCACCTACTGGCGTACGCTCAGGCGTCGCGTCCTGACGCCGGACGTTTCCCAGACCAGGCTCGACGTGCGGGGATTCCACATCAAGAGCCGGGCCACCCGAACCGTGCTGGAGACGGTCGGCGAGTCATTTCTCACCGGCTTCGCAGCCGCTGCCCAATCGCGCACGGATGAGGACTTCGCGCCACACCTGGATCAATTGGAGCGCCGTTTCCGTGGGTTCGCCTACGAAGGTGCGGCAATGGCACTCGCAATTGTCGACGCGCTGTCGCCGGTCCGGGGGAGACGGGTCGAGCGATTCCTGGACGGCGTCGGGTCGGCCCACCTCTACATGGCGTACGTGGGCGTCGGCTGGGCGATGGCCCGGCTGCCCCGGTTCCTGTGGCACCGGCTCGCCATGCCGGACCCGCTGCTGCGTTGGCTGGTCCTCGACGGCTA
This sequence comes from Micromonospora sp. KC213, assembly GCF_004348325.1. GTDB lineage: Bacteria > Actinomycetota > Actinomycetes > Mycobacteriales > Micromonosporaceae > Micromonospora. The sequence continues at coordinate 19,960 of NZ_SMKF01000014.1, read as the reverse complement.
CGGCTTCCACCAGGCGTACTTCCACACCGATCGGTACGTGCGGGCCCGGTACCAGGACCCCGGGTTCCGGTGGCCGGGCGGCGGCCCGGCGGGGTACGCCAACCGCGCCATCGACCAGGGCATCGGGCGGGCGTTGTGGTTCGTCTGCGGCACCGACCCGGACCGGGTGGTCGACACGATCGGCGGGTTCGCGCCGCACCGCCGGGCCGACCTGTTCGGCGGCGCCGGCCTCGCCGCCACCTACGCCGGTGGCGGCGAGGAGGCCGAGCTGCGGGCGTTCTGGCAGCGTGCCGGCCAGTACCGACCGCAGCTCGCCCAGGGCAGCGCCTTCGGGGCGACCGCCCGGGTCCGGGCCGGCCTGGTCGTACCGCACAACGAGCTGGCTGCCGAGGTGTTCTGCGGGATGAGCACCGCGCGGGCGGCCGAGTTGACCGAGCAGCGACGTCCAGCCACGCCGGACGGCCACCAGCTGCCGGCGTACGAGATCTGGCGACAGCGGGTCGCCGACGAGTTCGTGGCGATCGGGAGGAACTAGCAGATGTCTATGTCAGTAGGCTGGCTTCGGCGGAACCTGGCCGGGGTCATCGCCCTCGCCGTCATGGCGAGCCTGTTCTTCGCGTCCCGACTGCCGACGGCGTCGGCGGCCGAACGGGACGACCTGGCGCAGCGGTACGCGTTCAGCCCGACCTCGATCGCGCTGCCCGCCGGATTCCCGCAGCAGACCATCCGCAAGGTCAACCAGCGTTACCGCAACATCGACGCCTGGATCTCCTCGGTCGGTTCCGGGGTCGCGATGAACGACCTCGACGGCGACGGCCTCGCGAACGACCTCTGCATCACCGACCCCCGCACCGATCAGGTGGTGGTCACTCCGACGCCCGGTGCGAAGTCCGACCGGTACGCCCCGTTCGCGCTCGACCCGGCTCCCCTGCCGATGAACGACGTGATGGCGCCGATGGGTTGCGTGCCGGGCGACTTCAACGAGGACGGCCGGATGGACCTGCTGGTCTACCTCTGGGGCCGCACGCCGATCATCTACCTCGCCCGCGACGGCGCCCGGTCGCTGTCCACCGCCGCGTACCGGCCGGTCGAGCTGGTGCCCGGCTCCAGCACGGAGTACACCGAGCCGCAGTGGAACACGAACGCCGCCGCGGTCGACGACTTCGACGGCGACGGTCACGTCGACATCTTCATCGGCAACTACTTCCCGCACGGGCCGGTGCTGGACGACTCGCAGAACGGCGGCGTCGAGATGAACCGGTCGATGTCGTACGGCCTGAACGGCGGGGAGGACTACTTCTTCCGCTTCACCGGCGGCAGCGGCGGCGCCGAGCCCACGGCCACCTTCCAGAAGGTCGACAACGTGCTGCCCCGCGACGTCTCCAAGGGCTGGGCGCTCGCCGCCGGGGCCAACGACCTCGACGGTGACCTGCTGCCCGAGCTGTACGTGGCGCACGACTTCGGCCCGGACCGGCTGCTGCACAACCGCTCCACCCCAGGGAAGATCAAGTTTGCCCTGGTGGAGAGCGCCCGCGGCAGCGCCCTGGTCCCGAAGTCCAAGCGGGTCGGTTTGGACTCCTTCAAGGGCATGGGCGTCGACTTCGGCGACCTCGACGGCGACGGCCTCTACGACATGTTCGTCAGCAACATCACCACCTCCTTCGGGATCGAGGAAAGCCACTTCGCCTTCGTCAACTCCGCCCGGGACCACGGCGACCTGGCCCGGCAGTTCGCCCGGGGCAAAGCGCCCTTCGACGACCGCAGCGCGCCGCTCGGGCTGGCCTGGTCCGGCTGGGGCTGGGACGTTAAGCTGGCCGACTTCGACAACGGCGGTGACCTCGTCGTCGCCCAGACCACCGGTTTCGTCAAGGGCGACGTGAACCGCTGGCCGCAGTTGCAGGAGCTGGCCACCGCCAACGACGAGCTGCTGGCCAACCCGTTGTGGTGGCCGCACGTCACCGCCGGCGACGACATCGGCGGCAGCCAGCGGCTGCACTTCTTCGCCAAGGGCGAGGACGGCCGGTACGTGGACCTGGCCGGTGAACTCGGCCTGGACATCCCGGTGCCGACCCGGGGCATCGCCACCGGCGACGCCGACGGCGACGGCCGGCTGGACTTCGCGGTCGCCCGGCAGTGGGACGAGCCGGTCTTCTACCACAACGACAGCCCGTCACCGGGGGCGTTCCTGGGACTGCGGCTGACCCACGAGGGGGCGGCCCCGGGCCAGACCCCGGCGGGCAAGCCGGTCACCGGTTCCCCCGCGGTCGGCGCCCAGGTCACCGTCACCACCGGCGACGGCCGCAAACTCCTCGGCCGCGTCGACGGCGGCAGCGGCCACTCCGGCAAGCGCAGCAGCGAGGTCCACGTCGGACTCGGCCGGAACGTGACCGGCCCGGTCGAGGTGCAGCTGTGCTGGCGGGACCGGACCGGCCGCACCCACAAGCAGACCCTCACGTTGACCCCGGGCTGGCACTCGATCCAGCTCGGCTCGCAGGCTCAGGAAAGGTGACCGACATGGCTGAGACCACGATCAGCCCTCCGCGCCACGACCTCAAGGTGGTCAAGGCTCTGCGGAACTTCGCCATCTCCATCACGGTCTTCAACATCGTCGGGTACACCGTGCTCGGGTTCGAGCAGCCGTGGCTGTGGCCGTTCGTGGCCCTGGCCACCGGTTACACCCTGGAGATCGTGCTGGAGGTGATCGGAGCCCGGATGGAGGGCCGCCGGCCCCGTTTCCTCGGCAACGGCGTACGCGGCCTGGTCGAGTTCCTCTACCCGGCGCACATCACCAGCCTGGCGATGAACATGCTGACCTACGTCAACGACCAGGTCCTGGTGCTGATCTTCGGGGTGTCGGTGGCGATCGGCGCCAAGTGGGTGCTGCGGGCGCCGGTCAAGGGCCGGATGCGGCACTACATGAACCCGTCGAACTTCGGCATCGCCGTCATCCTGCTGCTCTTCCCCTGGGGCAGCATCGCCCCGCCGTACCACTTCACCGAGCACATCTCCGGCCCGCTGGACTGGGCGCTGCCACTGCTGATCATCCTCGGCGGCACCATGATCAACGGAAAGCTGACCGGCCGGATGTGGCTGATCTTCGGCTGGCTGCTCGCCTTCGCGATCCAGGCGGTCGTGCGTGGCCTGATCCTGGACACCTCGATCCCCGGCGCGCTGGCGATGATGACCGGCACCGCGTTCATCCTCTTCACCAACTACATGGTCACCGACCCGGGGACCACGCCCTCCCACCCGGCCGCGCAGTTCGCCTTCGGCGCCGGGGTAGCCGTCGTGTACGCCTTCCTCACCGGAGCCGGGATCGCCTACGGCATCTTCTTCGCCACCGCACTCGTCTGCCTGGCCCGTGGCGGCTTCCACTGGGCCCTGCACTTCATCGACAAGGCCCGCGCCGAGCGAGCCGCCGCGCCGCCACCAGCGAGCGAGCCGGCACCGGCCACCCCGGTGTCCGCGATCTCGGTCAACGGCGGCCCGGTGCACGGTGACCGGAAGGTGGTACCGGCATGAGCAGGATCGCCGTCGTGGGCATGGCGTGCCGCTACCCGGACGCCGCGTCCCCGCGCGAACTGTGGGAGAACGCGCTCGCCGGGCGCCGCGCCTTCCGCCGCCTGCCCGACGTGCGGATGCGGCTGGAGGACTACTGGGACGCCGACCCCGCCGCCCCCGACCGGTTCTACGCCCGCAACGCCGCGGTCATCGAGGGGTACGAGTTCGACCGGGTCGCGTACAAGGTCGCCGGAAGCACCTACCGGTCCACCGACCTGACCCACTGGCTCGCCCTCGACGTGGCCGCCACGGCGCTGGCCGACGCCGGCTTCCCGATGGCCGAGGGGCTGCCCCGGGACCGCACCTGCGTGGTGATCGGCAACAGCCTCACCGGTGAGTTCTCCCGCGCCAACCAGCTACGGCTGCGCTGGCCGTACGTCCGCCGGATGGTCGCCGCCGCGCTCAAGGAGCAGGACTGGAACGACGACCAGCTCGACGTCTTCATGGCCGACTTCGAGACCCGCTACAAGTCGCCGTTCCCCGAGATCGACGAGGACACCCTGGCCGGTGGCCTGTCGAACACCATCGCCGGACGGATCTGCAACCACTTCGACCTCAAGGGCGGCGGCTACACCGTCGACGGTGCCTGCTCGTCGTCCCTGCTGTCCGTGGCGACCGCCTGCAAGTCTCTGATCGACGGGGACGTCGACGTGGCGGTGGCCGGCGGCGTGGACCTGTCCATCGACCCGTTCGAGATCGTCGGCTTCGCCAAGACCGGCGCGCTGGCCCGCAGCGAGATGCGGGTGTACGACCAGCGCTCCAACGGCTTCTGGCCCGGCGAGGGCTGCGGGATGACCGTGCTGATGCGCGAACGGGACGCCGTCGAGGCCGGCCACCGGGTGTACGCCACGATCGCCGGCTGGGGCATCTCCTCCGACGGCAAGGGCGGCATCACCCGGCCCGAGGTCAACGGGTACCGGCTGGCGCTGCGCCGGGCGTACGAGCGGGCCGGCTTCGGCATCGACACCGTCGGCCTGTTCGAGGGGCACGGCACCGGCACCGCGGTCGGGGACGCCACCGAACTGCGGGCGCTCTCCACCGCCCGCCGGGACGCCGACCCGGATGCCCGGCCCGCCGCGATCAGCTCGATCAAGGGCATGATCGGCCACACCAAGGCTGCCGCCGGCGTCGCCGGCCTGATCAAGGCCGCGATGGCGGTGCACCACGAGGTGCTCCCGCCGGCGATCGGCTGCGTCGACCCGCACGAGCTGCTCACCGCCGACGACGCCGCCCTGCGGGTGCTACCGAAGGCGGAGGGCTGGCCCACCGACGTGCCGGTCCGCGCCGGCATCACCGCGATGGGCTTCGGCGGCATCAACACCCACGTCGTGCTGGAGAAGCGCAGGCCCCGGCGGCGTGGGGCGCTGGACACCCGTACCCGGGCGCTGGCGTCGTCCCGCCAGGACCTGGAGCTGCTGCTGTTCGACGCGCTCTCCGCCCGGGATCTGCGCGACCGCGTCGGCCGGCTGATCGAGTTCGTGCCGACCGTCGCGTACGGTCAGCTCACCGACCTGGCCGCGACCCTGCACGCCGAGCTGCGCGACCTGCCCTACCGGGCCGCCGTGGTGGTCGCCTCCCCGGAGGACGCCGAGCACCAGCTGCGGCGGATCGCGGACGCGCTCGACGGCGGCGAGACCCGGATGTTCTCCCCGGACGGCCGCTGCTTCCTCAACCACACCAACGGCACCGGCCGGGTCGGCTACCTCTTCCCCGGCCAGGGCTCCGGCCGGGGCACCAGCGGCGGGGCGCTGCGCCGCCGCTTCCCCGAGGTGGACCGGGTCTACGCCCGCGCGGCGTTGCCCACCAGCGGCGACATGGTCGCCACGGCGGTCGCCCAGCCGCGCATCGTCACCGGCTCGATGGCCGGCCTGACGGCCCTGACCGAGCTGGGGCTGGAGGCCGCCGTGGCGGTCGGGCACAGCCTCGGCGAACTGTCGGCGCTGCACTGGGCCGGGGCCATGGACGAGGCGACGCTGCTGCGGGTGGCCGGGGTGCGGGGGCGCACCATGGCCGAACACAGCGCGTCCGGGACGATGGCGAGCGTGGCGGCCTCCGCCGAGGTCGTCACCGGGCTGATCAGCGGTACACCGCTGGTCGTCGCCGGTTACAACGGTCCCACCCAGACCGTCGTCGCCGGCCCGGTCGACGCCGTCGACGCACTGTGCGCCCGAGCCCGGAAGGACGGCCTGCGGGCCAACCGGATCGCCGTCTCGCACGCCTTCCACTCGCCGCTGGTGGCTCCGGCCGCCGCCGCGTTCGCCGGGCACCTCGCCGGGGAACGCTTCGGAGCCGTCGGCCGGTCGGTGGTCTCCACGGTGACCGGCGACGTGCTGGCCCCGGAGACCGACCTCGCGGCGTTGCTGCACCGGCAGATCACCGATCCGGTGCTCTTCGCCCAGGCGGTGGAGGTGGCCGCCAAGGACATCGACCTGTTCGTCGAGGTCGGCCCGGGGCGGGTGCTCAGCGGGTTGGCCGCGGAGGTCACCGACGTTCCCGCGGTCGCCCTCGACACCGACGACGAATCCCTCGGCGGGCTGCTGCGGGTGGCCGCCGCGGCGTACGTCACGGCGGCCGGGGACCTGCAGACCGGGCTGCTGCACGGACGGCTGGTCCGGCCCCTGGAACTGGGTCGCCAGTTCCGCTTCTTCGAAAGCCCCTGCGAGCAGGCGCCGCAGGTGGCCGCGCCGAAAGTGAAGCGGGCAGCGGTGGCCTCCGCCCCGGTGGAGACCGCTGCGGCACGCGAGGGGGAGTCGAGCCTGGAACTGCTGCGGCGGCTCGCCGCCGAGCGGGCCGAACTGCCGTTGGAGATGGTGCGGGACGACAGTCGGCTCCTCGACGACCTGCACCTCAGTTCGATCACCGTGGGGCAGGTGGTCAACCAGGCCGCCCAGCGCCAGGGCATCGCGGCGGCCGACACACCGACCAATTTCGCCACCGCCACCGTCCGGGAACTGGCCGAGGCGCTCGACGAACTGGTCAGCACCGCGCGCCCCGAGGACAGCGCCCGCAGCACCCCGGTCACCGGGGCCGCCGCCTGGGCCCGGGCGTTCACCGTCGACCTCGACGTGGTGCCGCCGCCGCAGCCGCGCACCGGCGAGGGCAACGGACGCTGGCAGGTCTACGCGCCGGAGGACCACGAACTCGCCGGTCACCTGCGTGAGGCGCTGGAACAGGGCGCTGTCGGTTCCGGTGTGCTGGTCTGCCTGCCCACCGACTGCGTCGACGAGCAGTTGGAACTGGCCCTGTTGGGTGCGCGCGCCGCGCTCGGCGGCGGCCCCGGCACCCGGTACGTGCTGCTGCAGGACGGTCGGGGCGCGGCGGGACTGGCCAAGACCCTGCGCCTGGAGGCACCCCACCTGCGGGTGACCGTCGTGCACGCGCCACTGCCGGTGGTCACCGCCGAACGGATCCGCGACGAGGTGGCCGCGACGGAGGACTTCGTCGAGGTCCACTACGACGCCGACGGCGTCCGTCGGGTACCCATCCTGCGGGCGATGCCGGTCCGGCCGGCCCGGTCCGCCCCGCCCCTGGGCGACGACGATGTCCTGCTGGTCACCGGCGGCGGCAAGGGCATCACCGCCGAGTGCGCGCTGGCGCTCGCCATGGACAGCGGGGCCCGGCTGGCCGTGCTCGGCCGCTCCGACCCCGCCCAGGACGCCGAACTGGCCGACAACCTGAGGCGGATGGCGGCCGGCGGGGTACGGGTGCACTACGCCCGCGCCGACGTCACCGACCCCGAACAGGTCCGGCGGGCGGTGGCCGAGGTGACCGACGCGCTCGGTCCGGTCACCGCGGTCCTGCACGGAGCCGGCCGCAACGAGCCGACGGCCCTGGGGAACCTGGACATGGCCACGGTGCGGCGCACCTTCGCCCCGAAGGTCGGCGGCCTGCGGGCGGTGCTCGACGCGGTCGACCCGGACCGGCTGCGGCTGCTGGTCACCTTCGGCAGCATCATCGGGCGGGCCGGGCTGCGGGGCGAGGCGCACTACGCGACCGCCAACGAGTGGCTGGCGGAGCTGACCGCCGACTTCGGCCGCCGGCACCCCGACTGCCGCAGCCTCTGCGTGGAGTGGTCGGTCTGGTCCGGTGTCGGCATGGGCGAGCGGCTGTCGGTGGTGGAGAGCCTGTCCCGTGAGGGCGTCACGCCCGTCTCGCTGGACCAGGGCGTGGCCCTGATGCGCCGGCTCGTCACCGATCCGGACGCCCCCTCGGTGGTCGTGGTCAGCGGCCGGACCCAGGGTCTCGGCACCGTCCGCTACGACCTGCCCGAGCTGCCGCTGCTCCGGTTCGTCGACAAACCCCTGGTCCACTACCACCAGGTGGAGCTGGTCACCGAGACCACGCTCAGCCCGGGCGCCGACCTCTACCTCGCCGACCACCTGCTCGACGGGAACCTGCTGTTCCCGGCGGTGTTCGGCATGGAGGCGATGACCCAGGTGGCCACCGCGTTGACCGGCCGGAGCACGGTACCCGTCATCGAGCAGGCCGAGTTCCTGCGGCCCATCGTGGTGCCGCCGGACGGCAGCACCACCGTCCGGATCGCGGGTGTCGTCACCGACGACGACACCGTGGACATCGCCATCCGCAGCGCCGAGACCGGATTCGCGGCCGACCACTTCCGCGCCCGGCTGCGCTTCGGTGACCCCGGCGTGCTCGCCGGACCGCCGGAGCAGGTCGGCGACGGACTGCCGGCCGTACCGCTCGACCCGGCACGCGACCTGTACGGCGACACCCTGTTCCAGGGCGACCGGTTCCGGCGGCTGCTCCGGTACCACCGGGCCGCGGCCCGCGACGTCGACGCCGACGTGGCCGTCGTCGCGGACGGCGACTGGTTCGCCGGCTTCCTGCCGGCCCAGTTGCTGCTCGGCGACCCCGGCATGCGGGACGCGCTGATGCACGGCAACCAGGTCTGCGTCCCGGACGGCACCCTGCTGCCGCAGGGCGTGGAGCGGATCGTCCCGTCTGGCGCCCGGCCGGCCGACGGCCAACTGCGGTACTGCGCCACGGAACGGAGCCGGGACGGGGACACCTACGTCTACGACATCGCCGTCCGCGACGCCGCCGGCGAGGTCGTCGAGCGGTGGGCTGGCCTGCGGTTGCGGGCGGTCCGCAAGAAGGACGGCTCCGGCCCCTGGGTCGCGCCGCTGCTCGGTTCCTACCTGGAACGGGCCGTGGGGGACCTGCTCGGTGCGGCGGTCGCGGTGGCGGTGGAACCGGACGACCCGGCCCATCCGGCCGAGGGCGTCGCCGCCCGTCGGGAACGGACCGCGGTGGCCGTGGGCCGGGCCCTGGGCCGCGCGGTGGCACTCCGCTACCGGCCGGACGGGGCGCCTTCCATCGACGGGGACCACCGGGTCTCCGCCGCGCACGGCGCGGGGCTGACGGTGGCGGTCGCGGCCACCGGCCCGGTCGGCTGTGACGTCGAGTCGGTGGCGCAGCGCAGCCCGGAGGACTGGGGACAGCTACTCGGTGGCCACCGGCCCCTGGCCGAACTGATCACGGCAGAGACCGGTGAGGGCGCCGACGTCGCCGCCACCCGGGTGTGGACCGCTCTGGAGTGCCTGCAGAAGGCGGGTCTGACGACGGGCGGCCCGCTGGCCCTGTCCGAGGAACGGCGGGACGGCTGGTTGGTGTTCGCCAGCGGCACGCTGCGGATCGCGACGCTGGTGACCACCCTCCGCGACCGGCCCGAGCCGATCGTCTTCGCGGTGCTGTGCGGGAAGGAGGACTGATCGTGGCGGACCACTTCGAGTACCTGCACACGGTCGGCTTCGAGGAGACCAACATCGTCGGCAACGTCTACTACGTCAACTACCTGCGCTGGCAGGGGCGGTGCCGGGAGATGTTCCTCAAGCGGCTCGCACCGGAGGTGCTGGCCGAACTCCAGGACGACCTGAAGCTGTTCACCCTGAAGGTCGACTGCGAGTTCTTCGCGGAGATCACCGCCTTCGACGAACTGTCGATCCGCATGCGCCTGGTCGACCTGGCGCAGACGCAGATCGAGTTCAGCTTCGACTACGTCCGGCTCGACCCCGGGGGCGGCGAGACGCTGATCGCCCGGGGCCGGCAGCGGGTGGCCTGCATGCGGGGACCGAACACCCGTACCGTCCCGGCCCGGGTGCCGGAACCACTGGTCCGCGCGTTGCAGCCGTACCGGGCGTGACCGCGGGCGGAGGGAGGACCACCGTGACCGTCAACCATCAACCGACGACCGGCGAGCTGGTCGACCCCGAACAGCTGCGTGGGGCGTTCGGCACGTTCGCCACCGGGGTCACCGTGGTGACCGTCGGTGGGCAGGAACCGCACGGCATGACCGCCAACTCGTTCACCTCGGTCTCCCTGGATCCGCCCCTGATCCTGGTCTGCGTGGACCGGAAGGCGGTCATGCACGACACCCTGCACGCCGCCGGCGCGTTCGGGGTCTCCGTCCTGGCGGCGGGCCAGGAGCCCGTCGCCCGGCACTTCGCCAACCGGTGGCGGCCGCTCGGCCGGGCCCAGTTCGACACGGTCGACTGGGTGCCCGGCCGGGCCACCGGGGCGCCCCTGATCTCCGGCGCCCTGGCCGGCTTCGAGTGCCGGCTCTGGCGCGCGTACGACGGCGGTGACCACTCCATCTTCATCGGCCGGCTGTTGACGGTGGAGCGGCTCAGTGAGGAGGAGCCCATGCTGTTCCTGCGGGGACGGTTCCGTCAGGTCGGGCCGGACCGGAGCGAGGTGCGGAGGTGACTCTCACCGGTGTCCGCGCCGTGCCGCCCGGTCCGCACGGCCGGGAACTGATCAGCACACTGTGGAAGTTCGGGTCCGACCGGCTCGGGCTGATGTCGTCGGCGGCCCACCGGTACGGCGACGCGGTCCGGCTGGCGCCGCCGCCGCGGCCGTTCTACTTCTTCAACCATCCCGACCACGCCAAGCACGTACTCACCGACAACAGCCAGAACTACCACAAGGGCATCGGTCTGGTGCACGCCCGCCGGGCGCTGGGCGACGGGCTGCTCACCAGCGAGGGGGAACTGTGGCGCACCCAGCGCCGGGCCACCCAGCCGGTGTTCCAGGCCAAGCGCATCGCCGGCCAGGCGGGGGTGGTGGCGGAGGAGGCGGCCGGCTTCGTCGCCCGGCTCCGGGCGCTGCGCGGCGACGGTCCGGTCGACCTGATCCAGGAGCTGACCGCGCTGACCCTCGGGGTGCTCGGTCGTACCCTGCTCGACACGGACCTGAGCGCGTACCACTCGATCGGTCGGTCCTTCGAGGCGATGCAGGACCAGGCCATGTTCGAGCTGGCCACGATGAGCATGGTGCCGATGTGGGTGCCGCTGCCCAAGCAGCTGAGGTTCCGGCGAGCCCGGCGGGACCTGCAGGGCGTGGTCGACCGGATGGTGACCGAGCGGGTGGCGCGGGACGGGCAGAACCCCGACGGGGACGACGCCCTGTCCCGGCTGATCCAGTCCACCCGGCGGGAGGCGGACCCCCGGCGGGGGCGCCAGCGGATGCGCGACGAACTGGTCACCCTGCTGCTGGCCGGGCACGAGACCACGGCCAGCACCCTGGGGTGGAGCTTTTATCTGGTGGACCGCTACCCGGAGGTCCGGGAGCGGCTGCACGCCGAGGCTGTCGCGGTGCTCGGGGACCGGCTTCCGACGTACGAGGATCTGTCCGCGCTGCGGTACACCACGATGGTGCTGCACGAGGTGATGCGGCTCTTCCCGCCGGTGTGGATGCTGTCGCGCAAGGCACAGGGGCCCGACACCGTCGGCGGGTACGACGTGCCGGCCGGCGCCGACGTGTTGATCTGCCCGTACACCCTGCACCGCCATCCGGCGTTCTGGCCGGAGCCGGACCGCTTCGACCCGGAGCGTTTCGACCCGGGCCGGCCGACCGACCGGCCTCGGTACGCGTACGTGCCGTTCGGGGCCGGTCCCCGGTTCTGCGTCGGCAACAACCTGGGAATGCTGGAGGCCACCTTCGTTCTCGCCCTGGTGTCGCGGGAGTTGCGGCTCACCCGGGTACCGACCCACCAGGTCGTTCCCGAGCCGATGCTGTCGCTGCGGGTGCGGGGCGGGCTGCCGGTGCGGGTGGAGCCCCTGGACTGACCGCGGCGGTCGGGTAGGCCCGCCTGGCCGCCGGGCCGCCCGGCCCTCTGCCGGGCCGCCCCGGCCGTGTGCCGCAGATGGCGGTGTCCCTGCATCGGGACACCGCCATCTGCGCCGAACGGAGTCGATCAAGCACGGCCGTCGTACCCGGCCGGGCCGGGTGGTGGGCTGGTCAGCGGCTGCTGACTCCGACCGGCCGGCGTTCGGCGGCGACCCGCTCGATGGCCGAGCGCCGAACGTCCAGCAGGGCGAGCAGCACCGGCGGATCGATGATCCGCATCGGTTGCAGGGTCATCTCGACCTCCACAACGCTGTCCCGCCGGACGGCCACCGGGCCGTGGCTGCCCACCAGGGTGCCGGTGGTCGGGGACGCGGTGTGCTCCTCCGCGGCGGAGTGGGCCAGGATGTGCCACACCCCGGCGGGAACCCGGTCGAGTACGAACTTCCCGGGCCGGTCCAGGATGCAGCACTGCACCGGTCGGCCCTCGGGGATGCGCTCCGGGAACACGCCGACGAAGATTCGGCTGCCCGGCAGTTCCGGGGCACATGTCAACCGGCCCTGGACGCGGCCCGCTGGCCGGTTGACGATGGCCTGTCCGTCCTCGACGGGCACCCGCGTGGTGAACCCTCCGAGCCGCCGGTACGTCGTCGGTGACAGGCCCACGCTACGGGTGAAGCGGGAACTGAAGGTGCCGACACTGGCGTAACCGACCCGGAGGCTGACGTCCGCCACGCTCAGGGACGTGGACACCAGCAGCTGCTTGGCCCGTTGCAACCGCAGGGCCGACAAGAACCGACCCGGCGACAACCCCGTCGCTCGCTGGAAGATCCGAGAGAAGTGGAACTTGCTGAACAGCGCCGCCCGGGCCATGTCGTCAATCGTGAGTTGCTCACCGAGATTGTCGTGCATGAACTCGATGACGCGTTCGGCGGCTTTCTCGCTCGGCTCCGTCAATTTCTCCCCCTTTTTCGATGGCCACCTCGACAACGGTTTCCCGGAACTGCCAGATGTTTTGCCCAGGGTGCGGCAACACGGCTTCGTCAACAGTTATTCATGTGCTCTTCGCTGCCAGGCCGGCATGTACGACGAGTGACGGTATTGACGCCGGGAATCGTTGCCCCAATGACTGAACCGATGCTAGCCGACCCAGGTCCGGGCGGCAATATGTGTCGTGATCATGTGATTACTCATCGTGACAGTTAAGCCCGGTGTCGATGTCACCCAGCGCAGTCACCGACTAGCGGGACAATGCATGATTAGTCAGTCCTGCTATCCATTTACCGGCGGGTGGCCGCGGTGACGATTCGGCCAGCAGCCGCATACCGGACAATCGCGATACGAGGGTGGGTGTGGCAGACTGTCGGGAGGTAGAGTCACCATTTCCCACGGAGCTCGATGCGCATCTCGGAACTTGGCAGGCGGAGCGGGTTGCCGGTTGCCACCATCAAGTTCTACCTGCGGGAAGGCCTGCTTCCGCCCGGCGCCCGTACGGCTCGCAACCAGGCGAACTACGACGAGGGGCACCTGTCGCGCCTGCAGTTGATCCAGGTCCTCACCGTCGTCGGCCGCTTCAGTCTGGCCTCGGTGCGCGGGATCCTGGCCGCCATCGACGATCGAGAGATGTCGCTGGCCGGGCTCTGTGCCGCCGTCAACGACGCGCTGTTCGCCGCACTGCCGCCGACTCCGGACGAGCCTGCGGAGGTCGGGAGGCTCCGAGGGCAGGTGGATGAGTGCATCAGTCGACTCGGTTGGCAGGTCGACCCGCGGGCGCCGGCCCGGTCCGCACTGGTTCAGGTGCTTGTGGCGTTACGTGAACTCGACGACCAGTTCGACATGGATTACCTCGCCCCTTATGTCCGGGCGGCCGATCGGCTGTCGGCGTACGACATCGAGTCGCTCTCCGGTGAGACTGCCACGGAAGCCTTGGCCAGTGCCTGGGTTGCCCGGCTGGTTCTGTTCGAGGCGGCTTTCACTGCGCTGCGGGCACTCGCCCAGGAGCACCAGTTGGCCCTGCGTGCACAGGGTGGCATCGGCGGATCTCACGCGGAGTAGCGTTCCTGGGACGGGAAAAGCAACGTGGAAGAAAAGCCTCCAGAGGGAGGACCCATCTGACGGGAAACCTGCCGTCCAGCGGCCTGGGCGGTCGCTGACCGATGCTCCCGTCTAGCGTTGCCGCAGTTCACCGGGCCTCGTCGCGTTCGCGCCCGGCGCGGCACCCACCACGGTGGACGCCCGCGAACACGGCGCTGACCAATGCAGGGGCCCTCTGGTGGGTCGTCGTGCTGTCAGAGTCTCGCCACGATGGAATCGGCGACCGCGACCAGTCGCCGCTGCACGTCCTGTGGGTCGTCGCGGCGGCTGCCCAGCCACATCGCCTCCACCCGCAGGTTCCCGTCGTAGGCGGCCAGCATTGTCACGGGCGGCGTGCTCGGCTCCACGAAGGTGGCTGCGGCGAGCCCGGTGACGTCACGGACCTGTCCACCCCTGCGATACCGGTGGAGCGCGTACCGGTGGGCCATCCGTGCCGCGCCGTCGCCGTCCGCGGCCCTACTGTCCTGGGGTACCGGACGGCCGTGACGGTGACCATGTCGTCCCGGCCCCGGGTGCCGCCCACCCGTACCCCGAACGTGCAGCACTGAGTCCGGTGGTCCGCTTCCTCGCCAGAGGTGCGGCGCGACGGGCCGGCGGGTACTCCGGCCAGCGCCACCAGGTCCGGCGTGCAGATGTCACCGCCCGGCCGCACCGCATGGACGCCCGGCCGGGGAACGCGTCGGCCGGCGCGAGGGTGCCCGATGGTGCCGGTGAAGTGGCCGTTGACGAGCGGATTGCCGCCCGCCACAATCGGACCACCCCGCATGTTAGCGCTAACAGCCATCCCCGCCTCCCACACCACAAAACCCCACCCCGCAACTTCTCGCACGGTTGGAGATTTCGTGCGCAGTACCCACCCTCGTCGCCGTACGCTTCCCGCTGCCCTCTCGCTAGCGCTGGTCGCCAGCCTCGCCTGGGGCGTGACGGAGGCCCAGAGCGACACCCCCGCCCGGGCCGCCGGCGCCTCGGTGCTCGACGAGGACGGCATCCTCGCCGCCCAAGGTCTCGACGAGCCGCAGTGGTACAAGGACAATATCCCGTTCCTCGACACTCCCGACACGAAGATCAACGACGTCTACTACTACCGGTGGAGCACCCACAAGCGAGCGTTGCGCTACACGGTGCCGGGCACCGGATACATCTCCACCGAGTACGACCAGCCCGTCTGGTACTCACGCGCTGATTCCTACAGCGGCCTGGTGGACGCGGCCGGATACCACATCCTCGACGGCCGGTGGCTGCGTGACCGCAAGTACACCGACGACTACCTGGAATACTGGCTGCGTGGGTCCGGGGTGGGCAGCAACCGCGGTTTCAGCGAGTGGATCGCCAGCGCGGCGTACCAGCGCTACCTGGCAACCGGCGACGCGACGCAGCTCAAGGCGTACCTGCCGCAGTTCATCGCGCTGTACAAGAAGTGGGACTCCAACTTCACCCAGAACATCACCGTCAACGGGGCCCCGACCACCGACGACCTGTACTTCCAGTCCCCGCTCTCGGACGCCACCGAGTACACCGAGACCTCGATGCGCAGCACGGACTGGTTCGGTGGTGGCCTGGGCTACCGGCCGACGATCAACAGCTACATGTACGCGGCTGCCCAGGCGATCAGCAAGATCGCCACGATGACCGGGGACACCACGACCGCCAACGACTACGCCGCCAGGGCCGCCGCGCTCAAGGCCGGGGTGCAGAACTCGCTGTGGGACCCGCAGCGGCAGTTCTTCATGCACGTCTACAACAACCACTCCACCAACAGCGGCATCGCCTGGACCCGCACCACGTGGCGGGAGGCGATGGGCTTCGCCCCCTGGGCGTTCGGGCTGCCGGACCCGCAGTACTCCGCGGCCTGGAAGTACCTGACCGACCCGCAGCGCTTCGCCGGGGCGTACGGCCCCTACACGCTGGAGCGGGTGCACGACTTCGAGGCCGAGCAGGCCACGGTTGGCCGGGCGAACATCCGCACCGCGTCGAGCGCCTCGAACGGCCAGTACGTCGGGCAGATCGACTTCTCCGACAGCCACGTGACGTTCACCGTGAACGCTCCGGGCGTGGGGACGTACCCGGTGAACATCTACTACGCCAACGCCACCGGTGCCACCTCGACGCACAACCTGTACGTCAACGGGGCGACCACGCCCATGACGGTGAGCTACCCGGTGACCGGTGCCTGGGGCTCGTTCTCCAACTCGCAGGTGGTGACCGTCCAGGTGCCGATGAAGGCCGGCGCCAACACGCTCAAGTTCATGAGGGGTGCCACCGGGTACGCGGAACTGGACCGGATCACCGCGAACCCCTACTTCAACTACCAGGCGTACCCGGCGACGCAGAACTTCGACGACACGAACTGCTGCCACTGGAACGGGCCGAGCTGGCCGTTCGCGACGAGCGCGACGCTGACCGGGCTGGCGAACCTGCTCCAGGACTACCCGGCGCAGAGCCACGTCACCAAGCAGACCTACAACACTCTGCTCAGCCAGTTCGCCGCGCTGCAGTACAAGAACGGCAAGCCGTACGTCGCCGAGGCCGCCAACGGCGACACCGGCGAGTGGGTCTACGACGCGGTCAACTTCAGCGAGCACTACAACCACTCGAGCTTCGTCGACCTGGTCCTCAGCGGCCTGCTGGGCATCAAGCCCCAGGCGGACGACACCCTGGTGCTCAAGCCGCTGGTGCCGGACGGCTGGAACTATTTCGCCCTGCAGAACCTGCCGTACCACGGCCACACGTACACCATCGTGTGGGACCGGGACGGCACGCACTACAACAACGGCTCCGGCCTGCAGATCTTCCAGGACGGCACGCGCATCCACCAGTCGGCGAGCCTCGGCAACACCACCGTCCAGGTGGCGGCCCCGGTCGCCCCGGCGGCGACGCCCAAGCTGGAGAACGTGGCGGCCAACGCCTGGAACGCCGACCAGGAGTGGTTCAAGGGCTGGGACAACCGCACCTACACGCAGAAGTTCCCGAAGGCGTTCGCCTCGTACACCAACACCGTGTCCAACGGCAAGCGCTGCCGCAGCGCCAACAACCCCCGCTGCGTGGAGGCGTACGACCTACCGCTGAAGGCCACCAACGGCTACATCCGGTACGACCGGACCCCGGACGACCGGTGGACCAACGCCGGCTCGCCGAACAGCACCGATCACCTCGGCGTGGACTTCGGGTACCAGCGCCCGGTCAACCAGGTGAAGATCTACACGTACGACGACGGGCAGAACGTCCGCGTCCCGGTCAGCTTCGACGTGCAGTATCTGTCGGGCGGCACGTGGCAGTCGGTGCCGAACCAGGTCAAGACGCCGGTTACCCCGGTGGCGAACAAGCCGAACGAGGTGAAGTTCTCCACGGTGACCACCTCGCAGCTGCGGGTCGTGTTCACCCCACAGGCCGGCAAGTACGTGGGCGTGACCGAGCTGGAGTCCTGGTACCCGGTGCAGGCACCGGTGAAGATCGTCAACAAGAACAGCAACCTGGAGCTGGGCATCGCCGGCGATTCGCCCAGCTTCGGAGCGGCGGCCACCCAGCAGGCGGCCGACACCAGCCTGAACCACCAGTGGCAGCTGACGCCGGCCGAGAACGGCTACTACAAGATCTTCAACCGCAACAGCGGTCTCGTCCTCGGCATCAACGGCGCCTCCACCACCGCCGGCGCGACCGCTCTGCAGTGGGGCGACACCCTGACGGCGGACCACCTGTGGCAGGTGGTCGACGCCGGTGGCGGGTACGTCAAGCTGGTCAACAAGAACAGCGGGTTGGTGCTCGGAATCAACAACATGTCCACCGCGGCCGGGGCCGCCGCGATCCAGTGGAACGACACCGGCACCGACGACCACCTCTGGAGACTGGTCACGGTGAGCTGACAGATCGATCGGCGCGGGCGGCTGGAGAGGGCGGGAACGCTCTCTCCAGCCGCCCGCACCGCTTTCAGAAGGCGCTGATCCCGTCGGGTGCCCGCTCGCGGCGAGAGAGCGTACGCAGCAGCGGCAGGGTGCCGTGGTGTGCTCTGGCAATCCGGGCCAGGGTGGTGACCACGACATCCGCGGCCTCGTCGGGGATGGCGGGCGTGGGCATGTCGAGGCTCACGGCGAGGTCGTCCAGGTGGACGGCGAGTTCGATCAGGCGGGTGATCAGGCACTGGTCGAGAGGCATGGCCCAGCGGTCGAACACCAGTACCGGGTGTTCGCCTGGCAGGTCGGCGAGGCGGAGTCCCAGACGGGCACGGGCGGCGTCGAACCGGTCGGCGAGATCGGCGGGACCGCCTCCGGCGGCTTGCTCGCCTCGGGCGCGAATGTGTCGCTGGGTCGGGTCCTCGGGCCCGGCCTGCGGGTCACCGGCCGCCAGGAAGTACCGCACCGCGTCGATCTGGTCCATGCCCTCGGGGACCGGCGCGTCGAGATAGCGCTCCACGTTGACTCAGCCGATGACCGTCGATCTCCCGATCGCCGTCGGCGGGTGCCGCCCGGCTGCCGTCCGCACCGTGATGACCGGCCCGGTTGCCGGACGGGCCGGTGCCCGAGCGCCGTCAACGGTCCACAGCGGGGGTCCAGGCCGCGACCGTGTCGGCGGCCCAGCGCCGTACGCGGTCCTCGTGGCCCTCGGGCGGGAACGTGCCGTCGAGCGCGACGTCGACGATGGTGGTGGTGAACCGCCCGGGCACGGGCGCGGCCACCGGGAATGGCGGCCCGCCGGCAAAGTCGTCCGCAGCGGGTTTGCGACCGCCGAAGCGATGCGAGTTGCCTCGGACGGCCTGCCGGGCTGCCGGCAGCAAAGCGCTCAGGCCATCCCGGAGATACATCTGCAGGATCGCCCAGTGCGTGTCGCGACCGGTTGTCGGGACGTGCGAGGAGTGCTGCAGGTAGAAACACGCGACCGAAACGGTGTGCACCGGCGCCCACGGCGCCCGCTGCGAGTAGTCCAACGCCAGCAGTTCGTGGAACAGGTCCTGGCAGGGCCGCGGCATCTGCGGCGCGCCGCACTCCGCGCAGGTCGTGTGTGCCACGTCCGCATCCTCCATCGGCAGCGTCGCTTCCGGTCAGCGTGCCGCGCGCAGCGGCTTGCCCTCGGCGGCGCGGGCCGCCTCCCGGCGTGCCTCCAGGTCTTCGAACCACCGCAACCCGACCGCACCGCACTCGTCGCGGATCCGGTGTTTGACCTCCGCCGTGCGGATGTTGAGTTGATCGACGAGCTTCCGGTTGCGGGCCGTTTCGGCGTTCAGGCTCGCGACCGTCGCGGCGAGCCCGGCCGTGGCCACTCGCATTTGCGCCGCCTCCGTGCGGGCACCGCGGCTCACCGCCCGGATGACCGCACCCGTCGGCTGCCACCTGCCCATCCGCACGCTCCGGACCGTGTGGGTCATGGTGTCCAGCGTCTCCTGCACCGAGCGGTAGTGGGCGTACACGCTGTCGGCGCATCCGTACGACTCGGTGTGCAGGGTACGCAGGGTGGCGAAGTCCGTTCTGGTGTGCGCGTCCACCAGCTTCGCCGAGACCTCGGCCACCAGCCGTTCGACGCGTACGTTGTCGGCGCGTACCCGGCGCAGCGCCTTCTCGGCCTGCCGGGCCTGGGTGCGGACGGTCGCCAGGGTGACCGGTGCGATGTAGGGCCGGTCCCAGCGGCGGATGGCGAAGAGCACCACGACCGTCGCCCCGGCGACGCCGCCGACCAGGGTCAGCGTCTCCTGCATCGCCTGCGGACCGCGTCCGTCGTTGCTGCGCAGCAGCAGCCACAGCGCCGTGGTGGAGGTGGCGGTCAGCAGGAGGGCGATCCGACCCAGGTAGCCCAGCACCGGGTTGGGGCGGCGGGCGCGGGGATTGAACCGGCCCTTCGGTGGCGCGTGCCGGGTGCGCCTACCGCGTAACCGCCCGCCGGCGGGGCTGGCCCAGCGGACCAGCAGGAAGGCGAGCACCGGCGCGGCCGCCAGCGTCGACAGTGCGATGGTGCGGTGTTCGGCGAACTGGGCCGGATCGTGGAGGTAGATATAGGGCACGAGCGCCGGTGAGGCCAGAGCGAGTACGGGAAGGCCGATCGCGTACCCGAGGAAACACGGTGCCAGGAGCAGGACGAGAACCGGCAGACAGCCGGATGAGCGGCGGGCCACCTCAACCGCGGCGGTGTCGGCGCCGGTCCTGCGCGTCGTCGCGACGCGGCTGGTCGGCGCGTGGCTGGTCGGCGCGCGGCTGGGCCTGCCGGTGCGCCCGGCCCGCCCGACCCTGTGCCGCGA
>NZ_SMKF01000149.1 GCF_004348325.1 Micromonospora sp. KC213 | reverse complement strand
GGCGTCCGCCGGGCCGGGTGCCGCGGGGCCCTGCCGGGGCACCCGTGGCGGCGCACCGGTGGCCGCGGTCGGCGGTCGGCGGCCGGGCTTGCGGCGCAGCACCCGCCGGGGGCGGGCCGCCTGCTTGATCCGTTCCTCGCCGGCGTGCGCGAGGATGTCCCGCTGGAAGAGGGCGGCCTGCATCTTCGCGGCGATCTGCCGCTGCTCGGCGGCGATCGCCGCGTCGCGCGCCTTCAGCTCGGCGATCGAGCGTTCGACCTCGGCCAGGTGCTCCCGCCAGCGTGGCTGGTCGGCCGCGCAGTGCGGGCAGCGCGCGGCCGGTGTGAACTGCCGCCCGCACGAGGGGCACTGAAAGTTCTCCACGACACCCTCCACCCGGCCGCCGGCGCACTGTGGATCCCCACTGTCGCAGCATGCCCTGACGCGGCGCGGATTTCGACACCCGGCACTGCGATTCGGGACAACAAAAAGCGCCGCCCCGGAGGCGGTGCCTCCCGGGCGGCGCTCAGGA
The DNA here is from genome assembly GCF_004348325.1 of Micromonospora sp. KC213. Classification (GTDB taxonomy): domain Bacteria; phylum Actinomycetota; class Actinomycetes; order Mycobacteriales; family Micromonosporaceae; genus Micromonospora. Next base: position 14,558 of record NZ_SMKF01000149.1, on the reverse strand, counting down.
GGAGGTCAGGGCCGGCCCATGCCCCGGTAGTCCCAGCCGGCGTGGATCCACAGTGCCGAGTCGAGGCAGTTGCGCCCGTCGACCACCCGGCGTCCGGCGACCAACTCGCCGAGGGCGACCGGGTCGGCGTTGCGGAAGTCGGCCCACTCGGTGAGTACGCAGATCAGGTCGGCCCCGGTGACAGCGTCGTTCATGCTGGCCTCGTAGGTCAGCTCGGGGGCCACCCGGCGGGCGTTCTCGGTGCCCTGCGGGTCGTACACGTGCACGTCGGCCCCGGCCTTCTGCAGCAGCGCGGCGACGGCGAGCGCCGGGGCGTCCCGTACGTCGTCGGTGTTGGGTTTGAAGGTGGCGCCGAGTACGGCGATCCGGGTACCGGCGAAGTCCGGGCCGGCCGGGCCGGAACGGCGGCCGAGCAGCTCGGCCGCGAGCTGGAGCACCCGGGTGCGGCGGCGCAGGTTGATCAGGTCCACCTCGTGCAGGAAACGCAGCGCCTCGCCCGCGCCCAGCTCCTGCGCCCGGGCCTGGAAGGCGCGGATGTCCTTGGGCAGGCAGGCGCCGCCGAAGCCGAGGCCGGCCTGGAGGAACCGGTTGCCGATGCGCGGGTCGTACCCGATGGCCCGGGCCAGTTGGGTGACGTCGCCACCGGCGGCCTCGCAGACCTCGGCCATCGCGTTGATGAAGGAGATCTTGGTGGCCAGGAAGGCGTTCGCGGCGACCTTGACCAGCTCGGCGGTGGCGAAGTCGGTGACCACCAGAGGGACCTCCCGGTCCTCGGTGGCGGCCAGGTCGAACACGCCCTTGTGGGCCGCGTAGAGCATGGCGTTGGCCCAGTCGCTCTTGACACCGACCACGATCCGGTTGGGGCGCAGCACGTCGTCGACGGCGAAGCCCTCCTGGAGGAACTCGGGGCTCCAGGCCACCTCGACGCCGAGGTCGGCCGGGGCGTGCTTGCCGACGAGCTGCTCCACCCACTCGGCGGTGCCGACCGGGACGGTGGACTTGCCGACGATCAGCGCCTTGCGGGTCAGGTGCTGGGCCAGGCTGACCACCGACGCCTCGACGTACGACAGGTCGGCACCCATGCCGTCGGCGCGCTGCGGGGTGCCCACGCAGATGAAGTGCACGTCACCGAAGTGGGCGGTCTCGGCGATGTCGGTGCTGAACCGCAGCCGGCCGGCGGCCAGATTCCGCTTGAGCAGCTCGTCCAGGCCCGGCTCGTGGATCGGCACCTCGCCGGCGTTCAGCTTGGCGATCTTGTCGACGTCGACGTCGAAGCCGAGGACCTCGTAGCCCAGCTCGGCGTAGCAGATCGCGTACGTCGCGCCGAGGTACCCGGTGCCGAGGAAGGTGACCCGGGGCCGCGGCGCACCCGAGGGCGGCGTCACCGGCGCGATGGCGGGCACCGGCTGGATGTTCGGGTACGGGATCGTCACGCCTGTCTTCTCCGCTCGCACTGGCGGCGCTTCATTGCGTCGCAATCGGCTGGGGCGCCAAGGCCGGGCACCGAGGAAAACCTTCGTCGTCTGGTGTGAGGGTAGTTGTGCCGGGCCGACGACCGTCGTACGCGAGCCTACCCGCCGGTAGGGTCGGGCCGGACCCCATGGCTATCCTTCAGTCTGCGGCAGTCGGCAGCCTTCGTCACGCCACAGACTGCGCATGATAGCCGTGGAAGGGGTGGGCCGACATGGCCGCAGAGGAGTCGTTCGACGTCTACCGGTTGCCCGAGGAGCACGAGGCGATCCGCGCCGCGGTCCGGGAGATCTGTGCCGCGAAGGTGGCTCCCCACGCCGCCGAGGCCGACGAGACCGGCGAGTTCCCGAAGGCATCGTACGACGCGCTGCGCGCCGCGGACTTCCACGCCCCGCACATCCCGGTCGAGTACGGCGGTGCCGGCGCGGACGCCCTCGCCACGGCGATCGTGATCGAGGAGGTGGCGCGGGCCTGCGCCTCGTCCTCGCTGATCCCGGCGGTCAACAAGCTCGGCACGATGCCGCTGGTCCTGGCCGGCTCCGACGAGCTGAAGCGGACGTACCTGACCCGGGTCGCCGCCGGCGAGGCGATGTTCTCGTACTGCCTGTCCGAACCGGAGGCGGGCAGCGACGCGGCCTCGATGACCACCCGAGCCGTTCGGGACGGCGACCACTGGGTGCTCAACGGGGTGAAGCGGTGGATCACCAACGCGGGAGTCTCGGAGTTCTACACCGTCTTCGCTGTGACCGATCCCACAGCCCGGTCGAAGGGCATCTCCGCCTTCGTTGTCGAGAAGTCCGACCCGGGGGTCAGCTTCGGCGCCCCGGAGAAGAAGCTCGGCATCAAGGGCTCCCCGACCCGGGAGGTCTACCTCGACAACGTACGCGTCCCGGCCGACCGGATGATCGGCGCCGAGGGCACCGGCTTCGCCACCGCGATGAAGACCCTGGACCACACCCGGGTCACCATCGCCGCCCAGGCCGTCGGCATCGCACAGGGCGCGCTCGACTACGCCAAGGGGTACGTCCAGGAACGCAAGCAGTTCGGCAGGGCGGTCGCGGAGTTCCAGGGCATCCAGTTCATGCTCGCCGACATGGGCATGAAGCTGGAGGCGGCCCGGCAGCTCACCTACGCCGCCGCCGGGAAGTCCGAGCGTGGCGACGCCGACCTGACCTACTTCGGCGCGGCCGCCAAGTGCTTCGCCTCGGACGCCGCCATGGAGATCACCACCGACGCGGTGCAGTTGCTCGGCGGCTACGGCTACACCCGGGACTACCCGGTCGAGCGGATGATGCGGGACGCCAAGATCACCCAGATCTACGAGGGCACCAATCAGGTGCAGCGCATCGTGATGGCCCGCCAACTGCTCAAGGGCTGAGGCGGACGTACCCGTCAACGGGCGGGCCGGGTGACCCGGCCCGCCCGTGACGTCACCGGTTGTCCGGGTCCCCCGGCCTGGCCCCGTACCGCGGCGGCGGGGAGGTCCACGGCGACTCGACGCCGGTGCGCCGGGGCAGCGGCTCGGTGGGGGTGTCCGGGCTCGGGTAGCCGAGCGTGGGCGGCGCGGTGTCCGGTTCGCTCCCGCCGCCCGACGGCGGCCAGTCGCCCAGGGTGAAGGTGTTCTCCGGGGGCGTCTCGTCGGCCGGGGCCGCCGGTGCCTCGGGGGTCGCCCGCGCCGGCCAGCGTCGCCACCGCTGGATGCTGAACGTCGCCAGCAGCAGCGCCAGCCCGATCAGGAACAGGGTGCCGTTGCGTACCGGCAGACTCAGCGGTAGCGGGTCACCGAGGACCCGCCAGCCGGCGGGGATCCGGTCGAGCACGGCGAACGGCGCGATGAACATCCCGACGTACGGGGTGACCAGCAGCAGCCCGGCGACCAGCGGGCCGAGCGGGGAGACACGCAGCGTGCCGAGCAGACCGAGCAGGACGCCGGCCACGCCGAGATAGACGGCCGGCTCGATCAGGTTGGGCGTGCTGTACGTGCCGATCTCCACCCAGCGGTCCACGGTCCGACCCGACCCGTCCTGCCCGAGGGTGACCAGCACCCAGGTGATGGGCGCCACCACCAAACCGGCGAGGAAGCTCCAGAGATGTCGCATTGGCGCACCGTACCGTCTCTGGCATGACCGAGCACCCCTCCGCCCCGCAGGGCAAACCCACCTCGTACTCTCGCGTCACGCTCAGTCGCATCATGACTGCCGTCGATGTCAACCTGTACGGCACCGTGCACGGCGGGGTGTTGATGAAGTTCGTCGACGACGTGGCGGGCGCGGCCGCCGCCCGGCACAGCGGCGGCACGGCGGTCACCGCCTCGATCGACGAGATCGTCTTCTCCGAGCCGGTCCGGGTCGGCGACCTCGTGCACGCGCACGCCCAGGTGAACTGGACCGGGCAGACCTCGATGGAGGTGGGGGTGAAGGTCGTCTCCGAGCGGTGGGACTCGGCCGAGGACGAGCCGGTGCGGGTGGTCACCGCGTACCTGGTCTTCGTCGCCGTCGACCTGGGCGGTGCGCCGCGGCCGGTCCCGCCGGTGCTGCCGCAGAGCGCGGACGACGAGCGCCGGTTCCGGGAGGCGGAGATCCGCCGGGCGCACCGGCTGGCCAAACGCCGGGCCATCCAGGCACACCGGGCGGGCTGAGCTGCCGCCCGGGCCGGTCGAGTCACCACCCCGGGCCGGCTGGGCCATCCGCCTTGCCCGTCGCTGCGGGTACCGCCCTGGCCGGGCGGGGACGATGGCCGGGTAGGGCAAGATGGCGCCACGGCCCACGAACATCGCCGTCCGGGGCCGCAGGAAGGGTGGAGCAGTGGGTGACGTGCTGTGGACGCCGCCGGCGGACGTGCGCGAGCGGTCCCGGATCGGGAACTACCTGCGCTGGCTGCGCGAGCACCGAGGGCTGGACTTCGCCGACTACGACGAACTGTGGCGCTGGTCGGTCACCGACCTCGACGCCTTCTGGCGCTCGGTCTGGGACCACTTCGAGGTCGTCGCGCACACCCCGCCGACGGCGACCCTGACCGCGCTCGGGATGCCCGGCACCCGCTGGTTCCCCGGCGCGACACTCAACTACGCCGAGAACGTGCTGCGGATGCCGGGCCTGGCCGACGACGACCCGGTGGTGATCGCGCACGGCCAGACCCGCCCGCCGGTCACGCTGACCGCGGCCGAGCTGCGTGAGCGGGTCCGCCGGGTGGCGGCCGGGTTGCGCCGGCTCGGTGTGGTCGCCGGGGACCGGGTCGCGGCGTACGCGCCGAACATCCCCGAGACGTACGTGCTGATGCTGGCCACGGCCAGCCTCGGCGCGGTCTTCTCGTCCTGCGCCCCGGAGTTCGGCACCCGCAGCGTCACCGACCGGTGGCGGCAGATCGAGCCGAAGGTCCTGGTCGCGGTCGACGGCTACCGGTACGGCGACAGGTCGGTGGACCGGCGCGGCGAGGTGGCCGCGATCCGGGCGGCGCTGCCGACGCTGGCGTACACCGTCGGCATCTCCTACCTCGACCCGGCCGGCCCGCCGCCGGAGGGCGCGATCGGCTGGGACGACCTGGCCGCCGCCACCGACGAGCCGGCGAGTTTCGCCCCGGTGCCGTTCGACCATCCGCTCTACGTGCTCTACTCCTCGGGCACCACCGGGCTGCCCAAGCCGATCGTGCACGGTCACGGGGGCATCCTGCTGGAGCACCTGAAGATGCTGGCCCTGCACCACGACCTGGGCCCGTCCGACCGGTTCTTCTGGTTCACCACCACCGGCTGGATGATGTGGAACTTCCTGGTCTCCGGCCCGGCGGTGGGGGCGGCGATCGTGCTGTTCGACGGCAACCCGGGCCATCCCGACCTGGCGGTGCTGTGGCGGCTGGCGGCGCGGACCGGCACCACGTACCTCGGCACCTCGGCGCCGTTCCTGCTGGCCTGCCGCAAGGCCGGGCTGGTGCCCCGGGAGGTCGCCGACCTCTCGGCGCTGCGCGGGGTCGGCTCGACCGGAGCGCCGCTGCCCGCCGAGGGTTTCCGCTGGGTGTACGAGAACGTCGGTGACGACCTCCAACTCCAGTCGCTGTCCGGTGGCACGGACGTGTGCACCGGTTTCGTCGGCGGGGTCCCGCTGCTGCCGGTGCACGCCGGGGAGATCACCTGCCGGGCGCTCGGTGCCCGGGTGGAGGCCCGCTCGGCCGACGGCACCCCGGTCGTCGGGGAACTGGGCGAGTTGGTGATCACCGCTCCGATGCCGAGCATGCCGGTCGGGTTCTGGAACGACCCGGACGGCCGCCGCTACCGCGAGGCGTACTTCGAGACCTACCCGGGTGTGTGGCGGCACGGCGACTGGATCACCATCAACGAGCGGGGTGGCTGCGTGATCACCGGCCGTTCCGACGCCACCCTCAACCGGGGCGGGGTCCGGCTCGGCACCGCCGAGTTCTACTCGGTGGTGGAAGGGCTGGACGAGGTCGTCGACTCGGTGGTGGTGCACCTGGAGGACGACGAGGGCGGTGCGGGGGAGTTGCTGCTCTTCGTGGTCCTCGCCGACGGGCTGGCGCTCGACGACGGGCTGCGCGCGAGGATCTGCCGGGAGCTGCGGACCGCGCTGTCGCCCCGGCACGTCCCCGACGAGATCCACCAGGTCCGTGCCGTCCCGCGAACCCTCTCGGCGAAGAAGCTGGAGGTCCCGGTCAAGAAGATCCTCACCGGCGTCCCGGTCCATCGGGCCGCCGCCACCGGTGCCCTGGCCAACCCCGAGTCCCTGGCCGCCTTCGCCGCCTTCGCCCAGCGCCGCGCCTGAATCACCCCGGGCGCCGCGAATCACGCGCGGGACGCGGCACGCGCTTTGCTCGCGGCAGGTTGGGTTGTCCGGCGGCCAGGACACCGCGACCTGCCTGCACGCTGAGTTGATCATGGCAGGGTCGGTTCGCGGCCGGACCCGGCCGGCGGACGTCAGTGCAGCGTACGGGTGACCCGCTCGGCCGCAGCGCGGGACGCCAGCCGGGCCGGGTCCAGGTTGCCGCAGGGCACCACGCTCGCGCCGGCGGTCAGCGGGGTGAGCAGCCAGTCGACCGGGTCGGGGTGCCGGTCGACGTCGACCAGCAGCCGGTCGTCGGGGCCCAGCCCCAGCTCCGTCGCCCGGGCCGCCGCGCGGGCCAGCAACTCCGCGTCGCCCGGGCCACCCCGGGGGTGCGGCGTGAAGTGGTCGCCGTGCCCGCGTACCTCGCTGACGAAGTCGACGAAACCGGCCGGCACCTGGCGCATCGGCAGGGCGAACGGGTCGAGCGCGAGGGCGTAGGAATCCCCGGCCGACCAGGCGTCCGCCTCGGCGGCCCGGCCGGCGGCGGCGAAGAGGACGTCCACCTCGCCCGGCCTGTCGGTCACCGTCAGCCTCGCCGACCAGCAGCCCAGCAGCACCACGGCGGTCTGCCAGTGCGGCGGCAGCAGGATCCCGGCGGTGTCGCCGGGCTGGCGGGCCAGGTCGTCGACGAGCAGGTTGGCCGTCTTGGCCACCCAGTTCGCCAGCGTCGCGCCGGAAAGTTCGGTGCGTTCCCCGGTGGCGTCGTCGTACCAGGTCAGCAGGGGTCGGGTGGGGTCGGTCGCGATCGCGTCGGCGAAGACCCGGGCAATGTTGTCGGCCATCGGCGCGAACGATACGCGTCCCAGGCGCGTACTCGATGACGACGACAAGTCGGCGTACGGTCGGGTCGCAGTCAGCGTGCCGGCCGGGCATCGGCGTAGGCTTGCCCCGAGTGTTGTTCCCCACAGACCCGCCAGTTCAAGGAGTCGCCCCGTGACCGCCGGTCGCCCGCCCCGCGTGCTCATCGACGCCACGAGTGTCCCCGCCGACCGTGGCGGCGTCGGTAGATACGTCGACGGCCTGCTCGGCGCGCTCGGCAGAGTCTGCGGTTCGGCGGTCGACCTGGTGGTCGTCAGCCTCCGTACCGATCTCGAGCGCTACACCCGGATGCTGCCGGGGGCGGAGGTGGTGCCCGCCCCGGCGGCCGTCGCGCACCGCCCCGCCCGGCTCGCCTGGGAGCAGACCGGTCTGCCGCTGCTCGCCCAGCAGGTCGGCGCGGAGGTGCTGCACTCACCGTTCTACACCTGCCCGCTGCGGGCCGGCTGTCCGGTCACCGTCACCGTGCACGACGCGACCTTCTTCACCGAGCCCGAGCACTACGACAAGTCCCGCAGGACGTTCTTCCGCAGCGCCATCAAGACCTCGCTGCGCCGCGCGGACCGGGTCATCGTGCCGAGCAAAGCCACCCGCGACGAGCTGATCCGGCTGCTCGACGCCGATCCGACCAGGATCGACGTCGCCTACCACGGGGTCGACCAGGCGGCCTTCCACGCCCCGGGCGAGGAGGAGAAGGCCCGGGTACGCGCCCGGCTGGGGCTGGGTGGCAGCAGCTATGTCGCCTTCCTCGGCGCGAAGGAGCCGCGCAAGAACGTACCGAACCTGATCCGCGGCTGGGCCCGGGCGGTGGCCGACCGGGAGAACCCGCCGGCTCTGGTGGTCGCCGGCGGGCAGGGGCACGACGACGACATCGACCGCGCGGTGGCGGAGGTCCCGTCACACCTGCGGCTGCTGCGACCCGGTTACCTGCGCTACGCCGACCTGCCCGGCTTCCTGGGCGGGGCGCTGGTCGCGGCCTACCCCTCGTACGGGGAGGGTTTCGGGCTGCCGATCCTGGAGGCCATGGCCTGCGCCGCCCCGGTGCTCACCACGCCGCGCCTGTCCCTGCCGGAGGTCGGCGGGGACGCGGTCGCCTACACCAGCGAGGACCCGGACCAGATCGCCACCGACCTGGCCGCCCTCCTCGACGACGAGCCCCGCCGGCTCGCGCTGGCCAAGGCGGGCTTCGACCGGGCGAAGGAGTTCACCTGGGAGTCCAGTGCGGAGGTGCACATCGCGGCGTGGACCCGGGCCCGGAGCTGACCGGTCCCGACCCCGCCGCCGACCTGGCTCACCAGCCGGGCCGGTTCGGGCATGATGTGCTGATGCTCTACGCCGTCATCCCGGCGGGTGGCAGCGGCACGAGGTTGTGGCCGCTGTCCCGCGCGGGGCATCCCAAGTTCCTCCATCCGCTCACCGGCACCAGCGCGTCCCTGCTCCAGGCGACGGTGAACCGGCTGGGGCCACTGGCCACACCGGAGCGGATCCTGGTCGTCACCGGGGCCGCGCACGCGGCGGCGGTCGCCCGGCAGCTGACCGGGCTGCCCGAGGAGAACATCCTGGTGGAGCCCTCGCCCCGGGATTCCTGCGCGGCGATCGCGCTGGCCGCGGCGGTGATCGCGCAACGCGACCCGGCGGCGGTGATGGGCTCCTTCGCGGCCGACCACCTGATCCGTGACGCCGACGGCTGGGTGGAGACGGTCCGCGCGGCGGTGCGTGGCGCGGAACAGGGGCTGCTGATGACGGTGGGCATCACCCCGACCCGCGCCGAGACCGGCTACGGCTACCTGGAGACCGGTGAACCGGTCGGGGACGGTCCGCTGCGCCGGGTGGCCGAGTTCAAGGAGAAGCCGGCCGCTGCGGTCGCCGAGGCGTACCTGCGCTCCGGGCGGCACCTCTGGAACGCCAGCATGTTCGTCTGGCGGGTGGACGTCTTCCTCGCCGAACTCGCCCGGCAGCAGCCGGTGCTGCACGCCGGGGTCACCACCATCGCGGCTGCCTGGGGCACCCCCGAGCAGGACGAGATTCTCGGCACCGTGTGGCCCACGCTGCCGAAGATCTCGGTCGACTACGCGGTGATGGAGGGCGCGGCCACCGCCGGCCGGGTGGCGACGGTCCCCGGCGATTTCGGCTGGAACGACGTCGGCGACTTCCACACCCTCGGTGAGGTGCTTCCGGCCGACGCCGCCGGCAACGTCGTGCTCGGCACCGAAGCGAAGCCCGGGGTGCTGCTGCACGACGTCCACGACCTGGTGGTGGTGCCGCAGTCCGGCCGGCTGGTCGCCGCGCTCGGCGTACGGGACCTGATCCTGGTGGACACCCCGGACGTGGTGCTGGTCTGCCCCCGCCAGCGGGCCCAGGACGTCAAGGCGCTGGTCGACGTGCTCAAGGAGCGCGGCGAGGAGGGCCTGACCTGACCCAGGCTCCCCGCCGGCCGGCCCACCGCCGGCCGGCGGGATACCGCCCGGGCCGCCGGCGGGGATCGATTCGGACGGCCGCCGGCGGGTCAGCCGGTACGGCGGGCCAGGGCGGCCAGGGCCGGTGCCACCAGTCGGGCCGTCGCGCTGGCCAGCGGCTCGGGCAGCCGATCCGGCGGGAACCAGCCCAGCGCCTCGGACTCGTCGCTGACCCGCTCCACCGCGCCCGGCGGGGCGAACACCGCGAAGCGTACGTCGTGGTGCAGTGAACCGCCCTGGCAGGCGACCGGATGGACGTCCACGTCGATCGGCACCGGGTCGATCACCAGCCCGGCGATGCCCGACTCCTCGGTCGCCTCGCGCAGCGCGGCCCCGGCCAGCGTCCGGTCGTCGCTCTCGCAGTGCCCACCGAGCTGCACCCACCTACGGAACTTGCCGTGCAGGCAGAGCAGCACCCGGGACCCGGTGGAGTCGAGCACCAGCGCGCTGGCGGTGAGGTGGCCCGGCAGGTGACCGCGGTCGGTCGCCACCGGGCCGGCGGCCAGCAGCTCCAGGGTCCGGTCCCGTGCCTCACCCGCGGTCGGGCTGGTCGCCGGCCAGTCGGTGAGTACCGCGACCGCGTCGGCGTGCAATGCCCGCCGCCCGTCGGGCTCCGACCCGTGGCCGGTGTACGGGCCCGACCCGGGTCGGGGCGCGGATGGGACGGCGGACTCGGTGGTGGGGGAGGCGTCGGGCATCCCGACACTCTACGAGCACCCGTTCCGTACCCTGGCCCGGTGACCCTGCGACTCGTCGAGTTCGTCGTGGCCGGCAACGAGGCCAGCGACCTGCTGCCGGTCCGCTCACCGGCACTGCTGCGCGCGCACCGGGCCCGGCGCGGCTTCTGGACGGTACTGGACGAGGGGCCGGTCGAGCGCTGCCTGGCGTTGCTGCTGGAACGCGGTGACGGTGAGTGGGCCGCCCACCACGTGCCGGCCGACGCGGGGTCGGAGAACGGTCGCACCGAGGACGGCGAGGCGCTGGCCCACCACGACGGCTGGGTGTACGTCTTCGGTTCGCACTTCGGATCCAAGGGCGGCCCGCTGCGCCCTCGCCGCGCCTTCGTGGCCCGGTTCCGGGAGGACGACGCGGCGGCCGGCACCCTGCCGGTCCAGGTGGTCCGCAACCGGTTCCGGTTGCACCGTGCGGTCAACGACGCGCTGGCGAAGGCGTCGTTCTCCCCGTTGCCGCCCGGCGACCGGGTGCGGAGCCGGTTCATCGTCGAGACGCTGGCCCGCGGCACCGCACGGGCGAAGAGCTGGGTGACCCGGTTGGCCGAGGACGACCTGCCGCTCAACGTGGAGGCCGCCGCCTTCGCCCCGGACGGTACGGCGCTGCTCGGGCTCCGGTTCCCGGTGACCGCCGACGGGGAACCGATCCTGGTGGAGTTGGCCGGGGTGCCGGAGATGTTCGCCGACGCCGCCTGGCCCCGCGCCGGCCGGGCGTACGCGCTGACCGGGGTGACCCCGCCCGGCGCGCTGGCCGGCTTCCGGGCCGTCACGCCCACCCCCGACGGCGGGTACGCGGCGGTGATCGGGTCGATCGACGCGCTCGGCAAGGGCTCCGTGCTGCTGGACGCCCACCCCACCGGCGGCGAGGTGACCTCCCGGCACGTCCGGTTCCGCTGGGATCCGGCCGCCGACGAGCACCGGATCCCGGGGGAGGTGGTGGCCGACCTGGCGCCCTTCCACCATGTGGAGGGGCTGGCCGAGTGCGACGGGGCCTGGTTCTACGTCACCGACGAGGACCACCGGGTGGCGCTCTGGGTGGGCTGACGGCCCGACCGGCGTTCGATCAGAGCGCCAGGCAGGCGCTGGCGGTGCTGCCCTTCGGCGGCGGCAGCAGCGCCGACGGCACGCCCTCGGCGGCCAGCGCGGTCCGCAGCCGCTGCACGTCGGCGCCGAAGCGCACCAGATCGGCCCGGTCGACCGGGGTGGGCACCATGCCGAGGACGAGCCCGTTGGCCCGCTCCGGCCACCCGGCGACCTTCCCGACCAGTCCGGCGCGTACCTCGTCGTCGGTGACGTGGGTGAAGACCGTGCCGGGCGCGACCACGTCGGCCACCGCGGCGATCGCCTGGGCCACCGCCGCCGGGTCGGCCGCCGTCTCCCCCGGACCGTCGGGCAGGGTGGCGGCCTCCCGCAGGCCGGCCGCCTTCGCCTCGGCGGTACCGAGGGAGAACAGGTCCATCGAGGCGTCCCGGACCAGGGCCGCCGCACCGGTGCCGTCGTCGTCCCGGGTGCCGCCCAGATAGCCCCGGACCACCGCGACCGGAACCTGGTCGCACTTGCCCTTGATCAGCTCGCCGGCACCGGCCAACTCGTCGGCCACGGCCATCTGGGTGAGTTGCAGCTCGTTGCCGTACGGGTCGATCTCGCCCCGATGGTCCCGGATCGCGGACATCCCGGCCACCCCGAGCGCGACATCAGTCAACCCGTTGCGCCACGGTCGGCCCATCGTGTCGGTGATGATCACCGCGACGTCCAGGTCGTAACGTTCCCGCAGCGCCGAGCGCAGCGCCCGGGCCGACGCGTCCGGATCCTCGGGCAGCAACACCAACCGGGTCTTGTCGACATTGGACGCGTCGATCCCGGCGGAGGCCATCACGAAGCCGTGGTGGGTCTGCACGATGCGGGTCGCTCCCCGGGTGGCCACCACCCGGGCGGTCTCGGCGGCCAGCACCTCGTCCCGGGCCGCGAGCCGCTGCGGGCCGTCCGCCGGCACATCGACCAGCCGACCCTCCGCCTTCGACACGATCTTGCTGGTGACGATCAGCACATCCCCGTCGCGCAGCCACGGCGCGGCAGTGGCGATCAACACCGCCAGATCGTCGCCCTCGGTCACGTCGCCGATGCCCGGCACCGGCAGGATCTCCAGTCTCACCGCAGCTCCAACGCGGCCCGCACCATGTCCGCCGTCGCCGCCTCGTCGGTCATCCGCAGCGGCGCGGACCGGACCGTCACCCCGGGCACCTGCGTGCCCTCGTCCTCCGGCGCGACCAGCCAGCCGTCGAGCAGGCCACCGTCGCGCCGCGCGCCGTACATCCGGCCGACGCCGGCCGCGCTGCACTCCACGCCCAGCACCGACAGGCAACGGTCGGCCATCCCGCGCACCGGCGCGCCGCCGATGATCGGCGAGACGCCGACGACCGGCGCGGGCCCGTCGACCACCGCCTCCCGCAGGCCCGGCACGGCCAGCACCGGAGCGACGCTGACCACCGGGTTGCTCGGCGCGACCAGCACCACGTCCGCCCCGGCGACGGCCTCCCGTACCCCGGGGGCCGGCTTGGCGTTCTCCGCGCCGACGAAGACGAACCGGTGGGTGGGGATGTCGGCCCGGTGACGGATCCACCACTCCTGGAAGTGGATCGCCCGCTGACCGCCGTCGAGGTCGACCACCACGTGGGTCTCCAGGCGGTCGTCGGTGGCCGGCAGCAGGCGTACGCCGGGCTGCCAGCGGGCCGCCAGCGCCTCGGTCACCTGCGACAGCGGGTACCCGGCGTGGAGCATGGTGGTCCGGACCAGGTGGGTGGCGACATCCTTGTCCCCGAGCCCGAACCAGGTCGGCTCGGCCCCGTACGCGGCCAGTTCCGCCTTGACCGTCCAGGTTTCGTCGGCCCGTCCCCAGCCCCGCTCCGGGTCGGCCCCGCCGCCCAGGGTGTACATGACACTGTCCAGGTCGGGGCAGACCTTCAGGCCGTGCAGGAGCAGGTCGTCTCCGACGTTCACCACGGCGGTCACCTCGGCGCCCACCTGTTGGGCGAACGCCCGGACGCCGAGCAGGAACCGGGCGCCGCCGATCCCGCCGGTCAGTACCACGATGCGCATGACGTCCATCCTCGCGTACCCGACACGTCCCCCTCGCCGCTGGGCAGGGAGACTAGGCTCACCTCGGCAACCGCCCGTCTGGACCGAGGGAGATCCCGTGACCAGCCCCGCCGAGCCGGCGCCGCACGACGCCGAGCAGGCCCGTCAACTCACCCGGCCGTTGCGCGAACTGGCGGCGCTGGTGCTGCTCGCCGCGAACGCCGTGCTGCTCTTCGTCGCCTTCATCGACCTGCTCACGCCGGTCTACGGGTACAACAGCTTCGCCGACCGGATGGGGAACAGCTTCTTCACCTTCGTCGGTCTGCAGGCGATCGTCCTGCCACTGCTGGCGGTGCTGCTCGCCACCCACGTGTCGCCGGTCGTCGGCCGGGCGAAGCAGATCACCCAGGTCGCCCTGGTCGAGTACGCGGCCGGCGCGCTGCTCGGTGCGCTGGCCGTCCTGGTCTGGCTGGTCGGCCGGCTCGCCGAGGCGGAGGTACTGCGGGCACTGCTCGGCCTGTTGATCCGTACGGCCTGGTTCGCGATCTTCGCGATCGCCGCCTTCGTCGTGTACCGGATCTGGCGCACCCTCTACCACGTCCCGAAGCCTCAGCCTCAGCCCGGCCTGTACGGGCAGCCGCAGCCGGGCTGGCCGCAGCAGCCGGCCCCGGGTGCCTTCCCCACCGCCGGGTACCCGCCCCCGGGTCAGGCCGGCTATCCGACGGCCGGCGGCCCGTACGGTGCGCCGTCCGCGCCGCAGTTCGGGGCCGGGCCGCAGTCCGGGCCGGCGTTCGGCTCGCCGTCGGCGCCGAACGCGGGACCGGCATCCGGGGCGACGCCGCAGTCGGGGCCGGCGTTCGGGGCCGCGCCGCAGTCCGCGCCGCCGTTCTCCGGGCCGAACACCGCGCCACCGTTCGGGCAGCCGCCGTCGGTCGACCCGACCCAGGCCATTCCCCGGCAACCGGGTGAGGCGGGCGCGCCGCCGGCCCCGCCGGCCGACGACAGCGACCGGACCCAGATGCTCCGCCGGGACGAACCCGGGTCCTGACCGTCGCCGCCCACGTCGGCGGCACACGGGGCATCCCACGCCATTCGGGCCGGCCCGCCGCTGGTCGGTAACACTTTGCGGCATTCCGGGCCGTCTGGGTCTACCGGCAGCACCACTTGCCGCAAGCCGAGTG
>NZ_SMKF01000148.1 GCF_004348325.1 Micromonospora sp. KC213 | reverse complement strand
GCGCAGGGGGGCGGGCGGCTCGCGCCGGGGCCGGATTCAGCCGACCGGCGACTGCGCCGACCGCTGAATCCGCCCCGGCGCGACCGGCCCCGGCCTAACGGCGCACGGCTGACCTGGCCGGTGTCCGGCCGCCAGCCCCCGTGCCGGGCGACCGGGTCAGGAGCGTCCCCAGGCGGAGGCGCAGCTCTTGAGGACGGAAGTGCCGTCGTCGATGCAGACCTTCAGCTTCACCGGCTTCTCGTCGGCGATCATGTTGGATGCCGTGCTCGTGCAGCTCCCGTCGTTGCCGGTGTCCCGGACCGTCTCGATGATCCTGTCGTTCTCGTCGCTCAGTATGGCGATCACCGCAGCGCCGTCGGTCTTGACGTCGCAGGCCTTGATCTCCTCCGCGCCTTCCCAGCCGGCCACGTCGGCGTCGAAGAAGGCCTTGCCGGCGGCGTTCTGGGTGTAGAGCCAGCCGATGTTCGTGCTGGCCTGCGCCGGCGTCACCGCCACCACCAGCGACAGCGCCGTGCCGATCGCGGACATGCCCAGCACGCCAAGGGCCCGGGCGGAGATGCGTCGAGTGCTCATGATCATTCCTTCGTAGCGGGCGGAACCGTCTCCAAAGGATCACCGTCGGCGCTTGCCACACCCCTGCCGTCCGCTTGCCGGCGATCGTCCATACTGAAGGATCGGGGGAGGTGGGTCCGTGGAGTTCAGGATCCTCGGCTCGGTCGAGGCGTACTCGGCGGGCGTACCGCTCGACCTCGGCACCCGCCGGCAGCAGCGCCTGGTGCTGGCGGTGCTGCTGCTGGAGCCCAACCGCGCGGTGCCGATGGACCGGCTCATCGACCTGGTCTGGGGGTGCACCCCGCCGGCCTCCGCGCGGGGCACCGTCCAGGCGCTGGTCTCCCGGTTACGCACCGCCCTGCGCGGCACCGACGGGCTCGCCGAGATCCTGCACCGGGGAACGGGCTACCTGCTGCGGGTGGACCCGCTCTCGGTCGACGTGCACCGCTTCACCGACCTGGTGGCCCGAGCGCGCGCGGCCGACGGCGAGCGCTCCGTCGAGTTGTTCGACCGGGCCCTCGCGCTGTGGCGCGGCGATCCGCTGGACGACGTGGCCCCGCCGCAGACGCGGGACCGGCTCTTCGGCGGCCTGCGGGAGGCGAGGTGGGCGGCCGTCGAGGACCGGATGGAGGTCCTCGTCCGGCTGGGCCGCTCCCGGGAGGCGCTGGACGAGCTGACCGAGCTGGTGACCGAGCACCCCCTGCGGCAGCGCCTCGTGGGCCAGCTCATGCTGGTGCTGCACCGCCAGGGCCGCACGGACGAGGCGCTGGGCGCGTACGCCGACCTGCGCGCCCGGCTGGTCGCCGAGTTCGGCCTCGATCCCGCCGGTGAGTTGCGGGACCTACAGGCCGCGATCCTGCGCGGCGACCCCGCGCTGGACGCCCTGCCCGCCGGCACGGCGCGGACGATCCCGCCCGTGGTCGAGGCTCCGGCGCTCGCCCCCCGGCCGGCCGCCGGCCAGCCGCCCGTACGCCCCGCCGAGCTGCCCCATTCGCCCGACGGGTTCGTCGGCCGCCAGGCCGAGCTGGCGGCCCTCGACGCGCAGCTCGACGCCGGGCAGCGCTCCGGCCGGCCCCGGATCGTCGTGATCGACGGAATGGGTGGCATCGGCAAGACCGCCCTCGCCCTGCACTGGGGCCACCGGCGGCGCGACGCGTTCGCAGACGGCCAGCTCTACCTCGACCTGCGCGGGTTCAGCCCCAGCGACACCCCGATGACACCGGCCGAGGCGCTGCCCCGGCTGCTGCTCTCACTCGGCGTGCCGCCGTCGGCCATACCGCCGTCCGCCGACTCCCAGGCCGCCCGGCTGCGCAGCCTCACCGACGGCCGCCGGATGCTGATCGTGCTCGACAACGCCTACGACGCCGCGCAGGTCCGGCCGCTGCTGCCGGGCAACGTCGCCGGCCTGGTCGTGGTGACCAGCCGACGCCGGCTCCTCGGCCTGGTCGTACGCGAGCAGGCGGTGCCGCTGGGCCTGGCCCCGTTGCGCCCGGCCGAGTCGGCGGACCTGGTCGCCGGCTGCCTGAACGAGTCCCGCCCCGCCGAGCGGGAGGCGCTCGCCGACTACTGCGGCCACATGCCGCTGGCCATCCGCATCGTCGCCGCCCGGGCCCTCGAACTGCCCGACCGTCCCCTCGGCGAGCTGGTGGACGAGCTGCGCCAGGGCCGCCGCCTCGATGCCTTCACCGCCTCCGACGGCCCCGACACCAACCTGCGCACCGTCTTCTCCTGGTCGTACCGGTCCCTGTCGCCGCCGGCGGCCGGGCTGTTCCGGCGGCTGGCCCTGCACCCCGGCCAGGGCGTGGGGACTCCCGCCGTGGCGGCGCTCGCCGGCATCGACCTGCCGCGCGCCCGGGAGTTGGCCGGCGAGCTGATCCGGGCCAGCCTCCTGCACCGCACCGGGCCGGACCGCTACCAGTTCCACGACCTGGTCGGCGCATACGCCACGGAGCTGGCCGGCGCGCCGGAGCACGCCGAGGAGCGCCGCCTCGCGCTGCGCCGGGTCCTCGACTGGTACCTGCACACGGTCGCCGCTGCCGAGCGGATGCTCCAGCCGCACCGGCCCCGCTTCGCCCCGGCGCCGCCGCCCCTGGTCGAGCCGCTGCCCTTCGACAGCTACGCCGACGCCCTGAGCTGGTGCGAGGCCGAGCGGTCCAGTCTCGTACCGGTGGTGCGGGCCGCGGTGGCCAACGGGCTGCCCGGGCACGCGTGGCAGGTCGCGCTCGCCGCGTCGGCGTACTGGTACATCGCCAAGCGGCGCGAGGACTGGCTGGCGGCTGGCGAGATCGGGCTGGCCGCCACGCGGTCTCTCGGCGACCAGCGGGCCGAGGGGGCGCTGCTCATGAGCATGGCCACCGCGCTCTGTGAGAGCCGGCGCTACCCGGAGGCGATCGAGTTGTACCAGGAGTCGCTGCGGGTGCAGGAGGCGATCGGGTACCGCGACTGGCGGCCGACCACCCTCAACAGCCTCGCCGTCGCCCACGCCGAGTCGGGCCGGCCCGATCACGCGCTCGCCACGTTCGCCCTGGCCCGCGACGAGCACCGGCTCCAGGGCAACCGGTGGGGCGAGGGGGTGGCGCTGCAGAACATGGCACAGTGCCACGCGCTGCTGGGCGAGCCGGAGAAGGCCATCGCCCGCCACGAGGAGGCACTCACCGCCGTGCGCGACACCGGCGACCGGTACGCGGAGGCCATCTGCATCGCCAACCTGGGCGAGGCCCACGCCGAACTGGGGGACCACGAGCGGGCGATCCGGCGCTTCCGGGAGGCGGCGCAACTACACGTGTCGACCGGCAACGCGCACGGCCGGGCGCGAACCCTGCTGGCGCTGGGCCGGTCCCTGGCCGAGCGGGGCGACACCGACGCGGCCCGGTCCTGCTGGCGGGAGGCGCTGGCGGTCTTCGACGAGCTCGGCGACCCCGAGGCCGACGAAATCCGCGCGCTGCTGCGCGAGCCGGCCGCCTCCGCCTGAGCCGGCCGTTCCCGCCCACACAGATCGCGGTGAGCAGGGACAGGTCGCCGCACGCGCCGCCTCGCGCCGAGCCGCGCCCGCCAGGAGAGGCGTGGAACGCGGAAGGGGCGCGCGGCGATGCCGCGCGCCCCTTCCGGGGAGTTGCCCTACCGGGTCACAGACCCAGCTCGGCCTCGAACTGACCGGCCTCCAGCCGCTCCTTGACCGTGACCAGGAAGCGGGCCGCGTCGGCGCCGTCGATCAGCCGGTGGTCGTAGGACATGGCCAGGTAGACCATCGACCGGATCGCGACCACCTCGCCCAGCTCCGGGTCGTTGACCACGACCGGACGCTTGACCACGGCACCCGTGCCGAGCATCGCCGACTGCGGCGACGGCACGATCGGGGTGTCGAAGAGGGCGCCCCGGCTGCCGGTGTTGGTCAGCGTGAAGGTCGCCCCGGCGATCTCGTCCGGGCTGATCTTGTTGGTCCGGGTGCGCTCGGCCAGGTCGGCCACCCGCTTGGCGATGCCACCGAGGTTGAGGTCACCGGCGTTGTGGATGACCGGCACCAGCAGCCCGCGCTCGGTGTCCACCGCGATGCCCAGGTGCTCCGCGTCCGGGTAGGTGATCGTCCCGGCGTCGAGGTCCATGCTGGCGTTGACGATCGGGTGCGCCTGCAACGCCTCGATCGCGGCGAGGGCGAAGAACGGCAGGAACGACAGCTTGACCCCGTGCCGCTGCTGGAAGGAGTCCTTCGCCCGGGCCCGCAGCTTGGCGATCCGGGTGACGTCCACCTCGACCACCGTGGTCAGCTGCGCCATCTCGTGCAGCGACTGCTGCATCCGCTTGGCGATGGCCGCCCGGATCCGCGGCAGCTTCTCGGTGGTGCCGCGCTTCGCGCTCGGCTGCGGCTTCTCCGCCGGCTTGGCGGCCGGGGCCGCCGGGGCCGGCTGTTGCGCCGGGGCCGGAGCGGCCTTCGCGGCCTTGGCCTTCTCCGCCGCGTCCAGCACGTCCTGCTTGCGGATCCGGCCACCCACGCCGGTGCCGGTCAGCGAGCCGAGGTCGACGCCGTGCTCGCTGGCGAGCTTGCGCACCAGCGGCGTGACATAGCCGGCGGCCTCCTCGCCACCACCCTGGGCGGGGGCGGTCGGCCGCTGCGGGGCGGCCGGCTGCGCCGCCTGCTCGACCTTGGCCGGCTGCTGCGCGATTTCGGCCTCCGCGGCCGGCTCGTTGTACGACAGGCCCGGGGTCGGCTCCTCGACCTTCGGCTCGGGCTTCGCCTCGACCTTGGGCTCCGGCTTCGGCTCGGGCTTGGGTTCCGGCTTGGCCTCGGGTTCCGGCTTCGGGGCGGCGCCGGCCGCACCGACGATCGCCAGGTCGGCACCGACCTCGACGGTCTCGTCCTCGGCGACCTTGATTTCCAGCAGGGTGCCGGCCACCGGAGACGGGATCTCCGTGTCGACCTTGTCGGTGGAGACCTCCAGCAGCGGCTCGTCCACCTCGACGGTGTCGCCGACCTGCTTGAGCCAGCGGGTGACCGTACCCTCGGTGACGCTCTCGCCCAGAGCCGGCATCTTCACCGGGGTGCCCTCGCCCGCCGGGGCCGCCTGACCCTGCGGCTCGGCCTGGGCCGGCTGCTGCGGCTCCGGGGCGGTACCCCCGGCGGCGGCCGTCGGTTCGGCGGCCGGGGCGGCCTCCTGCGCCGGGGCGGCGGCCTCCTGCGCCGGAGCGGCTTCGCCGCCACCGGCCTGCTCGCCCTCGCCCGCGATGACGGCCAGCTCGCTGCCCACCTCGGCGGTCTCGTCCTCGCCGACCACGATCCGGCTCAGCACGCCCGCCGCGGGCGACGGGATCTCGGTGTCGACCTTGTCGGTCGACACCTCGAGCAGCGGCTCGTCGACCTCGACGGTGTCGCCCTCCTGCTTGAGCCAGCGGGTGACGGTGCCCTCGGTGACGCTCTCGCCGAGCCGAGGCATGGTGACCGATACCGGCATGTTCACAGACTCCTTCGTTCCCCTGGTGCGATCACGCCCGTCTGCCGCCGGACGCCGCGGAAGCAATTCTCGATCAGGCGTGCGCGTGCAGCGGCTTGCCGGCCAGGGCCAGGTGCGCCTCGCCCAGGGCCTCGTTCTGCGTCGGGTGGGCGTGCACGAGCTGCGCCACCTCGGCCGGGTAGGCCTCCCAGTTGTAGATGAGCTGGGCCTCGCCGATCATCTCGCCGACCCGGGCGCCCACCATGTGCACGCCGACGACCGGGCCGTCGTCCACCCGGACCAGCTTCACGAAACCGGCCGTCTTGAGGATCTGGCTCTTGCCGTTGCCACCCAGGTTGTAGTTGTAGGTCTTCACCTTGTCGGCCCCGTACTGCTCCTTGGCCTTCGCCTCGGTCAGGCCGACCGACGCCAGCTCGGGGTCGGAGTAGGTGACGCGCGGGATGCCGACCTCGTCGATCACGGCCGGGTTCTGCCCGGCGATCTCCTCGGCGACGAAGATGCCCTGCTGGAAGCCGCGGTGGGCGAGCTGGAGACCGGGCACGATGTCGCCGACGGCGTAGACGTTCGGCACGCTGGTGCGCAGCCGCTCGTCGGTCAGCACGTAACCGCGGTCCATCTTGACGCCCTGCTCCTCGTAGCCGAGGTTGGCGGTGTTCGGGCCACGGCCGACCGCGACCAGCAGCAGCTCGGCCTCGACGGTGTCGCCGCCGGCGATGGTCAGCCGGACGCCGTTGCCGGTCTTCTCGACCTTCTCGAACGGCTTGCCGACCTTGAAGTTGATCTTACGCTTGCGGAAGGCCCGCTCCAGCGCCTTCGACGACTCCTCGTCCTCGGCGGCGACCAGCCGGGGCAGCGCCTCAACGATGGTGACCTCCGCCCCGAAGGACTTCCACACGCTGGCGAACTCGACGCCGATCACGCCGCCGCCCAGCACGATCACCGAGGACGGGACGCGGTCCAGGGTCAGGGCGTGGTCGCTGGTGATGATCCGCTCGCCGTCGACCTCCAGGCCGGGCAGGGTCTTCGCGTACGAGCCGGAGGCCAGCACGACGTTGCGGCCGGTGTAGCGCCTCCCGTCGACCTCGACGGCGTTCGGCGCGACCAGCTTGCCGTGCCCCTCGACGACGGTGATCGCCTTGTTGCCCTTGAGCATGCCCTGCAGGCCCTTGTGCAGCCGGGAGATCACGCCGTCCTTGTACGAGTTGACCGCGGCCATGTCGATGCCGACCAGTTCGGCCTTGACGCCGAACTGCTCCGACTCCCGGGTCTGGTCGGCGATCTCCGCGGCGTGCAGCAGGGCCTTGGTGGGGATGCAGCCGTTGTGCAGGCAGGTGCCGCCGAGCTTGCCCTTCTCGATCAGCGCGACGGAGAGGTTCAGCTGGGCGGCACGCAGCGCCGTGGCGTAGCCGCCGCTGCCACCTCCGAGGATGACGATGTCGAAGGTTGCGTCGTTCGGCTCGCTCACATCCAACTCCCAGTTCGCGTCACTGCTCGGGGGTTACGGCGGAGTAACAGGCACACCCCACCTCGGTCATCTTGTCACCACCGCACCGCGCGCGCGTAGTGAGGTGCCCAACGACACGTCCCCGGCACGTACGCTTGGCACCGTCTTCGATGACGCTCGGGGGAGGAGAAGGAGTCGCGTGGGGCTGTTCCGACGACGCAGGAAGCCGGTCGGTGACCGTGGCGACCGTCCCGCCGACCGCGCCGACCTCGACCATCTCGAAAACTTCGTGCGGACCCGGCGCGGGGTCGAGGCGTACATCGAGCCACGGACCACGGTCACCGAGACCACCGTCATCCTGATCGCCGACGACGGGGAGTGGACCCGCCGCCGGATCGAGGGTCCGGAAGGCGCCCGACGCTTCGCCCACCGGCTCGCCATCCCGATCTACGACGTCCGCCTGATGGGGTACCCGCAACGAATGCGGGACTACAACGAACGCCGCAAGCGTCGCCCGGAACTCTACTGACCCGCCCTGCTGACCGGACACCGTTCGCCAGATGCGGCATGTCGTGGTGTCCCGGCGGCGGGACACCACGACATGCCGCAAACGGTGTGGATCATGAACGCGGGGCCTCAGCCGTGGGTGGCCACGTCCTCGACGAGCTGCACCAGGGTACGGACCGGGACGCCGGTGCCGCCCTTGGTCCAGTAGCCGGTCGCCTCACCCGGGTGGTAGCTGGGGCCGGCGATGTCGATGTGCGCCCAGGCCACCTCCCCGGCGACGAACTCGCGCAGGAACACCCCGCCCTGGAGCATGTGACCGGCCCGGTCCATGCCCGCGTTGACCTGGGAGATGTCGGCGACGTCAGAGTCCATGCCCTTACGGACGTCGTCGGGCAGCGGCATCGGCCAGGCCGGCTCACCGACCGCGTCCCCGACGGCCCGGACCCGCTCGCACAGCTCCGGCGTGCCCATCACCCCGGAGACCCGCTTGCCCAGCGCGATGATCTGGCCGCCGGTCAGGGTGGAGGTCTCGAACAGGTAGTCGGCGCCGTCCTCGCAGGCCCGGGCCATCGCGTCGGCGAGGATCAGCCGGCCCTCGGCGTCGGTGTTGAGCACCTCGACCTTCTTACCGTCGTACATCGTGATCACGTCGCCGGGCCGGTAGCTGGTGCCCGACGGCATGTTCTCCGCCATCGGCAGGTACGCGGTCACCGCCACCGACGGCCGCAGAGCGGCGATGGCCAGCATCGCGGCGGCCACCGCGGCCGCGCCCGCCATGTCCGACTTCATCTCCCACATGCCCTGCGCCGGCTTGATCGAGATGCCGCCGGTGTCGAAGGTGATCCCCTTGCCGACCAGCGCCACCCGCTTGCCGTTGCCGGCGTCAGACGGGGTGTAGGTGAGGGTGACCAGCCGTGGCGGCGCCTCCGAGCCCTGGCCGACGGCGATGATGCCGCCGTACCCGCCGGCGTGCAGCGCCGCCTCGTCCAGCACCTCCACGCCGAGCCCGGCCGCGCGGGCGGCCTCGGCGACCGCGTCGGCGAAGGCCGGTGGGCGAAGCTCGTTCGGAGCGGTGTTCACCCAGTCGCGGCTGGCGCGGACCGCGCCCGCCACCGCCGTGGCCCGCTCGATCTCGGCCCGCGCCGTCGCGTCGGCGGCGTCCGGGACGGCGATCAGCACCTCGGCGACCGGGTCGCGGCGGGTCGGCTGCGGCCGGGTCTTGTAGCCGGCGAACCGGTACCCGCCGAGCAGCGCGCCCTCGGCGACCGCGCGCAACGCGGACGGGGCGTCGGCGTCGTCGGGTAGCGGCAGGCTCAGTGCCACCCGGGGCGCCCCGGCGAGCGCCCGGACCACCGCGCCGGCGGCCCGGCGTAGCGTCTCCGGCGCGGGCGCGGCGCCGGTCGGCTCCGGGCCCAGCCCGACGGCGGCGACGACCGGGGCGGTGACGGTGCCCAGCGTGGCCAGCTTGATCACCTCGCCCGGAGCGCCGGTGGCGCCGAGCAGCGCCAGTGTCTCGGTCAGCTTGCCGTCGAAGGCGGCGGCGATGCTCTCCGCCCCGCTGGCCAGTAGCAGTGCGCCGGCCGGGCCGCCGCTGGCGGCCTGCTCGCCGGTCTGGCTGTGCAGGCCGATCACGATCGCGTCGACGGTGAGCTCGGCGGGGTCGGTGTCGACCAGGCTCAGGGTGGTGCTGGGCGATGTCACTGAGGCTACTCCGGGCGGGCCGGGCCGGTCGCGTCGTCGCGTACCGGCGATGAAGGTCTCCGGCGGCAACCTACCCGCCGGAGGCATGGCTGTCCCGCCGAACGCCGTCCGGACGGGTCCCGCCGATGCTAACCATCCGGGCAGTTCCCGGTAAGTTCCCACCCATGACGGACCTGACCCCCGAGGCCGCCGCGACCCGGCTGCGCCGTTCCCCGCTGCACGAGCGGCACACCGCTCTCGGTGCCAAGTTCGCCCCGTTCGGCGGGTGGGAGATGCCCCTGGAGTACGCCGGTGGCGGCGTGCTCAAGGAGCACGCCGCGGTGCGGACCGCGGCGGGGATGTTCGACGTGTCGCACCTGGGCAAGGCGCGGATCACCGGCCCGGGCGCGGCCGACTTCGTCAACTCATGCCTCAGCAACGACCTGCGCCGGATCGGGCCGGGGCGGGCCCAGTACACGTTCTGCTGCGACGACGCGACCGGCGGCGTGGTGGACGACATCATCGCCTACCTGCACGCCGACGACCACGTCTTCCTCGTCCCGAACGCGGCGAACACCGCCGAGGTGGTGCGCCGGTTGCGCGCCGCCGCGCCGGCCGGGGTCACCGTCACCGACGAGCACGAGGCGTACGCGGTGCTGGCGGTGCAGGGACCCCGCTCGACGGAGTTGCTCGCCGCGCGGGGCCTGCCGGTGGAGCACGAGTACATGAGTTTCTTCCCGGCCACCCTGGCCGGCGCCGAGCTGGTGGTCTGCCGCACCGGCTACACCGGCGAGCGGGGGTACGAGCTGGTGGTCCCCGCCGAGGCGGCGGTCGCCGTCTGGGACGCGCTGTTCGCCGGCGGGGAGTCGTTCGACCTGCGGGCGTGCGGGCTCGGCGCCCGGGACACCCTGCGCACCGAGATGGGCTACCCGCTGCACGGGCAGGACCTGTCGCCGGAGATCACCCCGGTGCAGGCCCGCTGTGGGTGGGCGGTGGGCTGGGACAAGCCGACCTTCTGGGGCCGCGACGCGCTGCTGGCGGAGAAGGCCGCCGGCCCCCGGCGTACGCTGCGCGGCCTGGTGGCCGTCGACCGGGCGATCCCGCGCCCCGGCATGCCGGTGTACGTCGGTGACCGGCCGGTCGGCACGGTCACCAGCGGCACCTTCAGCCCGACGCTCAAGCAGGGCATCGCCCTGGCGCTGGTCGACACCGCCCCGGGCCTCGCCGACGGCGACCTGGTCGACGTCGACATCCGCGGTCGCCGCGCCCAGACGCGCCTCGCCCGCCCCCCGTTCGTCACCCCCTCCGTCAGGGGTTAGTGGGTGGGGTGAGGGCGTTCGCCGGCGTCCAGCACGGCCTGGGTCCAGCCGCCCTCGATGACCCCGGTGCCGTCCAGCAGAGCCCAGTCGACGACGTCGGCCGCCTCCACCACCACCGGGGAGCCGATCCGCACCGTGGGGTCGGTGTTCGCGTCGCTGGCGCTGGCGCCGACGATCCGCTCGGGAGCGTCCCACGAGGTCACCCCCGCCCAGACGTACTCGGGGCCGTCGTCGCCGGGCAGGCCGTACTTGACCACCAGCTGAGACTCCGGCGGAAGCTGACCGGCGAGGAACCGGACCCGGATGTCGGCCAGGCCGGCGCGGGCGGTGGCGACCGCCCGGCTCATCGCGTCCCCGGAGCGGGCATAGCGGACGTCCGGCTGGATGCCGGAGAAGAGCGTCGCGCAGGCCGCCGCGAAGTACTTCCCGTCCGGCCCCGGATGCCCCGGCGGCGGACGCAGACTGAGAAACGAGTCGGCCTCCGGGTCGGTCGCCGGGTCCAGTTCCAGCCGCAGCAGCACCGGGGCAGTCGCGCCGTGCTGCTCCGGGTTGCCGTACGCCACCGCGATGTCGTGCCCGGTCACCGTGGCCAGCACCGGCAGCTGCACGAACGCCGGAACCTCCTCGCCGGACAACCCGTCGGTCCAGTCCCGCAGCAGCCGTCGCGCCGCCCCGGTCATCACCGCACCCCAGGCCCGGGTGAGATGGTCGGGCACGCCCTGGGTCTGCAACTCCAGCAGCCCGAACCGGCGCAGCCCCTTGGTGGTGAACCAGAGCCCCTCCGCGTCGGAGGAGTACGGCACCAGCACCCAGTCGACCAGGCGTATCCGGCCCTGCGCGTCGGGCAGTGAGCGCAGCGCGGTCGCCGGATCGAGGAACTGCAGCCCGAAGACGTCCACCACGTCACCGTCGACCGACTCGGCGACCGCGGCGGCGACCGCGCGGGCCGCCCACTCGTGGGCCGGCGGCCAGCCGGGCCGGTACTCGGCCTGCACCACCACCAGATGGCTGGCCGCGGCGAGCCGGCCGAGCTGCGCCTCGGTCGCCCCGAACGCGGTGAGCAGATCCGGCGGCAGCTGCGGAAACTCGTCGATCGGCCGGGTGTCGACGCTCATCAGTGGACTGTCCAGCATCTGCCGGGCGAGCCCGTGCACCGGCTCGGCCAGCCGCCCCGCCAGGGCCCGGACCGCGGTCTTCGGGCTCACCCGGGGCAACCCCGCCACCGGCACCAGATAGGTCGCGCTCAGCGACTCCGGCACCGGTACCGGCAGGAAGTCGTCCGTGATGAGCATGCGTCCCCCAGGTGCGCGCTGGTGCCGTCGGGGCAAACGCTACCCGGCAACCAGGGACGCGTTCAGGCGGACAGCACGAGCCCCAGGTAGACCAGCGTGGTGACAATCTCCACGCCCGCCCCGAGTACGTCGCCGGTGACGCCGCCGAACCGGCGTACCGCGTGTCGCAGCAGTCCGGCGGCGACGGCCAGCGCGGCCAGCACGACCAGCGGTCCCTGCCACGGCTTGCCCGGCACGGCCGGCACGGCGGTGAGTGCGACGGCGGCCGTGCCGAACACCAGCGGGACCGGCCCGACCGTCCCGGCGACCAGCGCCCCCAGACCGTCCGGCCGGGCCGCCGGCACCCCGCGCCGGCAGGCCAGGCCAACCGCGAGCCGGCCCGCCGCCGTCGCGGCCACCACCGCCGCGAGCGCCGCCGGCCGGGACCGTCCGGCCAGCTCCGCGAGCGCCGCCGTCTGGAGCAGGAGTACGACCACCAGCGCGACCACCCCGAACGGCCCCACGTCCGGCTTCTTCATGATCTCCAACGCCGCCGGCCCCCGCCGGTACGACCCCAGCGCGTCCACGGTGTCGGCGAGCCCGTCCAGGTGCAGGCCCCGGGTGGCCAGGGCCGCGCAGCCCACGGTCACGCCGGCGGCGACCAGCGGTGGGGTGAGTGCGGCCAGCAGCAGCAGCGTCCCGGCCAGCACCGCACCCAGCCCCGCCCCGACCAGCGGGGCGAGCGCCATCGCCCGGCCGGCGACCGTCCGGTCGATGCGTCCGGCGCGGACCGGCAGCGTGGTGAAGGTGGTCAGCGCCAGCCGTAGGCCGTCGACCCGGCCCGGTTCAGCCGGCACGCCCGCCGGACTCGGGGTGGGTGGTGGTCGGACCCGGCCCGGCCGGCTCCGGCTCGGTGAAGTCCGGTTCGTCCTCGGAGTCCGGACCGCCCAGCCGGGGACGGACGGGCAGCGCGGCGGCCAGCGACAGCACCGAACGCAGCAGCGGCAGTGCGGCCAGCGCGTTCGCGCCCTCGCCGAGGTCCAGGCGCAGGTCGAGCAGCGGCGTCAGGCCGAGCACGTCCGCGGCGAGCCGGACGGCCGGTTGGCCGCCGTGGTCGGCCAGCAGGCACCAGTGCCGGACCTGCCCGGCCAGATCCCGGCTGATCATGCCGGCGGCCAGGCCGACCGGACCGTCCAGCAGCACCGGCACCCGGCGGGCGGTCGCCCCGAGCAGCACGCCGGTGGCCACCGCGACGTCCCCCCCACCCAGCTCGGCGAGCACGTCCCTGGCGTCCCGGGGGGAGTTGCGGGTGCGGTGCAGCGCGTCCCGGGCGGCCGCGCAGCGCACCATCCACGCCGCGTCGTCGATCTGGCCGTCGGCGGTGTACACCCGGCCGAGCACCGCCGGTGCCTCGGCTCCGGCGGTGGCGGCGAGCACGGCGGCCGCCGCCGTCTCGGTGCCGGCCCCGCACGCGCCGAGTACCAGCAGCTGTACGCTCGCGTCGGCGGCCTCCTCGGCCAGCCGCCAGCCGTAGCGCAGGGCCGACTCGACGGCGGCACCGCCGAGCGCCGGCTCCTGTTCCATCGGTGCGGACGACGGGGTGTCCACCACCTGGAGAGTCGCACCGACCTCGGCGGCCAGCCGGGCCAGTGGCCCGGCGCCGGCCCGGGCCTGCTCCGCCCGGCGCGACGAGTCACCCGGCACCGACCCGGCGGCGGCCCCACCGGTGTGGTCGCCGTGCAGCAGCAGCGCCCGCACCGTCGTCCAGGGGGTGGGGTTGGCGGTGCCCTGGGTGGCGGCGGCGAACGTCACCACCCGCTCCAACGTCCCGAATCCGGCCCCCGGGACGTCCAGCGTGCCGAGCCGGTCGACGGCCTGCCCTCCGGCGTCCTCGTCCGGCATGGGCAGCTCCATGCCGGCCTGGATGACCAGGCCGGTGGCGACCATCGGCAGCGCCATGGTCGGCGCAGCCCAGTCGCCGCCGGCCCCGGTGCCTGCGGTCGCGGGGGCGGACGTGCCCGGGGTGAGCACGGCCGGCAGTGGTGTCTCGGCAGTAGCCACCGGGCCGCTCGCGCCGTTGGCCGCCGCTGACCGCCGCGTGGGCACCTCGGCCGTCCGTGGCGCGGCGACCGGCTTCAGCCAGACCGGCTGGCCGGCCACCACCAGCGCCACGGCGTCGCAGGCATCGGCGACGGCCCGGTTCGCCGCGCCGAGGGCGTCGGTGAACGCCCGGCCCAGCGGGGTGGTCGGCACCAGCGACAGCCCCACCTCGGGGCTGACCAGCACCACCCGTGCCGCCGTGTCCCGCACCGCGGCGGCCAACTCGGCGACCGTGGCCTCGTCGTCGGCGGGCTGGTGCGCCGGGTCGAGCAGCACCGTCACCCAACCGCCCAGGTCGTCCACGAGCAGCGTCTCGCCCGGCCCGGCGGAGGCGAGGACGTCGGCCAGCCGGCGCGGCTGGTCGGCGGTCTCCTCGGTGGTCCAACTCCCTGGGCGGCGGGCCCGGTGGGCGGCCAGCCGGGCGGCCCACTCCGCGTCCTCCGGCCCACCGGCGGTGGACGTCGCCACGTACCGCACGGCGGGGGCGTCAGCCACCAGGGACTCGGCGAACTCCGACTTGCCCGAGCGGATGCCGCCGAGCACCAGGACCGTGTTCCACCCGTCAAGGGACATGCCCGTACCTTAAGGCCGCCCGGCGCGTCGGCGCCGGGCGGCCCGGGCTCAACCGCAGTGCTCGAAACCGCTGCCGTATCTCGCGCCGCCGGCCGTCCCGCCCCATTTCACGCAGGTACCGCCGGCACCGGCTCGGACCGGGCCGGCGTAGTACTCGAACGAGCCGCGGTCGGTCTTGCGTTTCTTCCCCTGCACCTCCAGGAACGCCGACACCCTGGTCGCTTTGCCCACCCCGTTCTCCTTCATGGTGACCACGCAGTTGGCTTTGGCGCCGCCGTTCCAGAGCAGGTACACGCGGCCCTGCCGGACCCCACCGGCGGTCAGCGCGGCCGAGTCGATGACCTGGTAGCCGGCGCCGCAGACCTGCGTCGGGGTGTACGGGTTCGGCACCGCCGGCGCGCTGCCGGTCGGACTTGGTCGAGGGGAGGCAGTGATGGCCGGAGGGCTCTGCGGCGGCGTCCCGGCCGGGCTGCGGGTACCGGTCGCGGCGGCGGCCGGCTCCGGCGACGCCGACCGGGACGGGGTGGTGCTCGGATGGGGCTTCGGCCGCCCGGTGGCGGAGGCGCCGACGGCCGGAGCGGACGGGGTGACCGTGGCGGGCGTCGACTCTGCGGTGAGCGTCGGACTTCCCGTCGTCGGTTGGTCGGTGTCGAGCGCCAGCACCGTGCCGGCGCCGGCGAGGACGACGACGACCGCGCCGGCCGCCCCGACCAGGGCCAGCCGACGGCGCCCCGCCCCGCCGGCCCGGTCCTGCCGGGTGGAGGCGGTGGCGGGTACGGCGTACCCGAGCGGCGGGGTCACCGGCTGCGAATCCGCCGACGCTCCGGAGCCGGTCGCCGGTGCCTGCCCCGGACCGGCGGCGACGGTCGCGCCGGTGGGCGTCGGTGCTGCGGTGGGGTGCGC
>NZ_SMKF01000147.1 GCF_004348325.1 Micromonospora sp. KC213 | reverse complement strand
ACCCTCCCTCCGCTCAATGACACCGTCGTCCCGGAACCAGACCAAGGAAGAGATGACTACCCAGGCTTCCGCGCCGCCCGAGACCAAGTCGCAGGCGCTCCGCTCGTACGACGTCGCCGACTTCCCGGCCCTCACCGGCCTGGAGGAGGAGTGGCGTTTCACCCCGCTCAAGCGCCTGCGTGGCCTGGTGGGCGAGGCTCCGGCCGCGCCCGCCGGGGTCCGCCACGAGTACGGCGACCTGCCCCAGGGCGTCACCGTCGAGCGGATCGGCCGGGACGACCCGCGGATGGGCGGCGTGCTCACTCCGTTCGACCGGGTCAGCGCGCTGGCGTACGGTGGCGTCGTCGAGCCGTTGCTGGTGTCGGTGGCCGCCGACACGGTGGTGGACACGCCGGTGGGCCTGCGGGTGGTCGGCGAGGGCGCGGACGCGGTCGCCTTCGGGCACACCTACGTCGAGGTGGGGCGCTTCGCCGAGGTGACCCTGGTGCTGGAGCACGTCGGCTCGGCCACGCTGGCCGACAACGTCGAGGTGTCGGTGGCCGACGGGGCGAAGCTGACCCTGGTCACCGTCGCCGACTGGGCCGACGACACCGTGCAGGCGCAGCACCTGAAGATCAGGCTGGGGCGGGACGCCAAGGCCACCCACGTGCAGGTCACCCTCGGCGGGGACCTGGTCCGGCAGTTCACCTCCGTGGAGTACACCGGCCGGGGTGGCGAGGCCGAGCTGTACGGCCTCTACTTCGCCGACTCCGGACAGCACCTGGAGCACCGGCAGCTGGTCGACCACAACGTGCCGGACTGCCGCAGCTATGTCGGCTACCGGGGCGCGTTGCAGGGCGACGACGCCCGGACGGTCTGGGTGGGCGACGTGCTCATCCGGGCCGAGGCGACCGGTACGGACACCTACGAGATCAACCGGAACCTGCTGCTGTCCGACGGGGCGCGGGCGGACTCCGTACCGAACCTGGAGATCGAGACCGGCGAGATCGCCGGTGCTGGGCACGCCAGCGCCACCGGTCGCTTCGACGACGAGCAGCTGTTCTACCTGATGGCCCGGGGTATCCCGGAGGCCGAGGCCCGTCGCCTGGTGGTCCGGGGCTTCTTCGCCGAGCTGATCAACAAGATCCCGGTCGGGGAGCTGCGCGAGCGGCTCGGCGACGCGATCGAGGCCCGGCTCACGAAGGTCGGCGCGTGATGATCAGGATCTGTGCGAGCGAGGACGTGCCGAAGGGCAGCGTGATCAGCGCCGACGTGGACGGCACCACGATCGCCGTGGTGCACGGCGAGGACGACCGGTTCTACGCCGTGCACGACGAGTGCTCGCACGCCGCGGTCGCCCTCTCCGAAGGCGAGGTCGAGGACTGCACGCTGGAATGCTGGCTGCACGGATCCCGTTTCGACCTACGGACCGGCGAGCCGACCGGACTGCCCGCCACCGAACCCGTACCCGTCTACCCCGTCGAGATCCGCGACGGTGACATCTACGTCGACCTGACGCCGAGCAATGGAGTGACCCGATAATGAGCACCCTGGAGATCCGCGACCTGCAGGTGTCGGTGAAGCTGCCCGAGGGTGAGCTCAAGCCGATCCTGCACGGCGTCGACCTGACCGTGCGCTCGGGGGAGACCCACGCGATCATGGGCCCGAACGGCTCCGGGAAGTCGACCCTGGCGTACTCGATCGCCGGCCACCCCAAGTACGAGATCACCCGCGGTTCGGTGACCCTCGACGGCGTCGACGTGCTGGAGATGTCCGTCGACGAGCGGGCCCGCGCCGGTCTCTTCCTGGCCATGCAGTACCCGGTCGAGGTTCCCGGCGTCTCGGTGGCGAACTTCCTGCGTACCGCCAAGACCGCCATCGACGGCGAGGCGCCGAAGCTGCGCACCTGGGGCGGCGAGCTGCGCGGCGCGATGCAGCGCCTGCAGATGGACCCGGCGTTCGCCCAGCGCAACGTCAACGAGGGCTTCTCCGGCGGTGAGAAGAAGCGGCACGAGATCGTGCAGCTGGAGCTGCTCAAGCCGAAAGTGGCCATCCTCGACGAGACCGACTCCGGGCTGGACGTGGACGCGCTGCGCGTGGTCAGCGAGGGCGTCAACCGGGTCCGCGACACCGGCGACACCGGCCTGCTGCTGATCACCCACTACACCCGGATCCTGCGTTACATCAAGCCGGACTTCGTGCACGTCTTCGTCGCCGGCCGGATCGTCGAGCAGGGCGGCCCGGAGTTGGCCGACAAGCTCGAGGAAGAGGGCTACGAGCGCTACGTCGCCGGGGCCGGCTCGGCGCGGGCCTGAGGCAGACATGACCTCCATCGCGATCCCGGCGGGCATGCCGCAGTACGACGACGCGCCCCGCTTCGACGTGGCGCGGGTGCGGGCCGACTTCCCGATCCTGGACCGGGAGGTCAACGGGCACCCGCTGGTCTACCTCGACAGCGCCAACACCTCGCACAAGCCTCGGCAGGTGCTCGACGTGCTCGCCGAGCACTACGCGACGCACAACGCCAACGTGTCGCGCTCGGTGCACACCCTGGGCACCGAGGCGACCGAGGCGTACGAGGGCGCCCGGGCGAAGATCGCCGCGTTCGTCAACGCGCCGAGCGTGGACGAGGTGGTGTTCACCAAGAACTCCACCGAGGCGATCAACATCGTGGCGTACGCGTTCTCCAACGCCTCGCTGCGGCCCGACGCCGACCCCCGGTTCCGGCTCGGCCCGGGTGACGAGATCGTCATCTCCGAGATGGAGCACCACTCGAACATCGTTCCGTGGCAGCTCCTCGCGGAGCGGACCGGCGCGACCCTGCGCTGGTTCCCGGTCACCGACGCCGGGCGGCTGGACGAGTCGGGGCTGGAGGAACTGGTCACCGAGCGGACGAAGATTGTCTCGCTGGTGCACACCTCCAACATCCTCGGCACGGTCAACGCCACCGCGCGGATCACCGAGCGGGTCCGTCAGGTCGGCGCGCTGCTGCTGCTGGACTGCTCGCAGTCGGTGCCGCACATGCCGGTGGACGTGGTCGACCTCGACGCCGACTTCGTCGTCTTCACCGGGCACAAGATGTGCGGGCCGACCGGCATCGGCGTGCTGTGGGGCCGGGGCGAACTGCTCGCCGCGATGCCTCCGGTGCTCGGTGGCGGCTCGATGATCGAGACGGTGTCGATGGCGCGGTCCACGTTCGCCGCGCCGCCGGCCCGGTTCGAGGCGGGCACCCCGCCGATCGCCGAGGCGGTCGCGCTCGGCGCGGCGGTGGACTACCTCACCGGCATCGGGATGCGCGCGATCCAGTGGCACGAGAAGGAGCTGACGGCGTACGCGCTGGATGCCCTCGCCACCGTGCCCAAGCTGCGGATCTTCGGTCCGACCGTGCCGGTCGGCCGGGGCGGGACGATCTCGTTCGCCCTCGGCGACGTGCACCCGCACGACGTGGGGCAGGTCCTCGACTCGCTCGGCGTGCAGGTGCGGGTGGGGCACCACTGCGCGAAGCCGGTGTGCACCCGGTTCGGGGTGCCGGCGATGACCCGCGCCTCGTTCTACCTGTACACCACCACTGAGGAGATCGACGCCCTGGTGGCGGGGCTCGAGCAGGTGCGGAAGGTGTTCGACTGACATGCAGCTCGACCAGCTTTACCAGGAGATCATCCTGGACCACTACAAGCACCCGCACGGCCGTGGCCTGCGCGACGCCGAGGACCCGGCGGCCCGGGTGGCCGAGGCGCACCACGTCAACCCGACCTGCGGTGACGAGATCACCGTCCGGGTGGCCGCCGACGGCGACCGGCTCGCCGACATCTCATACGACGGGATGGGCTGCTCGATCAGCCAGGCGTCGGCGAGCGTGCTGCACGAGCTGCTCACCGGCCGGGGAGCGGGTGAGGCGTTCGTGGTGCACCAGGCGTTCGTGGAGTTGATGTCCGGCCGAGGGCAGGTCACGCCGGACGAGGACGTGCTCGGTGACGGGGTGGCGTTCGCGGGTGTCGCGCGCTACCCGGCCCGGGTCAAGTGCGCGCTGCTGCCGTGGATGGCGTTCAAGGACGCCGCGGCACGCGCCGGGGTGGGCGCGAGCCCGACGGAGGTGAAGGCATGAGTTCTGAGGAGACCACCGGCACGCCAGAGACCGGTGCCGTGGCGACCGACGGCGCGCTGCCGGCCGGCGGCCCGACCGCCGTGGCGGCCGACGGCGCCGCCTCCGGCGGCAAGGCCGCTGTCGCCGACATCGAGGAGGCGATGAAGGACGTCGTCGACCCCGAGCTGGGCATCAACGTGGTCGACCTCGGCCTGGTGTACGGCGTGCACGTCGACGACCAGAACGTCGCGACGCTGGACATGACGCTCACCTCGGCGGCCTGCCCGCTGACCGACGTGATCGAGGACCAGGCTCGGCAGGCGCTGACCACCGGGCCCGGCGGGGGGCTGGTCGACGACATCCGGATCAACTGGGTGTGGCTGCCGCCGTGGGGCCCCGACAAGATCACCGACGAGGGGCGTGACCAGCTGCGCTCGCTCGGCTTCAACGTCTGACCGGTCCTCCGGTCGCGCCGGGCGCGGTACCCGCACGGGTGCCGCGCCCCCGGTGTCTCCGCCCCCCAGCGCCGCACCGGCCTGACCGCCGTACTCCACTCGCGCCTCGCGTGGTGGCGTTGCTCGGGGCTCGTGCCTCGCCTGTGGGCCGTGATCCACTCCGAATGCGGCGAATCGTGGCGTCCGGCGTCGCGGACACCGCAGTATGCCGCGAATGGAGCGCCTGGCCAGGCCGCGGCCCCGACCAGGCCGGGCATCCGGCGAGTGCTCGGGAAAGGGGTGGCGGGCGGTAGGGGCGGCGGCGAGGATGAGGCCGTGATCGAGGCGTACCCGAGGCAGCTCCCCGTCCGCGCGGCCACCGCCGCGCGTCGACAGCGGAGCGTGCCCCGGCCCGCCTCGTCCCGACATCGACCGTCGTGACCGCCGCCTTCCTCGCCGGCCTGGTGGCCGGCTACGGCGTCGCCGTGCCGGTGGGCGCGATCGCGGTGCTCATCCTCGGGCTGAGCGCCCGTACCTCGTTCCGGGTCGGCGCCGCCGCCGCGCTCGGCGTGGCGACCGCCGACGGGATCTACGCCGCCGTCGCGGTGGTGGGCGGGGCCGCCGTCGCCGCTCTCATCGCGCCGGTGGCGGGACCGCTACGGCTGGCGGCCGCCGCCGTACTGTTCGCCATCGCCGTGGACGGCGTCCGGCGGGCGCTGCGCCCACCCCGCCGGACAGACGCGACGGCACGCCGCTCCGCGTTGGACACGCCACCGCGCGCCTTCGCCGGCGTACTGGCGCTGACCCTGCTCAATCCCGCCACCGTGGTCTACTTCGTGGCACTGGTGCTCGGTCGGCCCGCTGCCGGGCCGACCGGGCCGGGCGCGGCGACGCTGTTCGTGGCCGGCGTGTTCCTCGCGTCGGCGAGCTGGCAACTGCTGATCGCCGGCGGCGGCACCCTGGTCGGGCGGGTGCTGGCCGGCGAACGCGGCCGGCGGGTCACCGCCCTGGTGTCCAGCGCCATCGTCGCCGCCCTCGCCGTCGTCGTGCTGCTCGGCGCATGACCGGTGAACTCGGGTGGCCGGCGAACCGGTGCCGGGGTGGCGGATGGTGACCACGGTGGCATCGGGCGGGACGGCCCGACCGCCCACGGGACGCCAAGGGTGGCGTACCGTTCGATCATGAGTAGCCGACCGGCAGCCGGCGGTGGCCGGTGGGTCGAGGTGGCCCCCGCCCGCGTCGCCCGCTGGGTGGCGGGCTTCGCCGACCGGCACGGCCCGCCCACCACCACCGCCCTGGGGTACGGCCTGCTGCTCACCGCCCCGGACGGTGCCATGGCCGAGCTGCACACCCCACCGGGCGCGCCGCGTGTGCCGGACCTGCCCGGCTTCGTGGGGGTGGCCGCCGCGCCCCGCCGGATCGGCCTGCTGCTCGCCCGCAAGGGCGCGGTCGCGGTCGGCGTCGCGGTGGGGGAGGAGTTGACCGTCTCCAAGGTGGACACCCGGTACGTGCAGGGGCGGACGGCGGCGGGTGGCTGGTCCCAGCAGCGCTTCGCCCGACGACGGGACAATCAGGCCAGGGCGGCGCTCGGCGACGCGACCGAGCTGGCCGTGCGGCTGCTGCTGCCGGAGGCGTCGACGCTGACCACGCTGGTCTGCGGCGGCGACCGGCGGGCGGTGGACACCGTGCTCGCCGACCGGCGACTCGCGCCACTGGCGGCGCTGCGTGCCGAGCGGCTGCTGGACGTGCCCGAGCCCCGGCACGCGGTGCTGGTCGGGGCGGTCGCCGCCGCCCGAGCGGTGCACATCCGGGTCCGTGACCCGGATCCGTCCTGAGCCGTCCCGGTGCCGGCCGGTGGGTGTCGGGGTCGTCGGTCAGCGGCCGACGCCGAAGGTGTCGCAGGACTTCGGGTCGCCGGTGGAGTACCCCCGGGTGAACCACTCCTTACGCTGGGCGGACGAGCCGTGGGTGAACTCCTCCGGGTTCACCGGGCGGTTGGCCCGCTCCGAGATGGCGTCGTCGCCGATCTTCTCGGCGGCGTCGACGGCCTGGCTGATGTCCTGCTCGCTGATGCTCGTGAAGATCTTCTGGCCGCTGTCGTCCGCGGTGCCGGTCGCGTTGCGCGCCCAGGCCCCGGCATAGCAGTCCGCCTGCAACTCCATCTGCACCGACAGGGCGTTCGCGTTGCCCGGGTCGCGCTGCTGCTGGCGGCGCACCTGTGCCTCGGTGCCGAGCAGGGTCTGCACGTGGTGGCCGTACTCGTGGGCCAGCACGTACGGCTGGGCGAACTCGCCGGCCGCGCCGAGCTGGTCGGCCAGCACCCGGTAGAAGGTGAGGTCGATGTAGACCTGGCGGTCGGCGGGGCAGTAGAACGGGCCGACGCCGGAGTCGGCGGCGCCGCAGGCGGTGGTGACACGCTGGTCGAAGAAGATCGTCTTCGCCGGCCGGTACTGCTCGCCGAACGCCTCCGGTAGCGCCGTACGCCAGTACGCCTGGATGGAGTTGACGTAGAGCGTGTTGCGGCAGTCGAGCTGCTGGAGGGCGTCGCCGGCGGCGCACCTCTGCTCCAGGGCGGTGTTGTCGCCCTGTTCTGCGCCGTCCATGGCCGCGTTCAGCCCGAAGCCGCCGCCGACCAGCGCGACCAGCACGGCGATGACGATTCCGACGATCCCACCACGTCCCCCGCCGATCGGGATGGGAATGCCCATCCCGCCGCCACCGCCGGATCCCCGCCGGTCGTCCACCTGACTGGTGTCGATCCGCGCGTTCTCGTTCAGCTCCATGTTGACCCCGATCACCGATTCGTCACGTCGCTGCGGCACCGGACCGGGTCCGGAGGTCGTCTCGATACCCGATGATCTTGCTCGGTAATCCGGGCGGCGCCGCTCGGGTCGCCCGGTACACTTGCCCCCGTGCTGCTCTGCGAAGGCTGAACCGCCCCGCGCCGACGGTCCATCGGGCCCGCCGGCCGTTTCGCGTGCCCTGAGTCAGCCCTTCCAGACCCCGAGAGCGAGTACCGGAAATGATCAATGCCACCGGCCTGGAGCTGCGCGCCGGCTCCCGGATCCTGCTGTCCGACACCACCCTGCGGGTGCAGCCGGGTGACCGGATCGGCCTGGTCGGCCGCAACGGCGCCGGCAAGACCACCACGCTGAAGGTGCTGGCGGGCGAGGGGCAGCCGTACGCCGGCCAGATCGACCGGCGCAGCGCGATCGGCTACCTGCCGCAGGACCCGCGTACCGGCGACCTGGACGTCACCGGGCGGGACCGGGTGCTCTCCGCCCGGGGGCTGGACGTGCTGATGGCCCAGATGAAGGAGCTGGAGGCCCGGCTCGCCGAGGACGCCGACGAGAAGCTGGTCCGCCGCTACGGCGCGCTGGAGGACCAGTTCGCCGCCCTCGGCGGGTACGCCGCCGAGGCCGAGGCGGCCCGGATCTGCGCCAACCTCGGGCTGCCCGACCGGGCCCTGGCGCAGACGATCGGCACCCTGTCCGGCGGTCAACGGCGCCGGATCGAGCTGGCCCGGATCCTGTTCCGCGACGCGGGTGAGAACGGCGGCGGCATCCTGCTGCTCGACGAGCCGACCAACCACCTGGACGCCGACTCGATCACCTGGCTGCGCGGCTTCCTCGCCAACCACAAGGGCGGGCTGATCGTGATCTCCCACGACGCCTCGCTGCTGGAGTCGGTGGTCAACAAGGTCTGGTTCCTGGACGCCACCCGCTCGGTGGTCGACGTCTACAACCTGGGCTGGAAGGCGTACCTGGAGGCGCGGGAGGTCGACGAGCGGCGTCGCCGCCGGGAGCGCGCCAACGCCGAGAAGAAGGCCGGCGCGCTGATGGCGCAGGCCGACAAGATGCGGGCCAAGGCCACCAAGACCGTGGCCGCGCAGAACATGGCCCGCCGGGCCGAGAGGCTGCTCTCCGGCCTGGACGAGGTCCGGGTGGCCGACAAGGTGGCCAAGGTGCGTTTCCCGACCCCGGCGCCGTGCGGCAAGACTCCGCTCACCGCGACCGGCCTGTCGAAGTCGTACGGCTCGCTGGAGATCTTCACGGACGTGAACGTCGCGGTGGACCGGGGTTCCCGGGTGGCGATCCTCGGTCTCAACGGCGCCGGCAAGACCACCCTGCTGCGGATGCTCGGTGGACTGCTGCAGCCGGACACCGGCTCGGTGAACCCGGGGCACGGGCTGCGGCTGGGCTACTACGCCCAGGAGCACGAGACGCTGGACGTGGAGCGGACGATCCTGGAGCACATGCGCAGCGCCGCGCCGGAGCAGACCGACACGGACCTGCGCCGGATCCTCGGCGCGTTCCTCTTCTCCGGCGAGGACGTGGACAAGCCCGCCGGGGTGCTCTCCGGCGGCGAGAAGACCCGGCTGGCCCTGGCGACCCTGGTCTGCTCGGGGGCGAACGTGCTGCTGCTGGACGAGCCGACCAACAACCTCGACCCGGTCAGCCGGGAGCAGGTGCTGGACGCGATCGCCCGGTACCCGGGCGCGATCGTGCTGGTGACGCACGACCCGGGTGCGGTGCTGGCCCTCAAGCCCGACCGGGCGATCCTCCTGCCCGACGGCGACGAGGACGCCTGGAGCGACGACCTCCTGGAACTCGTCGAACTGGCCTGACCCCCAGCTCAGCCCCGCTGACCACGCGGTTGGCGGCACGGTCGGAGACGAACACGGCCGCCAATCTCATGCTCCAGCGGGAGGGGAGGGTCACTCTATCGGGAAGCTGACATTGCATAGCGTGTCGGTTGGCGAAGAGTTGATATCTGGCGCATGATCGTTCGAGGCGGTCTAATAGGTGGGACCGTATCCGAACCGCACAGTCTGGGACGTGAGGAATCAGCATGGCAGCCACTGGCACAGCCACCAGCACTGAGAAGGGTCGCCGGATCGTCGGAGCCGAGCGTCAGACGCTCGCCAAGGACCTGGTAAAGCGGTACACCTCGGGCGAGAGCATCCGTGCTCTCGCGGCCTCGACCGGACGATCCTACGGGTTCATCCACCGGGTGCTCACCGAGTCCGGGGTGCAGCTGCGCCAGCGTGGCGGCGCCCGGCGCCGCAAGAAGGCGTGACCCGCCCCGCAGTGTCGTCCATCAGCGTCGCGCTCCGGGCGGTCCGGTGACCGCAGAGACGACCGGGGTACGACTCGACTGCGACGGGCCGGTCGCGACGGTCACGTTGTGCCGGCCCGACGTGCTCAACGCACAGACTCCGGCGATGTGGCGCGCCATGCGCGACTTCTCCCGGGATCTGCCCGGCGACGTGCGTGTCGTCGTCGTGCGCGGCGAGGGGCGGGCGTTCTCCGCCGGCCTCGACCTGTCCGTGGCCGGCGCCACCGGACCCGGGTCCTTCGCCGAGCTGTCCCGCCTGCCCGAGCAGGAGTGCGCGGACCTCATCGCCGAGTTCCAGGCGGGCTTCACCTGGCTGCACCGCCCCGACGTGATCTCGGTGGCGGCCGTGCAGGGGCATGCCATCGGTGCCGGTTTCCAGCTGGCTCTCGCCTGTGACCTGCGGGTGCTCGCCGAGGACGCCAGGCTGTCGATGGCCGAGGTGACCCTCGGCCTGGTCCCCGACCTGGCCGGCACCAAGCGCCTCGTCGAGCTGGTCGGATACTCCCGGGCGCTGGAGATCTGTGCGACCGGCCGGCGGTTGGACGCCACCGAGGCGGACCGGCTGGGCCTGGCCAGCATCGTCGTGCCGGCCGCCGAGCTGGACGGCGCCGTCCGGGACCTCACCGCCGGGCTACTGGCGGGCAACCGGGACGCAGTGGTGGAGATCAAGGCGTTGCTCGCCGGCGCGGCGTCGCGGACCCACGCCGAGCAGCAGCGCGCGGAGCGGGAGGCGCAAACCCGCCGGCTGCGTGATCTCGCCGGCAGGGGAGAATAGTAAGGACCGCTCAGGAAGATCCGGGTTACTGCCGAAGTTGTCGTAGTCGTCGGGAGAATCGGACCCGACGGTGCGGCACGTGCAGGGCCGGAGGTGACGATGTCCAACCCGATGTCCGGCGGGGGCATGGCCAATTGGGGCATGCTCCGGTCGATGCGCAGCCGCGACGAGGTCGACGCACACCGGCTGCAGCGCGGCACCGCCCGCCGGATCGTCGCGTTCGCCCGCCCCTACCGGCGGGACATCGCCGTCTTCCTGGTCACCGTGGTGATCGCCGCGATCATCGGGGTGGCCACGCCGGTGCTCGCCGGTGACGTCATCAACACCATCACCCGGGGCGGGCCGGACGCCGGTGACGCGGTGGTCCGCCTGGCCCTGGTCATCGCCGCCCTGGCGATCGCCGACGCGCTCTTCTCCCTGGCCCAGCGGTGGTACTCGGCGCGTATCGGCGAGGGCATCATCCTCGATCTGCGCACCCGGGTCTACGACCACGTGCAGCGGATGCCGTTGCAGTTCTTCAGCCGCACCCAGACCGGCGCCCTGGTCAGCCGCCTCAACAACGACGTGATGGGTGCCCAGCGGGCCTTCACCTCGACGCTGTCCGGAGTGGTCAGCAACGTCATCCAGCTGGTCCTCACCGCCGCGGTGATGTTCACCCTCTCCTGGCAGATCACCACCCTGTCGCTGGTGCTGCTGCCGATCTTCATCCTCCCGGCCCGCCGGGTCGGGCGACGGCTGGCCGAGATCACCCGGGAGTCGTACAACCTCGACGCCAAGATGAACGCGACCATGACCGAACGGTTCGGGGTGGCCGGGGCGTTGCTGGTCAAGCTCTTCGGCTCGCCGGAGGAGGAGGCCCGGCGTTTCGCCCGCCGCGCCGAACGGGTCCGGGACATCGGCATCCAGTCCGCGATGTACTCGCGGACGTTCTTCGTGGCGATGCTGCTGGTCGCCTCGCTGGCCCAGGCGCTGACCTACGGCCTGGGCGGCTGGTTGGCGGTCACCGGCGCGGTCAGCGCCGGCACGGTGGTCACCCTCGCGCTGCTGCTCACCCGCCTGTACGGTCCGCTGACCGCGCTGTCCAACGTCCGGGTGGACGTGATGAGCGCGCTGGTCTCCTTCGACCGGGTCTTCGAGGTCCTCGACCTGCGTCCGGGCATCGAGGAGAAGCCGGACGCGGTGCCGGTGCCCCGGGGCGACGGCCGGGTGGAGTTCCGTGAGGTCCGATTCCGCTACCCGGCCGCCGCCGAGGTGTCGCTCGCCTCGCTGGAGGAGGTGGCCACCCTCGACCGCACCGTCAACGAGCCGGTGCTCAAGGGCGTCTCGTTCACCGTCGAACCGGGCCAGATGGTGGCCCTGGTCGGCCCCTCCGGGGCCGGCAAGTCGACCCTGTCGATGCTGATCTCCCGGATCTACGACGTCACCGACGGGGCGGTGCTGGTCGGCGGTGTCGACGTACGCGACGCCACCCTCGCCTCGCTGCGCGACGAGATCGGTGTCGTCACCCAGGACAGCCACCTCTTCCACGAGACCATCCGGGAGAACCTGCGGTACGCCAAGCCGGACGCCACCGACGACGAGATCTGGGCGGCCCTCGCGGGCGCACAGGTCGCCGACCTGGTCCGAACCCTGCCCGACGGGCTGGACACCATGGTCGGCGAGCGCGGTTACCGCTTCTCCGGCGGCGAGAAACAGCGCATCGCCATCGCCCGGCTGCTGCTCAAGGCCCCGTCGATCGTGATCCTCGACGAGGCCACCGCCCACCTGGACTCGGAGAGCGAAGCGGCCGTGCAGCGCGCGCTGTCGGTGGCGCTGACCGGGCGGACGGCGCTGGTCATCGCGCACCGGCTCTCCACGGTCCGGGACGCCGACCAGATCCTCGTCCTCGACGACGGGCGGATCGTCGAGCGCGGCCGGCACGACGAACTGGTCGCCGTCGGCGGCCTCTACGCCGAGCTGTACCGCACCCAGTTCGCGGTCACCGACTCCCCGCGGCCGTACGCCGAGGGCGAGGTGCCGGACCCGGTGGTCACCACCGTGCCGATGGGCACCTACGTCGCCCGGGAGCCGCTGCCACCCGCCGCCGCCAACTAGCCGCCGGCGACGGCGGCGCGCAGCTCGCCGAAGGCGACGCCGAGCGTCTCCGGGGTGAAGTGGGCGTTCAGCCCGCTCGGGTTGGGCAGCACCCACAGCCGGGCGCCGGCCAGCAGCTCCGGCTGTGGACCGAACCCGGCCCGGGGCCGGGCGAAACCGATCCGGTAGGCGGTCACCCCGACCACCGCCACCCAGGCCGGCCGGTACCGGGCGACCTTGTCGGTGAGGATCGCCCCGCCGGCGATCAGCTCCTCCGCGGTCAACTCGTCGGCCCGGGCACTGGCCCGGGCCACCATGTTGGTGATCCCCAGGCCGAGGCCGGGCAGCAGGCTCTGCTCGCTGGGGTGCAACCGGCGCGGGGTGAAGCCGCCCCGATGCAGCGCCGGCCAGAAGCGGTTGCCGGGGCGGGCGAAGTGCCAGCCGGTCGCCGCCGACCAGAGACCCGGG
Source organism: Micromonospora sp. KC213 (assembly GCF_004348325.1). Taxonomy (GTDB): domain Bacteria; phylum Actinomycetota; class Actinomycetes; order Mycobacteriales; family Micromonosporaceae; genus Micromonospora. The sequence continues at coordinate 2,430 of NZ_SMKF01000147.1, read as the reverse complement.
TTGATGCCGACGAAGAGCACGTCCAGGCCGGACGTGATGACGTCCGGGATGGTCCGGTCCGCCGCGGCGGCCAACTCCTCCGCAGTCGGTCGGGCACCGGACCCGGGGTGGTCGACGGTCTCCCCGGGCGGGCCGGTCCGCGACGTCGGGTCGGCGACGCCTCCGGGCGTCCTCGGGTCCTGGCGGCGGCCCCTCGGCCGGGAGTCCGACGGCGCATCCGTGCGGCCCCGCCGGGGACCGGTGGGGCCGCACGGATGCGCCGTGGTGGGGTCACAGCCCGCGCAGGGCGCCGCCGTCGACCGGCACGGTCACCCCGGTCACGTAGCCGGCGGCGGGGGAGAGCAGGAACGCGGCCACCCGGCCGAACTCGACCGGATCACCGATCCGGCGCAGCGGGATGCCGGCCTCCGCCTCGACCCGGGCCGCCGCCGCGTCGCCCGTGGCGGCGAAGAGTTCCCGGTTGCGGTCGGTCATGATGCGCCCGGGCAACAACCCGAGCACCCGTACGCCCCGGGGGCCGTACTCGTCGGCCATGTCCTTGGCCACCCCCGCCAGGCCGGGCCGCAGGCCGTTGGAGATGCCGAGGCCAGGCACCGGACTGCGGGCCGAGGTGGACAACACCAGCCCGATCGCGCCACCGCCGGTCAGCGCGGCGGCCACGGTGCGGGCGGTGCGGACACTGCCCAGGAAGACCGTCTCGAAGGCCTGCCGCCACTGCGTGTCGTCGACCTGGGCGGCGGTGCCGGGCGGCGGTCCGCCGACCGAGACCAGCGCGCCGTCCAACCGGCCGAAGTGTTCCCGGGCGGCGGCGACCAGCCGCTGCGGGGTGGCCGGGTCGGCGAGGTCGGCGGTGATCCCGACGGCGCGCGCCGCTCCGCCCAGCCGGTCGACCGCCTCGGCCACCCGCTCGGGTGTCCGCGCGGAGACGACCACCCGGGCGCCGTCGGCGACGAGACATTCGGCGGTGGCGAAGCCCAGCCCGCGGGAGGCACCGGTCAGCACGTACACCCGGTCGGTGAGTCCGAGATCCATGAGGTCGATCCTGCCGTACCGGCCGCGCCTGCTCAGCGGTGGGCGGCGCGCAGCAGGCGTACCCGACCGGCGACCTGCACCGCGACGGCGCCGCCGGCGCGGGCGACGGCCGGCAGCCGGCGCGGTCGCGGCGCGGTGCGACCGTCGTAGCGGTCGGCCGCCTCGCGCTCGGCCAGCTCCTCGGCGCCGGGGGCGGGCAGCGTGCCGCGGTCGCGCAGGGTGCGGGCCAGATCCCAGCCGTCGCGCAGGGGGCCGCTGCCGGGTCGCCCGTCGGCCCACCGCCGGAAGGTGTCCCACCAGGCGTCGCCGAGTCCGGCGGCGAGGCGGGGCCAGCGCCGGGCGACCTCGCCGGCCCGCTTGCGCAGCAGGGCGAGCCGGGCCGCCGCCAGCGGGCCGGCGGCGAAGCCGGGCGGCGGGGTGCCCCCGGCGACCAGGGCCGCCACCAGCGCGGCCTGCCGCGCGGCGAGGTCACCGGCCGGCTGTCGCGGCCGTTCGCCGCCCGATGGTGCGGCCGGCGGCCCGGCCTGGGTGCCGCGGCGGCTCACGTGACCACCGGGTACCCGGAGGCGGCGGCCAACGCGTCCAGCTCCGCACACAGTTCGTGCGCCGGCGGGTAGTGGCCGTCGCGCTCCAGCAGCAGCGCCGGCGGACGGTGCCGGGCGCAGAGCGCCTCGACCAGATCGAGCACCTCCGGCGGCACCGGGTCGGTGTGCGTGTCGTGGTAGTAGCCACCCTGCTCGGCACCGCCGGCCACGTGGACGTAGGCGACCCGGTCCAGCGGTAGCCGGTCCAGCACGGCAGCGGGGTCGCCACCCCGGTTACGGGCGTTGGCGTGCAGGTTGGCCAGGTCGAGCAGCAGCATCGCCCCGGTGGCGTCGAGGATCTCGGTGAGGAAGTCCGCCTCGTCCAGTTCGTCGTCCGGCCAGTCGAAGAGCGCGGCGACCGGTTCCAGCGCGAGTGGCACCGGCAGCTCCGCCTGCGTGCGCCGGACGTTCGCCACCACCGCGGCCACCGCCTCCCGGCTGCGGGGCACCGGCAGCAGGTGCCCGGCCTCCAGACCGCCGGCCCGGACGAACGCGATGTGTTCGCTGACCAGCGGTGCCCCGACCAGATCCGCCACCCGCGCCAGGTGGGCGACCCGGGCCGGCTCGACCGGCTCCGCGCCGCCGAGGGAGAGCCGCACCCCGTGCGGTACGACGGCGACGCCGCGTTCCCGCAGCTCGGCGAGACCGACCGGGGCCCTGTCGTGTACCGCCTCGGCCACCACCTCGACGAACCGCAACCCCGGCAGCTCGGCGACGAAACCGGCGATCTCCGGTCGCCAGCCGATGCCGACCCCGACCGGGCCGGTCATCCGCCGCACCCGCCGCCGCCGCAGCCACCGCCACCGCCACCGCC
>NZ_SMKF01000146.1 GCF_004348325.1 Micromonospora sp. KC213 | reverse complement strand
GGTGTCGACGTACGCGGTGTCGTCGTCGGGACCGGTCATCCGGGCCGCAAGCGACGCACCGTCCCCGCCCCGCCCCTCCGGCACCCCGCTGATGCGTACGCCGTGGACACGGAACCGTTCCCGGTCGGCGGTGAAGATCCCCCGGCACCGCTGGGTCAGGCCGCCCCCGGAGCAGTCCGTGACCACCACGGTCCCGGTCGTGGCGTGCCCGACCGCCAACCAGAACGGGCCGGCGCTGACCCAACCGAAGAAGGCGGCGACCAGGCTCAACGCCAGCAGTGTCGCCAGTCCGCGTACCGGGTCCGGAGGATGCGGGGCACGGGGCGCGCGGGGACGGGCAGGCGCGGCTGGCGGCTTCCGGGCCTGCTTCGACTCCTCCCGCAGCGGCGTGCCGTCCCAGTGCACCTCCTCGATGGAAGGCCAGAGGAACCCGCCGTCGTCGGCCGTGCGCGGGTCGCGATCGGCTTCCGCGCGCTGCCCGCGCGGCCGGCGGACCGGAACCCGGCGTGGCACCGCGTCGACCGGCGCGCCGGTGGTCGGTTCCACCTCGGCGGGCGAATTGTCCGGCCCGGAGGCCACCCGCGGCTGCGGTGCCACCGTGCCCCCGCATCCGCCCGAACCGCTCGCCGGTCGCGGGACCGGCCCGGTTGGCGCCCTCGCCGGGTCGGACCGGACCGGCTCCGGGGTGCCGGGGGAGGGCTCGTCGTGTCCCGCTTGTCTCGCCGCCACGGCGTTCATTGGACACCGTGGCCGCGCGGTCGGGGCGCAGCTCAGGCCGCGTGTCGGTGACGAATCGGACGAGCGTCCGGCCGGTGGGCGTGGGACGCGCCCTATTGGTTCGCGGACGCCCCGGCCCGGTCACTAGGCTTGCTGGTCATGAGTCACGTTCTCGCCGCGGTCGCCTGGCCCTACGCCAACGGCCCGCGCCACATCGGCCACGTCTCCGGATTCGGCGTTCCCTCCGACGTCTTCGCCCGGTACATGCGGATGGCCGGTCACGACGTGCTCATGGTCTCCGGCACCGACGAACACGGCACTCCGATCCAGGTGCAGGCCGACGCGGAGGGGGTCACCCCGCGCGAGCTGGCCGACCGGTACAACCGGGTCATCGCCGAGGACCTGAGGGCGCTGGGCCTCTCCTACGACCTGTTCACCCGCACCACCACCCGCAACCACTACGCGGTCGTGCAGGAGGTCTTCGCCGGGCTGCACCGCAACGGCTACATCGTCCCCAAGGTCACCACCGGCGCGATCTCCCCCTCCACCGGCCGGACCCTGCCCGACCGCTACATCGAGGGCACCTGCCCGATCTGCGGGTACGACAGCGCCCGCGGCGACCAGTGCGACAACTGCGGCAACCAGCTCGACCCGGTCGACCTGCTCAACCCCAAGTCGAAAATCAACGGTGAGACGCCGGAGTTCGTCGAGACCGAGCACTTCTTCCTCGACCTGCCCGCCCTCGCCGACGTGCTGCGCCAGTGGCTGGACACCCGCGAGGGCTGGCGCCCCAACGTGCTGCGCTTCTCGAAGAACCTGCTCGACGACCTCCAGCCCCGGGCCATCACCCGCGACCTGGAATGGGGCGTGCCGATCCCCCTCGACGGCTGGCAGGACCGGCCCGACAAGCGGATCTACGTCTGGTTCGACGCCGTCATCGGCTACCTGTCCGCCTCGATCGAGTGGGCCCGCCGCACCGGCGACCCGGAGGCGTGGCGGAAGTGGTGGTCCGCCGACGGGCCGGGCAAGACGGCCCAGGGCTACTACTTCATGGGCAAGGACAACATCGTCTTCCACTCGGTGATCTGGCCGGCGCTGCTCAGCGGCTACTCCGGCGAGGGCTCCCGGGACGGCGCCCCCGGTGAACTGGGCCGACTCAACCTGCCCACCGAGGTGGTCTCCAGCGAGTACCTGACCATGGAGGGGCGCAAGTTCTCCTCGTCCCGCAAGGTCGTCATCTACGTCCGCGACTTCCTGGAGCGCTACGACGCCGACGCCCTGCGCTACTTCATCGCCGTCGCCGGCCCGGAGAGCAACGACACCGACTTCACCTGGGCCGAGTTCCTTCGCCGCAACAACGACGAGCTGGTCGCCGGCTGGGGCAACCTGGTCAACCGGTCCATCTCGATGGCGGCCAAGAACTTCGGGGCCATCCCGCCGATCGACCCGGCCGGGCTCACCGAGGCCGACGAGGCACTGCTGGCCACCGCCCGTGCCGGCTTCGCCGTCGTCGGCGACCTGATCGCCCGGCACCGCCAGAAGCAGGCCATCGGCGAGGCGATGAAGGTCGTCGCCGAAGCCAACCGGTACCTGTCGGAACAGGCCCCGTGGAAACTCAAGGACGCTGACGACAAGCCGCGGATGGGCACCATCCTGCACGTCGCGCTCCAGGTGGTCAGCGACGCCAACACGCTGCTCACCCCGTTCCTGCCGCACTCCGCGCAGCAGATCCACGAGCTGCTCGGCGGCACCGGGGTGCACGCGCCGATGCCGGTCATCGAGGAGGTCGACGACCTCGACGGCGGTCCGGCGTACCCGGTGCTCACCGGCGACTACACGGTCGGGGCACGCTGGGAGTCGGTACCGGTGGAGGCCGGCCGACCGCTGGCCGCGCCCAAACCGGTCTTCCGCAAGCTCGACCCGTCGATCGTCGACGAGGAACTGGCCCGGCTGGCCGGCTGACACCGCCCGGGCGGGCGCGCCGCGCCCGCCCGGAAACGGTCGTCAGGCCCCGGCCATCGCCGGGGCGCCCAGGAACTCCATGATCGCCTGATTGACCTCGCCGGCGTTGGTCCAGGGGATGCCGTGCGGTGCCCCCCGCAACGGCACCAACGTGGCGGTGGGCAGCAACGGCTGCAACCGCTGCCCGGTCACCTCGTACGGCAGCACCCGGTCGGCGTCGCCCTGCACGATCAGCGCCGGCACGTCGATGCGCGGCAGGTCGGTGCGGAAATCGGTCAGCCAGGCGTTGACGCAGTCCAACGTCCCCTTCGCCGACGCCTGCGCCCCGATGTTCCAGTGCGCCCGGAACGCCTCCTCGCTGACCAGCTTCCCCTTGTTCTCCTCCCAGTTGAAGAAGTTCTGGCAGAACTGGGTGAGGAAGGCGAACCGGTCGTCGCGGATGGCCTGCTGGAACCCGTCGAACAGGCCCTGCTCCACCCCCTGCGGGTTGTCCGGCGTCTTCAGCAGGAACGGCGCCAGTGGGGCCAGCAGCACCACCCGGTCCACCCGCTGCGACCCGTACCGACTCAGGAAGCGGATCACCTCACCGGTGCCCATCGAGTGCCCGACGAGCACCGCGTCGCGCAGGTCCAACTCCGCCATGATCATGTCGAGGTCCGCGGCGAAGGTGTCGTAGTCGTACCCCGTGGCCGGCTGGCTGGACGCCCCGAAACCCCGCCGGTCGTACGTGATCACCCGGTAGCCCGCCGCCAGCAGCGGCCCGGTCTGCTTCTCCCACGTCGCGCCGTTGAACGGGAAACCGTGGATCAGCACCACCGGCCGGCCGGCCCCATGGTCCTCGTAGTACAGGTCGATGGGCGCGGAGTTCTCCGCGCCGACGGTGATGAAGGGCATCGGCTCTCCCGGTCGTAGGGGTCACGGACGAGCGCGCTTTCCCGACCCGCCCCGGCTTATGCCAGCGGGTACGGCACGTCCATCACCCGGTCGTCGGTGACCTCCGCCCCCGGTGCCCACACCTCGTACACCCCCCGCTCCTGGCACTGCGCGCCGGTGGCGGCCACCGCGTCCGGATCCGGGGCGCACAGCCGCAGCCGCAACCAGCCCGACTCCTCCCGCAACACCTGGCAGCGTGCGCCCCGCCACTGTGCCAACCGCAGTCGGCGGGCCACCCACTCCACCGGGTACCGGGTCGCCCGGGTCATCGCCAGCACCCGGAACCCGCCCGGCAGATCCGCCACCGCCTCGTACTCGCCGCCCGCGTACCCGCCAACCAGCTGGGTGGAGCGGGGCAGGTCGCCGGCGGGCAGGTACTCCTGGTCCGGGGAGAGCCCCGGCACCCCGGCCAGCAGGTGCCGGAACCGCGGGCCGACCATCCGCAGCCAACCCCGCTGCTCCGCCTGGTAGCGGTAGAGCACCACCTCCACCCCGTCGGTGGTGTACGCCAGCAGGGTCGCGTTCGCCGGCAGCGGCAGGTCGGTGAAGTCCCGGGTGACGAACTCGGGGATGAGCTGCCCACTGCTTGGCACGAACCCGGTGCCCAGCACCGGCGGACCCGCCCGGTCCCGGGACGGCAACGCCGGCAGACCCCGGTGCGCCGGGCCCACCGGCACGTCGTAGTCGGTCGGATCGACCGCCCGCCAGTGCAGCGCGTACGCCACGTCGCCGGCCGCCGCGCCGTCGCCGCGCAACACCGCCAACCCCGACGGGGTGCGCAGATGCGCCACGTCGTGCTCCCGGAAGCAGAAGCCGTGCGGCAGCCAGCCCCGCACCACTGCGGCGAGCTGCCCGGTGGAGAGCACCTTCACCATCCGGGTGCCCCGCCGCACCACCGCCGAGGCCCGTACCGCCACCAGCGTCGGATCCCCCGCGGCCGACGGCTGCTGGCTGAGCTGGTGCACGTACGACCAGCCCCGCTCCCGGTGCAGCGGCACCAGCAGCGGCGACTCCGGATCCTCGGCCGGTTCCGTCGCGCCGAGCACCGCACCCACCTCCGTGACGTGCGCGAACCGCCGCCACGGCAACGTCGACCCGGCCCGGGGCGCCCACTCGAAACCGGGCACCTCCTCGGCACTGCGCAGCTCGTACGCCGCACCCCGGGCGATCTCCTCCGCCGGGTACGTCGCGCCCCCGAACGTCACGTGCAGTCCGGTGCCGCGAGCCTGGGGGGTGACGGACATCCTGCGGACAGTAATCGCGCTCGATGGCAGCCGGGTGAACAGTTCATGGCGTCCCGGAGACGCCACCGCCGGACGGTGTGTGATGCTGGCCGAGATGAGTGAGCGCACCGAATCCCGCAAGCAGCGCGCCGCCCGCCGGGCCGGGGAGTTCCCGCCCGTCCCGGAGCCGCTGCCCCGCCCCGTGCTGGACAGCCACACCCACCTGGACATCACCGTCAGCGAGGCCGGCGCGCCGCCCCGCCCGCCCGCAGCGGAGCAGCCAGGAAGCGCCGGGTCCGCCGACGACCCGGTCGCCGCCGCGATCGAGGTGGCCGCTGGCGTCGGCGTGGACCGGCTGGTCCAGGTCGGGGTCGACGTCGGCTCATCCCGCTGGAGCGCCGACGCGGCCGACAGGTACCCGGCGGTGCTGGCCACCGTGGCGCTGCACCCGAACGAGGCGCCCCGCCTGGCCGACCTGGACGAGGCGCTGCGCCAGATCGAGACGCTCGCCGCCCGGGACCGGGTGCGCGGCATCGGCGAGACCGGCATGGACTTCTTCCGCACCGGCGACGAGGGACGCGCCGCGCAGGAGGAGAGCTTCCGCGCGCACGTCGCCATCGCCAAGCGGTACGGCAAGGCACTGGTCATCCACGACCGGGACGCACACGCCGACGTGCTGCGCGTCCTCGACGACGAGGGTGCCCCCGACACGGTGGTCCTGCACTGCTTCTCCGGCGACGCCGACTTCGCCCGCGAGTGCGTCCGCCGCGGCTACCTGCTCAGCTTCGCCGGCACCGTCACCTTCGGCAGCGCTGGCGCGCTGCGTGCGGCCGCCGCCCTCACCCCGCTCGACCAGATCCTGGTGGAGACCGACGCGCCGTACCTGACGCCGATGCCGCACCGGGGCCGGCCGAACGCGTCGTACCTGATCCCGCTGACGGTCCGGTCCCTGGCCGCGACCACGGGGGCCGACCTGGACGAGCTGTGTGCGGCGATCTCCGCCACCGGCGACCGGGTCTTCGGCCCGTGGTGAGCGGGTCCGGCCCCGCCGCTACGCTACGGGCGTGACCGGACTCCTCGGCCCGGCGGAGATCCGGGAACTCGCCGCCCGGCTCGGGGTGCACCCCACCAAGAAGCTCGGCCAGAACTTCGTGCACGACCCGAACACGGTCCGCCGGATCGTCACCGTCGCCGGGCTCACCCCGGACGACGTGGCGCTGGAGGTCGGCCCCGGCCTCGGCTCGCTCACCCTGGCCCTGCTTCCGGTGGCTGCCCACGTGCACGCCGTGGAGATCGACCCGGTGCTGGCCGGCGCGCTGCCGCAGACCGCCGCCCGGCATGCCGGCGGCGACGCCGCCCGGCTCACCGTGCACCACGCCGACGCCCTGCGGGTCACCGCCGCGGAGCTGGCCGACCCGGCGCCGACCGCGCTGGTGGCGAACCTGCCGTACAACGTCGCCGTGCCGGTGGTACTGCACCTGCTCGCCGAGCTGCCCAGCCTCCGCCACGGCCTGGTGATGGTGCAGAAGGAGGTCGCCGACCGGCTGGTCGCCGGTCCGGGCTCCAAGGTGTACGGCATCCCGTCGGTCAAGCTCGCCTGGTACTCCCGGGCCCGCGCCGCCGGTCGGGTGCCGCCGAACGTGTTCTGGCCGGTGCCGAACGTCGACTCCGGGCTGGTCGCCTTCACCCGCCGTGACCCGCCCCGCCCCGACGTCGCCCGGGAGGCTGTCTTCGCCGTCGTCGACGCCGCCTTCGCCCAGCGCCGCAAGACGCTGCGCGCCGCCCTGGCCGGGTGGGCCGGCGGCGCGGACCGGGCCGCCGCCGCGCTCACCGCAGCCGGGGTGGACCCCGGGGCGCGCGGGGAGTCGCTCACCGTGGAGCAGTTCGCCGCGATCGCCGCGTCGGCTTCCGCCCCCGCCGACGCCGCGCAGTAGGCTGGCGCCGTCCCACCACGCGTGTACGCGTACGACCGTTCGACGGCGGGTGCTGGCCGGCCGTCGACTCCGCCGAGGAGCTGATCGTGGAGAAGCCGTTCGACATCCGCCTGCGTCCGCGGGATCTCGCCCCGTGACCGAGGCCTGGCGACCGGACGACGAGGACGAGCAGCGGCGGCGGGGCGCCACCGGGCCGGTCAAGGTCCGGGTGCCTGCCAAGGTCAACCTGCATCTCGGGGTGGGGCCGCTGCGTCGCGACGGCTACCACGAGCTGAACACCGTCTATCACGCGATCTCCATCTACGACGAGCTCACCGCCCGACGGGGTGACACGCTCACCCTCACCATGGAGGGTGAGGGCGCCGGTGAGCTGGCTCTGGACGACTCCAACCTGGCGATCCGGGCGGCGCACGCCCTCGCCGGGTACTCCGGCGTCATGCCGCACGCCCGGCTGCACCTGCGTAAGCAGATCCCGCTCGCGGGCGGGCTGGCCGGCGGCAGTGCCGACGCCGCCGCCGCCCTGGTCGCCTGCGACGCGCTCTGGGGCACCGGCCTGTCCCGGGACGAGCTGGCCGGCATCGCCGCCGACCTCGGTTCCGACGTGCCGTTCCTGATCCACGGCGGCACCGCCCTCGGCACCGGTCGGGGCGAGGCGGTCAGCCCGGTGCTGGCCCGCCCCACCTCCTGGCACTGGGTGGTGGCCATCGCCGATGGTGGGCTGGCCACCCCCGCCGCCTACCGGGAGCTGGACCGGCTCCGCGACGTGGGCACCGCCGGTGAGCCGCTGGGCAGCACCGACGCGCTGCTCGCCGCGCTGCGCCAACGCGATCCCCGGGTGCTCGCCGCGACCCTCGGCAACGATCTGCAGGACGCCGCGTTGGCGATGCGCCCGTCCCTCGCCGACACCCTGAAGGCCGGTGAGTCGGCGGGCGCGCTCGCCGGTCTCGTCTCCGGTTCGGGGCCGACGTGCGTCTTCCTCGCCGCCGACGCCGCCGACGCGCAGCGCCTCGCGGGCGAGTTGACCGCGGCCGGAGTGTGCCGGCAGGTGCGGGTGGCTCATGGCCCGGTCCCCGGCGCCCGCGTCATCTGACGCAGCCCGCCTGCCTGCTCCACGCCCGTGCCGGCACGTCTCGGTCCGTCGGCCCCGCCCTCTTGATCGACTCCGCCTGCGCCAGGTCGGGCTGTCCGGCCGCGCTGATAGCGCAGGATGCCGCAAGCTGAGTCGATCACGAGACGAACAGGGGTCCGGCGCGGGGCGATCAAGGGAACGGGCCGAGGCCGGGGCGCGGGCCGCGCTCCGCGTACCCTTGAGGCCGGGCGTCCTGAGGTGCCAGCCGGCACCGGGACGCCCTGATCATGGGAGGTGAGGTCGTGGCCAACATCGTCAACCTGGACCGGGTTTCCAAGGGGTACGGCGCCGCCGGGCCGCTGCTCACCGACGTCTCGCTCGGCCTCGACGACGCCGACCGGATCGGTGTGGTCGGCCTCAACGGCGCCGGCAAGTCCACCCTGTTGCGGCTGCTCACCCGGCAGGAGGAACCGGACGACGGCCGGGTCACCCACCGCCGCGACCTGCGCGTCGCCTCGTTGCCGCAGAGCCTGACGCTGGCTGCCGAGGCCACCGTCCGGGACGTCGTCCTCGGCACCGCCTGGCTCGCCGAGAGCATGGGCGCCGAGCACGAGTGGGCCGGCGACGCCGGGGTCCGGGCCATCCTCGACGGCCTCGGCATGCCCCACCTCGGCCTCGACCAGCCGGTCGGCCCGATGTCCGGGGGCGAGCGCCGCCGGGTTGCCCTGGCCGCGCTGCTGGTCCGCGAGGCCGACCTGCTGATCCTCGACGAGCCCACCAACCACCTCGACGTCGGCGGCGTCGACTGGCTCGCGACGTACCTGGTGGGCCGCAAGGGCGCGCTCATCGTGGTCACCCACGATCGGTGGTTCCTCGACGCGGTCTGCACCACCACCTGGGAGGTCGCCGACCAGACCGTCCGATCGTACGAGGGCGGCTTCGCCGCCTGGACCCTGGCCCGGGTGGAACGGGAACGGGTCGCCGCCGCCACCGAGGCCCGCCGGCAGAACCTGCTCCGCAAGGAGATCGCCTGGCTGCGCCGGGGCGCCCCGGCCCGCACCTCGAAGCCGAAGTTCCGCATCGACGCGGCCAACGCGCTGATCGCCGACGTGCCGCCGCCACGCGACACCAGCTCGCTGCAACGGCTCGCCACCGCCCGGCTCGGCAAGCAGGTGTACGACCTGGAACACGTCACGCTGCACGCCGGCCCCAAGACCATCCTCGACGACGTCACCTGGCAGGTCGGACCCGGCGACCGGATCGCCATCCTCGGCCGCAACGGTGCCGGCAAGACCACCCTGCTGCGCATGCTGGCCGGGGTCACCCGCCCCACCGGCGGGCATTTCCGTACCGGCTCGACCGTCCGGCCCGCCTTCCTCTCCCAGGAACTGGCCGAACTTCCCAGCCACCTGCGGGTCCTCGAAGCCGTCGAGGAGATCGCCCGCCGGGTGCAGCTCGGCGACCGGGAGATCTCCGCCGCCCAGCTCGCCGAGATCTTCGGATTCGACGACCGGCGCCTCTGGACCCCGGTCGGTGACCTGTCCGGCGGGGAACGTCGTCGCCTGCAGATGCTGCGGCTGCTCGCCGGGGAGCCCAACGTGCTCCTCTTCGACGAACCCACCAACGACCTGGACACCGACACCCTCGCCGCCCTGGAGGACCTGCTGGACTCCTGGCCGGGCACGATCATCGTCGCCAGCCACGACCGTTACCTGATCGAACGCGTCGCCGACAACGCCTACGGGATGTTCGGCGACGGCCGGCTGGTGCACCTGCCCGGCGGCGTCGACGAGTACCTGGCCCGGGCCGCCGGTGCGGACCGCCTCGGCAAGGCGGCTTCCGGGGCGGACCGCCCCGGCAAGGCCGCCGGGCCGGAGCAACCCAGGGCCAGCGCCGCGCCGGCTCCCACCGAAGCCGGCATGTCCGCCGCGGAAGCCCGGCAGGCCCGCAAGGAGCTGACCCGCCTGGAACGGCAGATCGGCAAGCTGGAGCAGCGGGAGGCGACCCTGCTCGACCAACTCGCCACGCACGCCACCGACTACGCGACGGTCGCCGAACTCGACGCGCAGCTCAAGGAGGTACGCGCCGAACGCGAACAGACAGAGGAGAGCTGGCTGCTCCTGGCCGACCGGATTCCACCGCTCTGAGGGGCCGCCCGGCCCCCCCCGATTACCGACGGGGGCCGTGTGCGGCGTCACAACCCGCGATGCGGGACAATCGTCGACGACCTCTCTCATCCGAACGGCGTTGGAGACTCAGCCATGGCCCATACCCCCGTCAACCACCCCGCGCGGCCGATCTACCGGGCGATCGGCGGGCTCGTTGGTCTGTACTTCGTGGTCTTCGGTGTGCTCGGCGTCCTCGCGAGCCTCGGCAACGACCTCTTCGCCCAGGATGACACCAAGGTTCTCGGCCAGGGCACGAACCTCGCGTACTCGTTGGTCAGCATCGTCGTCGGCGGCGTCGTCCTGGCCGGCATCGCGATCGGCCGCAACATCGACGTGGCGGTCAACCAGTTCCTGGCGTACGCCCTGATGGTGATCGGCCTGGCGTCGCTGGCGTTCATCCAGACCGACGCCAACATCTTCAACTTCACCATCGCCACCGACATCGTGGTGCTGACCCTCAGCCTCGTCCTGCTGATGGCCGGCATGTACGGCAAGGTCGGCACCGACGAGGAGCGGGAGGCCTTCGAGCAGGCCCGCCTGGTGCTCTGACCTCCCGGCCAAACCGGTCCTGATCCCGCTCCGCCATCGGTGGGGCGGGATCAACCGTCTCCGCTGACGTCGCACTCTGGCTGCCGTAGCCGTGGAGGCGATCGCGGGCGCGACGACGGTGCCGTGCCCGCCCGGCCCGGCGGTTCGACGGACACCCGCCCCCGATTGGATGGACAATCCTACTGAAACGGTCAGTTGGGACGGAGGGGTTGTCGTGCACCTACCGGTGAACCATCCGGCGCGCCCGCTCTACCGGGCGCTCGCCGGGCTCGTGGGCCTCTACATTCTCGTCTTCGGCATCTGGGGTGTCGTCCTCACCTGGGGCGACCCGCTGTTCGACCGAGACGCGAACTTCGCCCTGGGACTCCGCACCAACCTGGCGTTCTCGCTGGTCTCCGTGATCTTCGGTGCGGTACTGATCGTCGGGGCGTCCCGCCGCGACAACCTCGGTCACTACATGAACCTGACCGCCGGCGGGATCTTCCTGGTCACCAGCGTGCTGATGCTGGCCGTACTGGAGACACCGGTCAACTTCCTCAACTTCTCCATGTCGACGGTCATCGTGTCGATGATCTTCGGCCTGATCCTGCTCGGCACCGGCCTCTACGACAAGGTCGGCACCGACGAACACGCCGAGGAGGAACGGCGCAACCGCCGGCACCCGGTCTCCGAGGCCGGCACCCGCTGAACAGCAGGCTCAGCCCCGCCGGCGAGTGATCAACTCCGGCTTCGCCTCCAGGTGCGACAGCCCGTTCCAGGCCAGGTTCACCAGGTGCGCGGCCACCGTCTCCTTACGCGGCTTACGCACCTCCAGCCACCAGCGGCCGGTCAACGCCACCATCCCCACCAGGGCCTGCGAGTACAACTCGGCCAGCTTCGGGTCGTACCCCCGGCTGGAGAACTCGGCACCCAGGATGTGCTCCACCTGGTGCCCGACGTCGTTCATCACGCTGCTGAAGTTGCCCGTCGCCGACATCAGCGGCGACTCGCGGACCAGCACCCGGAACCCGCTGGTCTCCTCCTCGATGTAGGTCAGCAGGGCGAGCGCCGCCTGCTCCAACAGCTCATGCGGATGCCCCGCGGTCAGCGCCGTGGTGATCCGGTCCAGCAGGGCGCGCACCTCGCGGTCGACCACCACCGCGTACAGCCCCTCCTTGCCGCCGAAGTGCTCGTAGACCACCGGCTTGGAGACCTTCGCGCGGGACGCCACCTCCTCGATCGACGTGGCGTCGAAGCCCTTCTCGGCGAAGATCTGCCGGCCGATCGAGATCAGCTGCTCCCGGCGCTGCCCCGCCGACATGCGTACCCGCGACGGCGGCTTGGCGGCCCCCGCCGGCACCGTCCGCCGGTGCCCGCCCGCGCTCCCGTCCGTCATGCGTCACCTCGCCGGCGCTCGGTGACGCCCTGTCGTGGGATGATCGTTGCGCAGTGCCCGTCCTCGTCGGCCACCCTGGACATACTGCCAGGCGACTTCAACGGGCACCGCCCGTGCTGCCGGCCGATCCCGGCGGGCACCGGCCGGCGCTACTCCGGTGTGGCCGGCCGAGCCAGCTTCGCCGCGATCCGCTCCGGCTTCGGCCAACGCACGTCCCGGGCCGCACCCAGCCGCTCCAGCAACCAGATCACCCGGGCTGAGACGTCGACCTGACCCCGCAGCACCCCGTGCCGCGCGCTGGTGGGATCGGCGTGGTGCAGGTTGTGCCAGCTCTCGCCGAAGGACAGCAGCGCCAGCGGCCAGAAGTTCGACGCCCGGTCGCCCGGCCGCATCGCGAAGGGCCGCTCACCGTACACATGGCAGATCGAGTTGATCGACCAGGTGACGTGGTGCAGCAGCGAGATCCGCACCAGACCGCCCCAGAACAGCGCGCTCAGCGCCCCCGACCAGGACCACGTCAGCAACCCGCCCATCATCGCCGGCCCGAGCACCGAGACGACCACCAGCAGCGGGAAGAACCGGTCCACCCGCCGGGTGTCGCGGTCGGCGAGCAGGTCCGGGGCGAACCGCGCCCGGTTGGACAACTCCCGACCGAAGAGCCAACCGACGTGGGCGTGGAACAGGCCCTTCACCAGTCCCCGGACGGTCTCCCCGTACCGCCAGGGCGAGTGCGGATCACCGTCGAGGTCGGAGAAGGCGTGGTGCCGGCGGTGGTCGGCGACCCACTGGATGATCTCGCCCTGGACGGCGAACGAGCCCGCCACCGCCAGCGATATCCGCAGCGGACGGGATGCCTTGAACGAGCCGTGGGTGAAGTAGCGGTGGTAGCCGACGGTGATGCCCAGCCCGGACAGGACGTACCAGAAGGCGGCTACGGTGACGTCCGTCGGGCTCAACCAACCACCCCAGGCGACCGGCACCGCGGCGACCAGGGCCAGGAAGGGTACGACCACGAAGGCCCAGAGCGCCACCAGGATGCCCGTGGACTGCGGGCCCTGGGTGAGCGGCTTCGGCCCGGTGCCGGCGGGTTGTGTCAGAGAGGTCAACATGACACCTCGCAGCAGCAGGAAGACTACGCCTACGTCACCGTAACTTAGGCTGCCGGAGCGGTGTGGTGAACAGTTGCCCAGATGAATGAACCCGCTGTCGTACGGGCGTCCTAACCTGCCATGCGTGACCGATCCGACCGCTGACGAGGTGCGCCGGCTGCGGGCCGAGGAGGGGCTCTCCGTCCGCGAGATCCGGGCCCGCACCGGGCTGGGCCGCAACCGCGTGTACGAGCTGCTGCGCGGGGTGCCGCCGCCGCGGTGGACCCGACGGCCCAACGCCAAGGACGAACTGCGTACGCAGGCGCTGGCATTGCGCGGACAGGGCTGCGCGGTGCCGGAGATCGCCGCGCGGCTCGGGGTGAGCCGGTCGACCGCGTACCAGTGGGTGAAGCACCTCCCGCTCGACCGGGACGAGAGCGGGGTGATCCCACGCACCCGCTCGACGGCCGCATCGGACGCTCGCTGGGCCGCGCATCGGGAGGCGCGCGACGCCGCACAGCGTCAGGTCCACCGCGAGATGGCCGCGAGGGTGGGTCCACTGAACGAGCGAGATCTGCTGCTGCTGGGTGCGGCGCTGTACTGGTGCGAGGGGTCGAAGTCGAAGCCGTGGCGGCG
This sequence comes from Micromonospora sp. KC213, assembly GCF_004348325.1. Lineage (GTDB taxonomy): Bacteria > Actinomycetota > Actinomycetes > Mycobacteriales > Micromonosporaceae > Micromonospora. Next base: position 2,048 of record NZ_SMKF01000146.1, on the reverse strand, counting down.
CCACGACCACGTCCAGTTCGTCAACAGTGATCCAGGGCTGCTGGCGTTGTTCCTCCGCTTTCTGGAGAGCTGTGGGGTGAGCCGGTCCCTGCCGAGCTACCGGGTCACCATCCACGAGTCCGCCGACGTCGACGGTGCCGTACGTTGGTGGGTCGACACCCTCGGAGTGCCCCCGCAGCGCTTCCGACGCCCGACGCTCAAGCGGCACAACCCCACCACCCTGCGGCGGAACACCGGCGACGGATACCACGGTTGCCTCGTGATCGACGTCCCGCGCAGCCGCGAGCTGTACTGGCGAATCGAGGGTATGATCGCCGAGCTGTTCCGAATTGTCGACAGCGCGGGGTCCCAGATTTATGGGCCGTAAGGTGTTGACAAGCGATGGGGTGTGGGGTAACGGCAACCCGCAGGCCTTTGGAGCCTTGAGCTCCTGGTTCGAATCCAGGCACCCCAGCTCGCCCCTGCCGTTGGCGGGCATGTTTTCGTCGTTTGTGTGACCGAGTGCGGATTGCGGCGCGTGCGTGGTTAGCATGGCCGCGAGACTGTCGCCTTCCCGACGGGAGCCACGTCGTGTCCCAGCCCTACCTCCGTACCGTCGTCGTGCTCGCCGCCGGTGAGGGCAAGCGGATGAAGTCGTCGCTGCCCAAGGTGCTGCATCCGCTGCTCGGCCGTACGCTGCTCGGCCATGTGCTGGCTGCGGCCGCGCCGTTGAACGCGGACCGCACGGTGGTCGTGGTCGGCCACGGCGCCGACCGGGTGCGGGCGCACCTGACCGAGATCGCCCCGGCCGCCACCCCCGTACTGCAGTCCGAGCAGCTTGGCACCGGGCACGCGGTCCGGATCGCGCTGGACGCGGTGCCTGAGGCGTCCGGCACCGTCGTGGTGATCAACGGGGACGTGCCGCTGCTGCGCGCCGAGACGGTCGCCGCGCTGGTGGAGGCGCACGAGGGGGCGGGCGCCGCGGCCACCGTGCTCGCCGCCGAGGTGCCCGACCCGACGGGTCTGGGCCGGATCGTGCGGGACGCCGACGGTCGACTGGAGCAGATCGTCGAGGAGCGCGACGCGAGTCCGGCGCAGCGCGCGCTGCGGGAGATCAACGCGGGTATCTACGCGTTCGACGTGGCCCGGCTGCGGGACGCGCTGGGCAAGCTCTCCACCGACAACGACCAGGGCGAGGAGTACCTCACGGACGTCTTCGGTCTGCTGGTCTCCGCCGGTGAGCCGGTGGGCGTGCACCTGGCCGCGGACCATGTCGAGACGCTGGGCTGCAACGACCGGGTCGAGTTGGCCGGTCTGCGCCGGTTGCTGCGCGAGCGGGTGAACGAGGCATGGATGCGCAGCGGGGTGAGCATCCTCGACCCGGAGACCACCTGGATCGACGTCACCGCGACGGTGGCCCGGGACGCGGTGATCGACCAGAACACGCAGCTGCGTGGCGCGACGGTGGTGGGCGCGGAGGCGGTCATCGGGCCGGACGTCACGCTGGTCGACACCGTGGTGGGGCCGTCGGCGACGGTGTTGCGCAGCCACGCGGTGGGCGCCGAGGTGGGGCCGGGGGCGAGCGTCGGGCCGTACGCGTACCTGCGGCCGGCGGCGCGGCTGGCCGAGGGATCGAAGGTCGGCACGTTCGTCGAGGTGAAGAACTCCGAGGTGGGTGCGGGTGCGAAGGTGCCGCACCTGTCGTACGTGGGGGATGCCACGATCGGCGCGAAGGCGAACATCGGCGCGGCGACGATCTTCGTGAACTACGACGGGGTGAACAAGCACCGCACCACGGTGGGCGAGGCGGCCTTCATCGGCTGTGACACCAGCCTGATCGCCCCGGTCGAGGTGGGCCCGGGGGCGTACGTGGCGGCGGGCAGCGCGATCAGCCAGGACGTGCCGCCGGGTGCACTCGGGGTGACCCGGGCGCCACAGCGGGCCATCGAGGGGTGGGTGGCGCGTAAGCGTCCGGGTACGGTGGCGGCGGCGGCGGCGGAGCGGGCGCGGGCGGCAGGCGGATCGGTGGAGGCCGCTTCCGCAAGTGAAGGTGAGGCAATCCACGGGGG
>NZ_SMKF01000145.1 GCF_004348325.1 Micromonospora sp. KC213 | reverse complement strand
CCCCACTATCGCCCCACCCGCAGCCGCCGCGCGAGGTGTCGTACCGGCGGGTTAGCGTGCGGGGATGGGCCGGAGCCAGTCGTTGCCGCGCGGTGGTGACCCGCGTTTCGGGCCGGGCGCCGACGACTCCGGCAGCACCGTGCTGCACGTCGACATGGATGCCTTCTTCGCCTCGGTCGAGGTGCGCCGCCGCCCGGATCTGCGCGGCAAGCCCGTCGTGGTCGGCGGGGTCGGCCCGCGCGGCGTGGTCAGCTCCGCCAGCTACGAGGCCCGGCGGTACGGCGTTCGCAGCGCCATGCCCACCGCCCGGGCCCGGGCGCTCTGCCCGCACGCGGTCTACCTCCCGCCCGACCTCACCCGGTACGCGGCGGCCTCGCAGGCGGTCATGCAGATCTTCCGGGACGTCACCCCGCTGGTCGAGCCACTCTCCCTCGACGAGGCGTTCCTCGACGTGGCCGGCGCCCGGCGGCTGTTCGGCTCCCCGGTCGAGGTCGCCCGGCTGATCCGCCGCCGGGTCGCCGAGGAGCAGAAGCTCACCTGCTCGGTCGGGGTGGGGCCGAGCAAGTTCGTGGCCAAGCTCGGCTCGACCCGCGCCAAACCGGACGGCCTGCTGGTGGTGCCCGCCGACCGGGTGCTGGAGTTCCTGCACCCGTTGCCGGTCGACGCGCTCTGGGGGGTGGGGGAGCGGTCCGCCGAGGCGTTGCGCCGACTGGGCCTGGCCACCGTCGGTGACCTGGCCGAGGCTCCGCTGGGCATGTTGCGGCGAGCGGTCGGCGAGGCGTCCGCGGCCCACCTGCACGAGCTGGCCTGGGGGCGGGACCCGCGTCCGGTGAGCCCGGAGCACGTGGAGAAGTCGATCGGCGCGGAGGTGACCTTCGACGTGGACGTGAGCGACCCGCGGGAGATCCGCCGGGCGCTGCTGGCGCTCAGCGAGAAGGTGGGCGTCCGGCTGCGTCGTGCCGGTCAGGTCGGCCGTACGGTGTCGATCAAGGTGCGGCTGGCGGACTTCCGCACCGTGAGCCGGTCCCGCACCCTCGGCGTACCGACCGATGTGAGCCGGGAGGTCTTCGACACCGCCTGGGCGCTCTGGGCGGCGCTCGACCCCGGGGAGCGGATCCGGCTGGTCGGCGTACGGGTCGAAGGGCTGGCGGAGGCGAGTGGCACGCCCCGGCAGTTGACCCTCGGCGCGCCCGAGCGCGGCTGGCGGGAGGCGGAAGCTGCCGCCGACGCCGCGGCTGCCCGTTTCGGGCGGTCCGTCATAGGTCCGGCCAGTCTGCTCGGCATGGGTGGTGGCGACCGACGCGAAAAACCGGGCCGGCCGTAGGTCGTCCCGCTTTCCGACGCGCGAGGGCCCTCGTAGACTTGACGGCAAGCAGCCGGTTGGCTGCCACGGTCTGTCGGCCCGACCGGGCCGACCAACGTGACCGGGGAGGAGTGCCGTGCCGCTCTCGGAGCACGAGCAGCGGCTGTTCGAGCAGATCGAGCGGTCGCTTGCCGAGGACCCCAAATTCGCCTCGGCCGTGCGCGCCAGCGACCCGCGTTTCCACGCGCGGCGTCGCCTGCTCGTCGCTGCCGGCGTCGTCGTCGTCGGCCTGGCCCTGTTGGTCTATGGCGCGGTGATCAAGACTCCGCCGCTGGCAGTGGCGGGGTTCGTCGTCATGCTGGCCGCGTTGGGCTATGCGGTGCAGTCGCACCGGCGGGCGCAGTCACCGGACCTGCACGTGGTGGGTGGCACGACCAGCCGTCGTCGTCCGCGCGGGCGTGGCGGCCGCCGGCCGTCACTGCTGGACCGCATGGAGGACCGGTGGCGGCAGCGCCCGGAGGGACATCGCTGACCGTCGTCCGCCACTGAGGCGGTTCGGCGTCGTCGCGGGACGGTGGGTGCCGGGTAGCTTCCGGCCACCACCGTCGTAGCAGCATGTCCAGAGTCAGGCCCGAACCTCCGGCAGCTCAGCTGCTTGATCAACTCAGTCTGCGGCGAATGGCGGTGTCCCTAGACTAGGGACACCGCCATTCGCGGCAAACGGACGCGCCGGCCGGGCCGGCAGCGGGGCGGTCAGGCGCGGCGGGCCAGTAGGCGGCGGGGATTCCACCGCGCCAGCCGCAGGCGGAGCCGGCCGGTCGTCGTCACCCACCGGGTGGAGTGTTCCGTCACGGCCGAACGCCACCGCATCAGCACCGACGGCGGAAGCACCACCGCGAGGAGCCGGGTACGTCGGTCGGCCCGGGCGGCGAGCGTGTCGCGTACCGAGGCCAGGGCCGGGCGCAGCGGCTCGCCGGTGAGCGGGTCACGGGCGTAGCGGGCCCGCTCCTCGGCGCGACCGAGCAACCGTACCGCCGTGGCGGAGGTGGCGTCCTCCGCGAGCGCCTCCCGGACCAGGCGTTCCGCGGTCGCCCGCGGGGTTTCCGTCCGGTCGACCCGGACCTGGTAGTCGACCAGGGTGTCCACCAGCTCGTCCCATGCGGCGTGGGCGTCGGCCCGGGCGCGGTCGCGATCCCCGCCGAGGACCAGCATGCCGGTGGCCGGGGCGTCCGCCGCGTCGGCCGCGCCCGCGGTGACCGCCGGGGTCACCGTCAGCTGGCGTCGCCGGCGCAGTGCCATCCGGCGCAGCGCCGGTACGCACAGCAGCGCGAGCAGCGCCAGCACGCCACCGGCCGTCCACCACGGCCAGGTGGGCGCACGCTGGATCGGGGCACCGGTGACCGGGTCGAAGGTCTCGTCGACGTCCCGGTCGGCGGCGTCCGGCTGCTGCGGGCCGGCGGTGGTGTCCGGCCCCTCCGGGGTGACCCCCGGCGCGGAACTGCCCGACGGCTCCGGGTCCGGCGCGTCGCTGTCCGGGGCCCAGGCCGAACGGGTGGCGCCCTGCACCGCGTACGCGGGGGTGGGGTCGAACGGCACCCACCCCATCCCGTCGAAGTAGACCTCCGTCCAGGCGTGCAGGTTGCGGTTGGTCAGCACGAAACTGCCGGTACCGGTGCTGGTGCCGTTGGTGAAGCCGAACGCGACCCGGGCCGGAATGCCGGCCGCGCGGACCAGCCAGGCCATCGCGGCCGCGTACTGCTGACAGAAGCCGACCTTGTTGTCGAGGAAGTCGACGATCTCCTGGCCGCTGGTGCCGCCCCTGGTGCTCAGCGAGTAGCTGAAGCCGTTCTCCCGGGAGAAGTGGTCGTAGATCGCCCGGACCTTGTCGTAGTCGGTGCGCTTGCCCTCGATGAGCTCGGCGACCAGCGCGTCCACCTGCTGCACCGACGGCCGGCGGGTCTGCTGCACGGCGATCGGGTGCTCGGCCGGCAGCGAGGGGGCACGGCGCAGCGCCGCTGGAGTGAAGGTCGACCGGACGTACTCGACGGTGTAGCGCTTGCCCCGGGAGTTGTCCCGGTTGGAGAACACCACACCGAGATTGCGGTCGTAGAGCCAGTTGCCGTTGAGCCCCTGTACCCCGACCGGGTCGGAGTAGACCGGCACCAGCGGCATCTCGAGGTTACGGCTGACCTCCACCGTCGCCCGGTACCGCTGTTGGTCCGCGCCCCGCCGGTCGATGCCCGGCAGGTCCCGGTCGACCCGCGTCCCGGTCGGCGGGCGCACCCGGAAGCCGTCCGAGCGCAGCTCGTCGGCGACGCCGAAGCGCAGGTAGAAAGGGCTGGGCTCGGTGGTGGTCACCTTGACCATCTCGGCCACTTCGGACTGGTTGAGCTGGCCACTGAGCGCGGCGAACAGATCGATCCGGCCGGGGCTGCCGCCCTGCCCGAACCGCCCGGTGCCGGTGCCGTCGCCGGCCGAGGTGAACTGGTTGAGCAGCCCCCCGGTCATCCCCGGCACCGCCAGCGGCAGCGCCACGGCGAGCGCCACACCCACCACCGCCAGCCGGCGACCGGCCGCGGCCAGCGGAGACGCCTCCCAGACGTCGACGTCGCGGCCCTCACCGGTGAACCGGCGGCCGAACCGGCGTACCCGCTCGACGTTGTCGGTGACCAGCAGCCACAGGTAGCCGCAGGCTCCGACGACGAACGGCAACGCCGGCACGCTGTCCACGTAGACCGCCACCGGCACCGAGTAGATCGCCAGCATGGGCAGCCCGGCGAGCGCGGGACGACGCAGCCCCACCGCCAGCACATCGACCAGGACGGCCACCCCGCCCACCCCGAGCACGGTGATGAACAACAGCGGGGTGGTGTCCGGCACCTTCACCCCGTACGACCGCATGTCCTGCGTCGAGCCCTGCAGCAGCTCACCGAAGTGGGCCAGCGTGTCCGGGGTGGGCAGGATCCCGACCAGTTCGTCGCCGGCGGGGAACAACCAGGTCAGCGCGAGCAGCAGGCCGGCCAGCATGCCCACCACCTGCGCCCACAGCGGGGCCCGCAGCGCCCGGATCAGCGCGGCCACGGCCGCCACCACGGCCACCGCGATGGCGGCCTGGATCAGCCAGGTCCACCGTTGGAAGATCGACGATAGGGGCGCCGCGGCGAGCAGGGTCGCCGCGGCGGCCACGAAGCCGAGGTTCCGGGACGCGATCACGATGTCACCCTCCCCGTCACCGGACCACGCCGGCGACCGTCTCGGCCATGGCGGCGCGCAGGGCGAACCCCTGCGAGCCACGGGCCGCCTGCGGCCACAGCGCCGGCAACCGGCTGCCGTGGTCCACCCCGATCACCCGCCAGCCGCCCTGGAGCAGGGCCAGCGCGGCGGCGCCGTGGGCCTGCGCGGACTCGGCGCGTGCCTGCTCCGGCAGGTTCAACCAACTGTTGCTGTCCAGCAGGAAACCCACACAGGTCGCGCCGTTGCCGCGTAACCCGGCCAGCAGTTCGGCCTCGGTGGTGTTCAGCGTGCCGAGCAGCGCGATGATCAGGCCGCCGTCGGCGCGCTGGCGGACCCGCTGCACCAGCGTCGCGACGTCGACGCGCTGGTCGAGCCGGACATCGGCGAGATGGTCGAGGAGCACGCCGTCGCCGGCCACCTCGGTGGCGTCCACGTCCGCACCGGAGCCGGTGACCAACCGCAGCTTGTAGCCGGACTGCCGCAGGTGCACGGCGATGCTCGCGGCGGCCGAGACCGCCCACTCGAAGCTGGCGGTGGGACCGTCGCCGCGGTGGCCGTACGCCCGGGTGTCCAGCACCACGGTGGCGCGGCTCTCCCAGGGCTGCTCCTCGCGTCGCACCATCAGCTCACCGGTGCGGGCGGTCGACTTCCAGTGCACCCGACGCAGGTCGTCGCCCCGGCGGTACTCCCGGGTCGCCGCGTCGTCCTCGCCGTGTACCGCCACGGACCGGGCCCGGCTGTCGCCGCTGCCGGCGTACTCGCCGGGCAGGCGGATCGCCGGCAGCGGAGTGACCTGCGGGATCACCGTCAGGTGGTCGGTGCCCGGGAAGGCACGGGTCAGCTCGCACAGCCCGAACGGATCGGTCATCCGGACCACCAGCGGGCCGACCTGGTACCGGCCGCGCACGTCGGCGCGCACCGTGTACGCCACCGAGCTGGCCTGGTGCGCGCCGAGGCGCTCCAGCACCACCCGGGGCCGGCTGCCCAGCGCGTACGGCAGCCGGTCCTCCAGCAGCAGGGTGCCGGTGGGCAGGCGGGACATGTTCTGCAACCGCAGCACCACCCGGGAGTGGGCTCCGACCGGCACCCGGTGCGGTTCCAACGCCCGGCTGCAGGCGAGCTTGTAGCGGCTGCGCCCCACGTAGAGCGCGGCGAGCAGCGGGAGGGTCGCGAGCAGTACGGCCACCCGCAGCAGGTCCTTCTCGCCGAGAATGCCGGCGGAGACCGCCGCCGCGACCGCGGCCGCCAGGAACGAGCGGCCGCGGGTGGTCAGACCTCGCAGCCCGTCACGCACGTCACGGCCTCCGCGGCTCGAACGGCGGGCGGGCGTTGCCGGTGGCGGGCCGGGGCGTGTCGTACGGGGTGCGTTGGCGGTCCGGCGGCAGTGGCAACCGGTGCACCAGCTCCGCGATGATCGCGTCGGTGGTGCGCCGGGCGAGCTGCGCGTCCGCGGTCGGGATGAGGCGGTGCGCCAGCACCGGCACCGCGAGCGCCTGCAGGTCGTCGGGGAGCACGTAGTCGCGTCCTTCCAGGGCGGCCACCGCACGGGCGGTGCGCAGCAGCTGGAGGGTGGACCGGGGGGAGGCGCCCAGCCGCAGTTCCGGCGACTCGCGGGTGGCGGTGACCAGGTCGACGGCGTACTGCTTGACGGCGTCGGCGGCGTGCACCTGGCGCACGGTGGCGATCAGCCGGCGGACCGTCTCGGCGTCGGCGACCGGCCGCAGCTCCTGCAGCGGGTCGGCGGCGCCGTGGCCGTCCAGCATGGCCAGCTCGGCCTGCGGGCCGGGGTAGCCCATCGCGATCCGGGCGGTGAACCGGTCGCGCTGCGCCTCCGGGAGGGGGTAGGTGCCCTCCATCTCGATCGGGTTCTGCGTGGCGATCACCATGAACGGGGTCTGCAGCTGGTAGGTCACCCCGTCGACGGTGACCTGGCGTTCCTCCATGCACTCCAGCAGCGCCGACTGCGTCTTGGGGGAGGCCCGGTTGATCTCGTCACCGACCACCAGGTTGGCGAAGACCGCGCCCGGCCGGAACTCGAAGTCGTGCGTCTCCTGGTTGTAGACGCTCACGCCGGTGACGTCGCTGGGCAGCAGGTCGGGGGTGAACTGGATCCGGCGTACCGAGCAGTCGATCGAGCGGGCCAACGCCTTGGCCAGCTTGGTCTTGCCGACGCCGGGGACGTCCTCGATCAGAAGGTGACCCTCGGCGAGCAGGACGGCCAGGGCGAGGCGCACGGTCGCGGTCTTGCCTTCGATGACCTGTTCGATGTTGGCCACGATGGCGTCGCTGGCGGCGCGGAACTCGTCGTGCGGCAGCAGGCCGCCCACCTCGTCCCAGGTCTGTTGTGTCACGGGCCTCCTCCTCGTCGCCGGAAACGGCAGCTCTGTATGAGAGCACCTGGACCCGCCGTTGGGTTCGCGACGCCGAGCCACGTCTGCCGCAGAAATCTCATTGGCCTCTCAGGCTAACCATGTTTCTCGTCTTCGCCGACACCCGCAGGCGGTCCGCCGGTTACGCCCGGAATATTCGCCGGTCGAGGGATGCAGGAGCCCTGCTCAGCGGGTACCCGCGGCGCTGGCCGGGGCCGGACGGGCATGACGGACACGGCGTCGCCGATCACCCTCGGTAACCGGCCGCCGTGGGGTGGCCCGATCGTGCCGGCGGTGCCGCCCCGGCCGGCGGGTAAGGCGGTTCCCGTCCCGTCGCGGCCGGCGGTAGACTGCGGGCATGTCCGTGGCCGGTCTGCTTCTTACCGAGCCGTGCTGACGCGCTGACCGCGACAGCACGGCCGCCCCTCCTGCGCGAGGGGCTTTTTTGTGCCTACCGGACGAGACCGACCCGCATCCCGCGGTACGACCAACAGCGGTTCGAGGAGAGACGCCATGAGTGAGGCAGCCGCACCGGCCAGTGACGTGCCACCGTTCCGGTACACGGCCGCCCTGGCCGACGAGATCGAGCGCCGGTGGCAGGACGTCTGGGCGCGCGAGGGCACCTTCCACGCCCCGAACCCGACCGGTCCGCTGGCCGACCCCAACCATCCGCGGGCCGGCGCGGAGAAGCTGTACGTGCTGGACATGTTCCCCTACCCCTCGGGAGCCGGCCTGCACGTCGGCCATCCGCTGGGCTACATCGGCACCGACTGCTTCGCCCGCTACCAGCGGATGGCCGGGCGCAATGTGCTGCACGCGATGGGCTTCGACGCGTTCGGGCTGCCCGCCGAGCAGTACGCGGTGCAGACCGGCACCCACCCCAGGACCACCACCGAGCAGAACATCGAGCGGTACAAGGCGCAGCTGCGCCGGCTGGGCCTGGCCCACGACGAGCGCCGCTCGGTGGCCACCATCGACACCGACTTCTACCGCTGGACCCAGTGGATCTTCCTGCAGGTGTTCAACTCCTGGTACGACCCCGAGGCGAAGAAGGCCCGCCCGGTCGCCGAGTTGGTCGCCGAGTTCGAGGCCGGCACCCGGCCCACTCCGGACGGTCGCCCGTGGGCCGAGCTGACGGCGGCGCGGCGGCGGGCGATCGTCGACGACCACCGGCTGGCGTACGTCTCGCAGGCACCGGTCAACTGGTGCCCGGGGCTGGGCACCGTGCTGGCCAACGAGGAGGTCACCGCCGACGGCCGCTCCGAGCGGGGCAACTTCCCGGTCTTCAAGCGCAACCTGAAGCAGTGGATGATGCGGATCACCGCGTACGGCGACCGGCTGCTGGACGACCTGGACTCGCTGGACTGGCCCGAGCCGATCAAGCTGATGCAGCGCAACTGGATCGGCCGGTCCACCGGCGCGCACATCGACTTCGCCACGGCCGTGGCGCCGATCCGGGTGTTCACGACCCGGCCGGACACCATCTTCGGGGCGACCTACATGGTGCTGGCTCCCGAGCACGAACTGGTCGACGCCCTGGTTCCGGCGACCTGGCCGGAGGGGACCAGGGACGCCTGGACCGGGGGGCACGCCAGCCCGCGGGCCGCCGTCGAGGCGTACCGGAAGGCGGCGGCGGCCAAGACCGACGTCGAGCGACAGGCGGAGACCAAGGAGAAGACCGGCGTCTTCGTCGGCGCGTACGCCACCAACCCGGTCACCGGCGGGCAGATCCCGATCTTCGTCGCCGACTACGTGCTGGCCGGCTACGGCACCGGGGCGATCATGGCGGTGCCCGCGCAGGACGAGCGGGACTGGGCTTTCGCCGAGGTCTTCGACCTGCCGATCATCCGGACCGTGCAGCCGGCCGACGGCTTCGACGGCAAGGCGTACACCGGGGACGGCCCGGCGATCAACAGCGCCGCGCCGGAGCGCGGCCTGGACCTGAACGGCCTGGGAGTCGACGACGCCAAGGCCCGGATCATCGCGTGGTTGGAGGCCAACGGCCACGGCGAGGGCGCGGTCACCTACCGGCTGCGCGACTGGCTGTTCTCCCGGCAGCGCTACTGGGGCGAGCCGTTCCCGATCGTGTACGACGAGACCGGCAGCGCCATCGCGCTGCCCGAGTCGATGTTGCCGGTCGAGCTGCCCGAGGTCGACGACTTCTCGCCCAAGACGTTCGATCCCGACGACGCCGGCAGCGACCCGGAGACCCCGCTGTCGCGTCGCCGCGACTGGGTCGAGGTGGAGCTGGACCTGGGGGACGGCCCGAAGCGGTACACCCGGGAGACCAACGTGATGCCGCAGTGGGCCGGCTCCTGCTGGTACGAGCTGCGCTACCTGGACCCGACCAACTCCGAGCGGTTCGTCGACGCGGAGAACGAGCGGTACTGGATGGGCCCGCGGGACGCGGGCGACTGCGGGGGCACCGACCTGTACGTCGGTGGCGCCGAGCACGCCGTGCTGCACCTGCTGTACGCCCGCTTCTGGCACAAGGTCCTGTACGACCTGGGCCACGTCTCGTCGTTCGAGCCGTTCCGCAAGCTGTTCAACCAGGGCTACATCCAGGCGTACGCCTACACCGACGCCCGGGGCGCGTACGTGCCCGCCGAGGAGGTCGTCGAACGTGACGGCGGCTTCTACCTGGGCGACACGGCGGTCAGCCGCGAGTACGGCAAGATGGGCAAGTCGCTGAAGAACGTCGTCACCCCCGACGAGATGTGCGCGACGTACGGCGCCGACACCTTCCGGGTCTACGAGATGTCGATGGGTCCGCTGGAGGTCTCCCGCCCCTGGGACACCCGGGCGGTGGTCGGGTCGTACCGGTTCCTGCAACGGGTCTGGCGGGCGGTCGTCGACGAGCAGACCGGCGCGCCGCGGGTGGTCGACGCGCCCGCCGACGAGGCGACCCGCCGGCTGCTGCACAGGGTGGTCGACGGGGTCCGCGGCGACATGGAGGGGATCCGGTTCAACACGGCGATCGCCAAGCTGATCGAGCTGACCAACGCGGTGACCCGACTGCCGCAGACCCCGCGCGAGGTGGCCGAGCCGCTGGTGCTGATGCTGGCGCCGTTCGCCCCGCACGTCGCCGAGGAACTGTGGCGGCGGCTGGGCCACGACACCTCGCTGACGTACGCGGACTTCCCGACCGCCGACCCGGCCCTGCTGGTCGCCGAGACGGTCACCTACCCGGTGCAGATCAACGGCAAGGTGCGCGGCCGGGTCGAGGTTCCCGCCGACGCCGCCGAGGCCGAGGTGCGGGCGGCGGCGCTGGAGGCGGTCGCCGGTGCGCTGGCCGGCAAGGAGCCCCGCAAGGTCATCGTGGTCAAGGGTCGGATGGTCTCCGTCGTCACCTGAGTGGAACTGTCACGCCAAATTTAATAATTTCACTCTCTCGAATTCCTTGCCCGCGGGCGGCGCGCCGACGACGATGGTGGCGACTTGTCGACATTGATGTCGGCGAATGAAGGTCCTTGCCTGGGGAGGAATCGTGAGAGGTGTCATCCGGCATGCCGCCATACCTGCCACTCTCTGCGGGGTGCTGGCGCTCGCCGGCGCGCCCGCCTGGGCCGCCGGGACTCCGGCGGCGGGCGGCGTCGCCACCGTCGGCACCACACTGGTGAACCGGACGGGCACCGTCGTCACCGTGACCGCCGGGGTCAACCGGATCAACGACGTCACCGTCCGGCTCGTCGGGTCGCACTACGTCGTCACCGACGCCGTGGAGGGGGTGGCGGCCAGCGGCGGCTGCCTTCAGGCCGGTGCGGAGGCGCGCTGCCCGGCCGGCGGCGTCACCGAGATCGTGATCAACGCCGGCAACCTCGACGACCGGGTGACCATCGACGTGTTGAGCGTCCCCGCGGTCGGCGTGACCGTCTTCGGTGGCTCCGGCAACGACATCCTGGTGACCGGTAACGCCAATGACAGCGTCGAGGGGGAGGAGGGCGACGACACCCTGATCGGCGCGGCCGGCAACGACACCCTCAACGGCGGCCCCGGCGACGACGAGATCGACGGCGGTGGCGGCAACGACAGCATCGGCGGTCAGGACGGTAACGACCGCCTGGCCGGTGGGGACGGCAACGACGTGGTCGAGGGCGGCAACGGCAGCGACCGGGCCTCCGGTGGGGCCGGCAACGACCTGATCGACGGCGGCACCGGGCGGGACCGGATCGACGGCGGCTCCGGCAACGACCTGCTTCTCGGTGGTACGGGCAACGACTTCGTCACCGGCGTCGACGGGGTGGCCGGCAACGACCAGCTCTCCGGCGACGCCGGCGTCGACACCTGCCTCGCCGACGCGGATGACCCGGTCGTGGAGTGCCCCTGACCCGCACACAACGTCCGGTCCCGCTGTCGTGCAAGGCGCAGCGGGCCAGCCACGACACGAGAAGAGGGAGCTACGTCATGAACAGAAGCAGACGACTGTTCGTACTGGCCGCCGTGGGTGCGCTCGCCATCGCCCAGAGCCTCGCCGGTGCCGGGCCGGTGACCGCCGGATCGTCGTCCCGCCAACTGAGCGCGCCGGCCGACGGTACGACGGTCGCCGCCGTCGACAGCACCGTCGTGCAGAAGGTCGGCGACACCCTGCTGATCGAGGCCAGGCCGGGGGTGGTGAACGAGATTCAGGTCCGTCGGCAGGGACAGAGCCTCGTGGTCGCCGACGGCGGAGACCGGGTGGTGGCGGTGACACCGTGCGAGGCCGCTCCGAACGGTGCCGTGCGGTGTCCGCTGCCGGTGTCCAACGTCCGGGTCGACAGCGGCGACCGCGATGACACCATCACGCTGGCCCCGAACGTCGAGATCGCCGGTACGTTGGACGGTGGCAGCGGCGGCGACGTGATCGAGGGAGGGCCGCACGCCGACCGGATCATCGGGGACTCCGCCGACGCTGGCAGCGCCGGCCTGTCCGGCGCGATCGCGGCGACCCCGGGCAACGACACGATCATCGGTGGTCCGGGCAACGACACCATCGACGGCCTCGACGGCAACGACACCATCTCCGGCGGGTCGGGCAATGACACCCTGCTCGGTAGCGCCGGCAACGACACCCTGCGCGGCGAGAACGGCAACGACACCGTCAACGGGGGCGCCGGCAACGACACTCTCGAGGGCGGCGCCGGCAACGACACCCTGGAGGGAGTCGACGGCGTGCGGGGCAACGACTCCCTCGACGGGGGGACGAGTTTCGACAGCTGCACCGCGGACACCTTCGACACCATCGTCAACTGCCCGTAGTCGGCGCCATGGCGCGGGCGGGCCGACCCGGTTCGCCCGCGCCGCCGCCAGGGCGTAGGGCCGGGCCGGCGGTGTCAGGTCGGGCGGTGCCGGCGCTGCCGTTCCGCCCGCCACCAGCCGTGGACCAGCACCGCGCTGGCGATCAGGCCGAGGCTCGCGGGGGCGGCGGCGTACCAGTTGACGTCGCCCGGTGAGCCGATCGCCGCGCCGAGCGCCGCGTAGCCGAAGGCGGTGGGGGTGGAGGCGATCGCGCTGCCGACGAGGAACGGCAGCATCCGGGCGCCGGTGGTGCCATAGCCGTAGCTGGTCAGGCCGTACCCGGAGATGGGCAGCAGCCGTACGGTGATCACGCCGAGCACGTTCTGCCGGGCGAACCAGCCGTCGAGGCGGGCCAACCGGCCCCGTACCCGCCCGGCGACGAACTCGCGCCCCAGGACGCGGCCGACGGTGAAGCCCAGCGCCGCGGCCAGCAGTGCGGCGCCCAGCGCGTACGCGGCGCCCTCCAGCGCGCCGAAGATCGCCCCCAGCGCGAGCGTGATGAACGTCCGGGGGACGAGCGCCACCAGCAACAGCGCCCCGCCGACGACCGCCGCCACGGGGGCGAGGCCGCCCAGCGGGTCGGCCAGCCGGGGCAACTCCCCGGCCTCGGGCAGGTCGACGACGAGCAACACCGCCCCGCACGTGGCGAGCAGGAGCAGCAACAGCGCGAATCGGACCGCCGACGGCTCGCGCAGTAGCCGCCGGACGCGGGGGATCATGCCCGGGCGGCGGCCACCGCGGCGCGGCGCTCGGAGCGGAGCCGCTCGGCCCAGGTGTCGTCCAGCGGCGGAAGCTGGTGGGCGCCGGTGGCCCAGCGCAGCAGCAGGTCGGCCAGGGCCGGGTTGCGGGCCAGCGCCGGCCCGTGCGAGTAGGTGCCGAGCAGCTTGCCCCGCCACGCCCCCTCGGTGGCGCCGTCGTTGCCGACCCCGGCGGTCACCCGGGCCAGCGGGGAGACGCTCGGGCCGAGGTGGGTGCGCCCGCCGTGGTTCTCGAAGCCGGACAGCGCCGGGATGCCGAGCCGAGGGTCGATGTCGCCGGCCAGCTCACCCACGGCCCGGGTGGGACCCCGGTCGGAGGAGAGGTCCAGCAGTTCCAGACCGGCGCACCGGGTGCCCTTGGCGAAGAAGGAGGTGCCCAGAAGTTGGTAACCGGCGCAGACACCGAAGACCACCGAGCCCTGGGCGACCGCACGGTGCAGGCCGCCGTCGGCGAGCAGCCGCTGCGCGCCGAGCGCCTGCGGGCCGTCCTCGCCGCCACCGATGAGGTAGATGTCGGCGGTGGCGGGCAGCCGCTGGTCGGATCGGACCTCCAGCACCTCGACCGGCATGCCGCGCAGTTGCGCCCGGCGGGCCAGGATCAGCATGTTGCCGCGGTCGCCGTAGGTGGAGAGCAGGTCGGGGTAGACCCAGACGATGCGCAGGCTCTCAGTTGACACGGTCCAACTCCGCTCGGATGTCCTGGAAGGCGGTGTAGTTCGCGATGACCTCCAGCCGGCCCGGCGGGGCGGCGCGGACCGCCTCGCCGAACGTGCGGACGTGCTGGAACGGCACGCCGTTGACCTCGAGCCGGACCGCCAGGTCGTACGCCCGGTCACCGGTGATCAGCACCTGTCGCCCGCGCAGCGGGGCGAAGTCGACGTCGAACAGCCAGGAGGTGTCCAGGCCGTCGGGGTCGCGGGCGTTGATGGACAGCAGGGTCGGGGCCTCGTCGGCCATGTCGAACGCCTCCAGCCAACTGGCCGGGTTCTTCGCCAGCAGCAGCCGGATGTTGCGCCCGTCCCGCTGGACCTGGGCGTAGCGACCGGCGACCGAGGTGACCGTGCCGAGCCGGGAGACGGCGTCGACGGGGCGTACGCCGAACTCGGCGGCGACGGCCAGGGCGGTGGCGGCGTTGCCGATGTTGACCTTGCCGGGGAGCTGGAGAGTGATCTTGTGCCAGGCGCCGGTGGGGTCAAGGACCCCGTCGTCCTCCACCGTCCAGTTCGGTTCCGGGCGGCGCAGCGGGCAGCCGGTGCACCACCACTGCTGGCCGGAGCGTTGGATGGTGGAGCCGCACTCGGGGCAGACCCAGGAGTCGTCGTGCCAGCGCTGGCCGGCGCTGAACCAGGTGACGTGCGGGGCGTTGATCCCGCGGGCCGGGTCGGCCGGCGGGGTGGCCGCCCAGACCACCATCGGGTCGTCGGCGTTGGCCACCACCCGGACCTTGGCGTGGCGCACCAGCGCGGCCCGCCAGAGCTGGGCCATCATGGCCACCTCCTTGGCCCGGTCCAGCTGGTCCCGGGACAGGTTCAGCAGCGCCACCACGTGCGGTTCGGTGGCCTCCAGCACCTGGGCGAGGTAGTGCTCGTCGACCTCCAGCACCGCGTACGGGGTGCTGCCCGCCTTGGCCAGCGCGGAGGTGTGGCCGGTCGGCATGTTCGCGCCGAAGGAGTTGGTGGCGACGCGGCCGAGCACCCCGACCGCGGCGGCGGCGAGCCGGGTGGTGGTGGTCTTGCCGTTGGTGCCGGAGATCAGCGCGATGGCGCGACCGGCGGAGAGGTGGGCCAGGAGGTCGGGGTCGATCTTCAGGCCGATCCAGCCGCCGATCACCGAACCGTCGCCGCGACCGGCGGCCCGCGACAGCGCCGCGGCGGTCCGCGACACGGAGGTGGCCACCTTGGCCCGCAGGGGCATCTTCGCGTCCGTCACGGCAGCGAGGTTACCGGACCGCACCGCCCAGCCAGATCGCCGCCGACGGTGAACCGTTCGGTCGGGTCCGCCCGGGCGTCCGGTCGGCGGCGCTCAGCCGGCCGGAGTCGATCATTGTCGGGAAGCGGACGCTCGCCGCGTGGCGCTCCGGCCCTCCACTCCGCTCCACCGCCTCTGACGTGCGACTTTGCGCCGTTCAGCCGCGCGCCACGCGGGCGATTCTGGTTGCGGGTGGAGGGAAGTGGAGTAGAGTGGGGCGCGATGGTGAGGCCGGGAGGGCCCACCGGCCCGGGGGGTCAGCGGCGCCGCGAACGCCGCTAAAGGGCGAGGGGGTTGGGCCGTGTTTCTCGGCACCCACACTCCGCGTCTGGACGACAAAGGCCGGTTGATCCTTCCGGCGAAGTTCCGGGACGAGTTGGCGGGGGGTGTCGTGGTAACCAAAGGGCAGGATCGCTGCCTCTACGTCTTCCCCACGCCCGAGTTCCAGCGCATCGCGGACCAGTTGCGCGCGCAGCCGGTGACGAACAAGGCGGCCCGGGCCTACAGCCGGGTCTTCTTCGCCAGCGCACACGACGAGGTCCCCGACAAGCAGGGGCGGGTCACCATCCCGGCGCACCTGCGGTCGTACGCCGGGCTCGACCGGGAACTCGTGGTGATCGGGGCGAGCACCCGGGTGGAGATCTGGGACAGGGCGGCCTGGGAGGCCTACCTCGCGGAGAGCGAAGACGACTTCGCCGACATCGAGGAGGGGGTGCTGCCCGGCGGTCTGTAGGGCGTGACGACGCCCGACGTACTGCGAGATCTCCAGCCGCTTTCGAGTTCCTGGCACCCCTTCCCCGGTGCCAGGCGCACGATCCGCACTCCGGGGCCGCGCGGCCCGGGGCGGGGCGGGAGCGGATG
>NZ_SMKF01000144.1 GCF_004348325.1 Micromonospora sp. KC213 | reverse complement strand
CGCCACCCCCGGCCGAACCCGCTGCCGCCGAACTGTTCCGTCATCGCACGTCTCCGATCCGTTGCGTGGCCGCCGGGGGCCGCAGTGAGCTGGGCGCGTCCAGACCGGCCTCCGGGTCGACGCCGACACCGAGCCGGTCGACCAGTTCACCGCCGAGCCAGGCGCTGACGCCGAGCAGGGCCACCGCGACCACCTCGATCGCGATCAGCGCGCCGCCGGCCGTCCGGGACTCGGCGTTGAGCCGGACCGCCCAGACGGCGGCGAAGAGCAGGATCACCGCGACGTTCGCGGCGGCGTGGGTGAGCGCCACCCGCTTGGCGCGGGTGCCGGCCGGGATGGCGAGCAGGTCGACCGTCCCGGCCGCCGCCGCCAGCAGGCCACCGCCGAGGCCGACCGTGATGTTCCAGTACGCCACCTCGCCCAGGAAGTCGGGACCACCGACCGTGTCGACGATGTCGAACAGGGCGCCGGTGACCAGGAGAGCCAGCGGAAACATCACCAGCATCGGGTGCACGGGGTGACCCAGCGCCTTCAGTCGGCTCTCCATGGTGGGCCTCCACTGCTCGCGTCCGGACGCTGATGGGCGGTACCCCCGGCTCGGGTGGGCAAACCTCGCGCTGGCCGGCGCCGCCTACCCTGACGGACGGCGGCCGGCGGCCATCGGAGGCGCCACCGAGGTCAACGGACGGGGGAGTCAGACGTGACGGTGGAGATCACCTCGGCGGAGGAACTGCGCGAGCTGCTGGGGGCACCGATGCCCCGGGCGGTGACCAAGGAACGCGTCGTGCTGCACGAACGGGACCGGCAGTGGCTGGCGGCCTCCCCGTTCTGCCTGGTCGCCACAGCCGGGGCGGACGGCAGCTGCGACGTCTCCCCGAAGGGCGACCCGCCCGGTTTCGTCAAGGTGCTGGACGAGGTCACGCTGGCGATCCCCGAGCGGCCCGGCAACCGACGCGCCGACGGTTACCGCAACATCCTGGAGAACCCGCACGTCGGGCTGATCTTCGTGATTCCCGGGCGCACGGACACCCTGCGGATCAACGGCCGGGCCCGTCTGATCCGCGAGGCACCCTGGTTCGACGACATGGTGGTCAGGGGACATCGGCCGATCCTGGCCATCGAGGTGGTTGTCGAGCAGATCTTCTACCACTGCGCCAAGGCGTTCCTCCGCTCCGAGCTGTGGCAGCCGCAGATTTGGCAGCCGGACGTGCTGCCGCCCCGGCCCCGGCTCGTCAAAGAGGTCGAGAGCGTCCCCGACACGCTGGCCGAACTGGAGCGCCGCTACGGCCCGGAGTACCTGAAGAGCCTGTACCGGTAAGCATCGGCCGGCCGCCGGGATGGCCCGGCTCCAGCCGGCGGGCCGGCGGAGCGTTCCTCGGTCAGCTTTCGGCGGGGCGGGCAGCGATCGGTTGCGTCGGCCAGAACGGCCACTCCTCGAACGAGGCACAGCGCCCGTCCTCGGCGAACCGGATGATCCACAGGTCGCGATACTCCTGGTCGACCGGGTCTGCGTACCGGACCTCCACCCGCGCCACGGCGGTGTTCCCCTCCACCGCGATGATCTCGCTGGTCATCTGGAACACCTCGTCGGGGCCGTTGCGCTCGTCCTCCCACATCCGGGCCAGGGACGGCAGTCCGACGACCGGCGACCGGTAGGGCCCCTGCCGGTAGGTCACCCCGTCGACGAAGATCTCGGCGAGCGTCTTCGTCCCCGGTGTCCGCCACGCCCGCTCGTACGCCGCGATCCAGCCGGCCACCTGCTTCCGGTCCACGGTGTCCAGCCTGCCACCGGGTAGGCCGCCACGACGGCGAACCGGCCGATCCAGATCGTCACGGCCCTGACGGGACGGCAGGCACTCACCCTCGTAGCGCGCGCGACGCCGGGCAGGCGAGTTTCTTCCGCAGGTCGCTAATCTCGGCGGCAAGCTGACGCCCGGTGGCGGTCTGCGGAGGCATCGTGCGGTAGGTGTCGTCGAGCCGCACCACCAGGTCGCACAAACTCCGCTCGGAGGTCCGGGCGACGGAGTTGGCGTACACCATGGACGAGACGGCCACCACCGCCGCGAACACCAACGACGCGAACACGACCTGCCACGCTCGGGACGGCAGGCGCCAGGGCTCGGTCGTCATCTCAATCACCCGTTCCGCAGAGCGGCGGCGATGGCGACGGCGGCGACGGCGAGTCCTGCGGCCGAGACGGCGATGGCGAACTGGTCGTACCGCTGACGCCATTGCTGCGCAGCGACAGCAGCCCGACGCCCGCCGGGATCCCGAGGATCGCCACATACGTCCCCAGGAGAACGGCATTGGCCTGGCCGGGCGGCACGATCGCCGTCTGGTGAACTATCCCGCCGAGGCCCACGAAGATGCAGCCACCATCGAGAATGATCCTGATTGCTCGTTCTGCTCTCACTGCGCACAGGTCCTAACCCTTTCGTCACCTCCTGGCCGTCGCTCGCCGAGTGGGCGAAGCACCAGTTGGCTGATCGAGGTTGATACGCCTGGAGGCCGCACGCGCCGCCGGCACCAGCGGCGCCGCGGGTGCGCCTACCCAGGCGACGCACTGCGCCGGGCGTACCTCCACGGTAGCGAGACAGAGGGCAAAAGCCCAGGTCAGAGCCACTATCTGCAAACATGCGCAGGAGCGCCGCTCGCTGCGGGGTCGCCGCACCGATCACCACACGGCGTCCGGTGCCGCTCGATCGGGGGTGGCCGGTGACCCGGCAAGGTCAGCGCGCTGAACCCGTCGAGACCCCTGCCGTGGTGGCGGAGGCGCGACCCTCCTGCCGGGCCAGTTCGAGCAGCAGGGCGAGCCGCCGACGACGACGGCGACGCAGAGCCCGGAGCGCCAGGGCGACCGCCACGAGAACGACCACCAGGCACAGTTGCGGCCACGGCACCGCCCAGACCGTCACGGTTGACGTGGCCGGTCGGGCCTCGGCGACGATCCCGTCGCCGAGCGCCGCCGGAGTCACCGCCACGGTCGTCCGCAACAGGCCCAGCCCCCAGACACCGCCGACGCGGGCCTGGGCCACCCGGCTGCCGCCGGGCAGCAGCTCCTCGACGTCGACCGTGGTGTCCCGCCCGGCGAGGCCGAACAGTTCCGAGACGGTCACCCGACCCTTGCCGGACGCCCAGGCGTTGCCGTCGTTCGCCACCGTGTAGCGGACCCGGACGGTGCCCGGCGAGAACGGGTTCCAGGAGTGGCCGTACGTGGCGGTGAGGCCGTCGATGGCCAGGGCCGCCAGGGCCGTGCCGCTCACGCGCAGCATGACCCGGAAGCCGACCCGGCTCTCGACGGCGACCGTGCCCCCGTTGCTGGTGACCGACGCCGCGATGCCCGCCGGGTGGTCACCCGGCGTGGCGTTCCGGGGCACAGCGATGGTGAACGGCACCACCTTCGTCTCGTTCGCACCGACGGTGACCGTGTTCCGCACCCTGATCCAGGTGCCGCCGTCCTTCGACGCCTCGCCCGAGGGCAGCATGTTGAAGCGGCCCTTGTCGGTGAGGTAGCCGTCGGCGGCCTGGAGGCGGAAGACCGCGGCTCTGTCGCTGAAGTTGCGCACGGCCAGGTGCTCCGTCACCACCTGCCCGGGATCGAGGGTGCGCTCGATCCACCGCCGACCGTCCGGGCCGTCCGGATTGGCCGGCTGCACCGCCCAGGTCAGCTTCGGCGCGGCGGGTTTCGCGCCGGCACCGGTGGGCGCGACCGGAACGGTGACGAGCACCGCGGCCAGCACGGCGAGCAGCCTCGGCAGCGCCTGCGGCACGGAACGGATCATCGGGTGTCCTTCGGCGGCCGGGGTGCGGGGTGGGGCCGCTGCGACGGCCCCACCCCGCGCGCGATCATTCGAACAGGGACAGGGTCAACGTCGAGGTGTACGCCCCCGCGGCGACGTCCGCCGGGGTGCGCAGGTACAGGTCGGCGTTGACGGAGTACGAGTCACCGGCGACGGCCCCGGAGTCGTACGTCGACATCAGCAACTCCTGGTCGGCCAGGCCGACATTGTTGCCGGGCTGGGTCGGTTCGTCCAGGACGGTCACGACCTCCTCGCCCTCGGTGACCGACCCGGTGGCCCCACCGTCGATCAGCCTCGGCTTCCAGCCGAGGTGACCGGCGCTGATCGGTGCCTGCCCGGCGTTGCCGACGAAGTCGCTCGCACTGCCGACCACGGCCCAGGCCGCACCGGCCGGCACCTCGTCGGCGGTACGGGTGTCGGTGACCGTCACCGTCGGCAGCGTGCCGACGAACTGGCGGACCAGCAGGGTAGAGCCGTCCTCGGACAGCGCGACGGAGTCGCCCGCGATCGACAGGGCGAGCACGCCCGGCTCCCGGATCTCCTCGATGTCGACCGTTACCCGTACGTCGTCGTCCTCGGCCACCGCGGGCGACGGCAGCGCCGTCGTCCCGGCCAGGAGGGCAGTCGCGGCACCGGCCGCGAACAGCCGCCTACGCTTCCATGCGTTCATGTGATCTCCGTTGACGTCTGCCGTTGGTGGGTTCGTTGATCATCTGCCGCAGCTGATGGCGGGGTGGGTGGCGGTGGCGACGGTGGTCACGGTGCTGCCGTCGATGGTGCCGGTGGCCCGGACGGTGGCGGTGCCGGCGGCGACCGAGGCCGCGCGGGTGGCGAAGGACTGGTAGGCGTTGGCGCCGGGCGCGACGCCGGTGAACGTCCGGTTGCCGTGGACGGTTTCCAGGGTGATGTCGACGGGTGCGGTGTGGCCGTTGTGTGCCTGCACCGCGACGTACGCCCGGCCCCCGACGCACCGCGCCTGGGCGCTCGCCGTCACCGGCAGCTCGGGCCGGCCGGTCGCGGCCTCGAACTCCCAGGAGTCGATCTCGAAGAGGTCCGTTCCGGCGGGGCCCTCGTAGGTGAAGTAGACGTCGTGCACGCCGCTGACGCCCTCGATCGCCGCGGTTACCTCGGCCCACCCGCCGGCCGGCGGGTCGACCGGGACCGTGCCGACCACGGGACCCGCGACGTCGCCCAGGCGTACCTGGATCCGGCCGCCGACGGCCAGCGCCCGCACCTTCGCCGTCACGCTGGCGACGCCGTCGGTGCCGAAGTCGACGGACGACAGCGCCGTCCAGTCGCCGCTGTCGATGTCCCGCACCACCAGGTTCGGCGCCGAGGTGCCGAACTGGGCGGAGCCGCCGTCGACCTTCGCGGTCGCGACGCCCTTGCTCCAGCCGAAGGTCTCCGCCTCGAAGACGCGGAACGGGTCGAAGTTCCTGACCTGGTCCACGCCGGCGTAGGTGCCCACGACCTGCTGGATCGTGCCGTCCGGGTTGAAGGTCAACTCCTGGATGTGCGGGCTGCGGTACCCCTGCGTGGTGTTGCCGTTGATGCGCTTGTTGAGCGTCGGGGCATGGTAGGTGAAGTAGTACTTGCCCTCGAACTCGAACACCGACTGGTGGTTGTTGCCGCCGGTGCCGGCGCCGAAGAACTGCGACTGGTTGGGGAACAGCACGCCCGCGTAGGTCTCCTTCGGCCACGACATCGGGTTGTCGGAGATCAGGTAGCCGATCTGGCCGGCGCCGGGGTAGCCGGGCAGCGGCGTCTGGTTGCCGCCGAAGTCGGGCCCGCCGAAGTGCGACGAGTACGAGAGGTAGTACTTGCCGGCGCGCTTGAAGACCTGCGCCGCCTCGAAGGAGACCGGCGTGTCGACCACCACCGCCGACCCCTGGGTCGAGATCATGTCATCGCCGAGCTTGATCGCCCGGATGTTCTTCGGGTTGTTGAAGCGCTCGGCGGCCGGCATGCTCGTCGACGCGGGGCCGCCGCCGAAGTAGAGGTAGGCCTGGCCGTCGTCGTCCACCAGCGGAGCCGGGTCGAACTTCCACGCGACGTCCTCGGCGCCGGGCGTACTGCCGTTGATCAGCGTGCTCGTGCGCTCGCTGGTCCACGGGCCGAGCGGCGACTCACCCGTGATCACGTTGCTCGAACCGCCGCCGTTGGCGTAGTAGAGGAAGAACTTCTCCTTCCCGTTCACCGTCTTCTTGGCCATTCCGGGTGCCCACGAGTTGCCGGTGAACGGCGCCACGCCGTTCGGGCCCGCGACCTGGATCTCGCCGTGGTCCGTCCAGTTCACGAGGTCCTCGGAGGAGATCAGCGTGATCTGGTTGATGCTGCCGTAGTTGATGCCCGGCGAGACGCCCGTGACCGGGTCGGGTGCGTAGCCCTGGGTGTCGTTGGTCAGGTACAGGTACACCCGGCCGCCGTGCACGAAGCCGAAACCGTCGGCGCCGAACTTGTGTCCGATCAAGGGGTTGTGCTCACCGGGCAGCTTGCCGACCACCTCGATGGTCTTCGACGGCGGCGGGGGCGGTGCCGCGCCGACCACCGACACGTCGTCGAGCTTGAAGTCCATGAGGTGCAGGTCCGGGTTGCTGGCCGGCGCGCTCGTCCACGGCGTCTCGAAGAACAGCCGCGCCGTCGACACGTTCTGCGTCGCCGGGATCGTGAAGGTCCCGTTGAACTGCGCCCACTGGCCCTTCGTCGCGACCACGCTGACCAGGTTGGTGTAGGTGGACCCGCCGTAGTGCATCGTGGCGAAGAACTGCTTCGTCGCCGGCCCGTTCGCGTTCTCGTACTTGACGCGGGCCGTCAGGGTGTAGGTCTGCCCGGCCTGCACCTTGCCGCTGAGATCCTGCATCGGCCCGGACCCGGTCGTCGCCCGGCCGGTGACGAGCACCGCGCTCGAACCGGAGTAGGCGTCTGGGGTCGACGACAGCACGGCGCTGTCGGTCGGGTTGCCGTTGTTCGCGAACCAGTTGGTGAGGCCGGCCTCGAACCCTCCGTTCACGATGAGGTTCTGCTCGGCGGCCTGGACCGGCGTCGACGTGGCGACCAGCCCCGCCGTCAGCATGGCACCGACCGCCGCGATCGCGGTGACCCGTCGCCGGGTAGCCCCTCGCAAGCGTTGTTTCACCCGTGTCCTCCTTCGCTCTGACATGCACTGTGGTCACCGACCCTGCTTTCGGTCGGCGCGACGGTTGGCCCTGTGGCAGGACGGGCGGCCGGGTCGAGGCGCGGGAGACCGGCTCGACCCGGCCGCCGGGAAGATGCCGGTGATGTGCCGTGGCGGGCTATCCACGACAGCTGATGGCGGGGTGGGTGCGGGTGGCGAAGGACTGGTAGGCGTTGGCGCCGGGCGCGACGCCGGTGAACGTCCGGGTGCCGTGGACGGTTCCCGGGGTGGTGCCGACGGGTGCGGTGTGGCGGTTGTCGCTGACCGGCTGGGGCTGCTCGCGTATCGACGAGCTTGCCTGCACCGCGACGTACGCCCGGCCCCCGACGCACCGCACCTGGGCGCTCGCCGTCACCGGCGCACAGGAACGTGCCCCTGACCGCGGCGAGAACCGCCGCAGCCCTCCGGACGCCGCAGATACACCAGGACCCACGGACACCTTCAATCGCACTCCAAACGCGAACATGGCGGAGCTTCATAGTGTTATCGCTCACATACGCTGTCAAGATGTCGCCGTGACTTGCCGAAAATCTGCGTGAAACAGTCGCGATGCGCCTTGAAGCGCTCCTCCGAGCGCCAACCCAACCGCCGCTGATCAGGCATAGCATGCTCGAGTCGTGACAAAATACCTGGAAAGGATGTATCGGACTCAAGCCTACGAGCAACGAATACCGGGCGTCATGTTTGCGCTAATACGCTCACCCCTGCACCGGATGGAGCAACCCAGATCGCACCGTTGCACGACTATGTTGAAAAGTGGAAGACAAATGAGCGTCGACAATGCCGTAACTCATCTTCGCGGCCTTCCCTGTGTGGGGGATTCGGGTGACGATTCACATCGCATAGACAACCGCGCGGCCCTGACCAACGCTCCCGCTGGTCAGGGCCGCGCTCCGAGCCGCCTGACGGAATCGAACCGTCGACCTACGCTTACCGGATGTCACGGTCCTGAGCTCGTCACTGTCTTGCCGGGCACGTCCCTGCGCGCCGCCAACCGGATGCCCCGCACACCTCAGCAGCGCACACGGGAGAACGAGCCCCACGGCAGCGACCACGAGGGCTGCGGCGGGGAGGCCGTGGCCTTCGCTGCGTCAGGGCAGCGTAAATCCCGGTGCGGTGACCCACGAGTGCCGGCCGGTGCTCCTGTCGGGCCGCCCCGGGCAGAGCCCTTCCTGGACAACGGCGTCGATGGCGTCGGCGATCGGGTCGGGCGCTCCGGGCGGGTTGTAGAAGCTCATATTGGCGGCCACCGTGATCTGGCGGGCGCCGTCGGCGCTGTGCAGCGAGATGGTGCTGTATCCGAAGCCGAGTCCGTCATGACCCCAGACAGGGCCGCAGGGCAGTGGACGGGTCCAGATACCCAACCCGTAGGAGCCCTTCTCAGGATGCGCCGGGTCGCGCGGGACGACAGTCCGTAGCTGGGCCAGTTCCGCCGGACGGAGCAGGCGGCCGGTCAGCAGTGCCCGGTAGAAGCGGTTGACGTCGGTCGGTGTGGACACCAGCTCGCCGGCGAGCCACAGCCAGGACATGTTGTACTCGCTGAAGTCGCGCAGGATTCCCTCGCCCCATGGGATGTACGCCTCGGAGTGAGGCCCGACGATCCTGGTGGCGTGGCCCGGGAGGTAGGTGCCAGACAGGCCCAGCGGCCGGATGATCCGCCGGTTGATCTCGTACGCGGCCGGCCGGCCGGTCACCTGCTCCAGGATCAGGCCCGCGAGGATGTAGTTGGTGTTGGAGTAGGACCAGCCGGTTCCGGGGGTACCGGTTCGTGGCTGCGCCAAGCCCATCCGCGCCAGATCCCGCGGCTCGAAGGTGGTGTACCGCCGCGCCTCGATGTCCTCGCCGCTGCGGAACAGCACCGGCACGTAGTCACCCAACCCGCTGGTGTGGTTGAGCAGCATCCGTACCGTGACCCCGGGCACGGCGAACTCGGGCAGGTAGCGGCCGAGCGGGGCGTCGAGCGCCAGCCTGCCCTCGCCGACCAGTTGGAGCAGCGCCGTCGCGACGAACGTCTTGGTGATGCTGCCAACCCGGTGTCGCATGTGCGGGCGGACCGGTCGCCCGGTGTCCACGTCAGCCACGCCACTCGCGGCGGTGGTGGCGTGCCGGCCGTCGCGCAGCTCGGCGAAGACGCCGGGCATCCCAGCCGCGGTGACCGCGTCGAGCCCGGCGCGCAGGCCGCTGTCGGGGCGAGCGCCGGCCGCCGGGGCGCCAGCTGTGGCGAGCAGAATCGCGGTCAGAGCCGCGGCCAGCGATGCTCGCCAGATCCTCGGGTAGGTGTGGAACCAGGACCAGTACATAGGGGACATGCCTCCTTCGACAAGGTGAGGGCCCTGCCGTCCGGTCGGGGACCGACGTCTGACACCCGTGCGGGGCGCTCGGGCCTCTCACGTGGCCTTCAGATGCGGTACGCCTACGACGGCCGGATTCGCTGCGTCCGGACCCGACGGATTCGGCACCGGTGGACGAATGGCGGTGGCACTCCACGCCCGTCCACCTCGGGCGGAGCTCTCGGGAACGCCGACCAAGCGCCGCGTGTCGGAATTCCGACACTCGCCGTGGCAGCGAATCCAGCCGGTCCTGGCGTTACCGGCCAGGAGGTGTCCATGCACGCCGATGCGGAGACCGGGGCGGAGGAGTTCGCCCGTACGCGGCTGGAGTCGCTACGACGGTTCGCGTACCTGATCTGCGGCAGCCTGGCCGAGGCCGACGACCTGGCGCAGATCGCGGTGGTCGAGGTGTGGCGACACTGGACGGCCGCGGCGGCCAACCCTGAGGCATATGCCCGCCGCGTCATCGTCACACGCAACGTGAGTCGGTGGCGGCGTTGGCGGCGGGAGGTGCCGGTCGACGCGGCAACCGTCGAGCGGGACGATCCCGCGCGGGCCCGCGTGAGCGAACCCACGCTGTGGCAGGCCCTACAGACGCTACGCAAGCCTGAGCGGACCGTGATCGTTCTACACGTGCTCTACGCGTACACGTTCGCCGAGATCGCCGCGATGTCCGACGAGCCGGTGGGCACCGTCTCCAGCCGGTACGCCCGCTCCCGGCTGGCCTTGAGCCGGTACCTGAAGAGCCAGGCGGACGAGGACCCCGACGCGGCCTGGATTGCGAGGTGGGCAGTGTGAACGAGCACGATCGGCTCACCCGTCGCCTTGCGGCGATGCTCTCCGAGGCGCAGGACGCCGTCCCGCCGGCGACCGACGTCATGACTCCGTTCCGGCGCCGCTACGCCCAGGCCCGGCGACGGCGTGTCCGGACGCTGGCCGTGGCGTGCGCCGTCATGGTGGTGGCGGCCACCGTCCTGGTCGGCGCGGCGTGGGCCCCCGGGTCACGCCGGCCAGCAGACCTGGCGGGACCGCCGGCCGGCGGGGACGACAAGATTCAGGTGTGGACCCTGCGCTCGCAGTCGCGGCTTCCCGCCCTGCACGCCTGCGCCGCCGAGTTCAGCCGGGGCGCGGACATCGAGGTCGACATCGCGTCCCACCCCAACCAGCGGTACCAGCAGCAGTTGCGGGAAGCCCTGACGTCGACCGACCCGCCCGACATCTTCTTCCACTGGGGTGGCGGCGGTATGGCCGAGATGGTGCGGGAAAAACAGGTGCTGGATCTGACCAGGGCACTGCGTGCGCGCCCAGAGGTCGCCAGCGCGTTCGCACCGGAGGTCCTCGCCGGCGGTCGGGTGGACGGCCGGCAGTACGGGCTGCCCGCGAGCGGGGTGGAACCCGTCATGCTCTTCTACAACCGGCGCGTCTTTGCCCAGGCTGATCTGCGACCACCCGAGACGTACACCGACCTGCTCGCTCTGGTGGACGCGTTCAAGGCCAGGGGGATCGACCCCCTCGCGCTGGCCGGCGCCGACGGGTGGTCCGAACTGATGTACCTGATGTACCTGGTGGACCGGATCGGTGGCCCGCGGCCCTTCGCCGACATCGCGGCGGGCCGGCCCGGTGCCTGGTCGCACCCGGCCGTGCTGCAGGCGGCGCGGATGGCGCGGGAGCTGGTCGAGCGGGGCGCGTTCGGCCGTGACTTCACCACGCTGCGCTACGACGACGGGGGCAGCTCGGGCCGGCTGGCGTCCGGGCAGGCCGCCATGCAGCTCATGGGCAGCTGGGAGTACGCCCTGCAACTGACCCTCGATCCGGACTTCGTCCGGGACGGCGATCTCGGGTGGGTACCCTTCCCCGCCGTGCCCGGCGGCGCCGGAGACCCCGCCAACGTGGTGGGGGTCCCGGGCAGCTACTACTCCGTCTCGTCCGCGAGCCTTGACGCCGAACAGGCGGTGGACGTCCTCTTCTCGCTGTTGACCTGCGATCGGTACGTAGACGCGCTGCTGCGCGGCGGCGAGGTACCGGCCGTGACCGACGTGCCGGCACGAGCGGCCGGAACGCCGCACGAGGAGTTCATCCGGTCGACGCACCGCCTGGCGGCTGCCGCGCCGTCCCTCACGTTGGCCTGGGACCAGGCGTTGAGCCCGACCGCCGGTGCCGCGCTCAACGCCAACCTGCGTCGGCTGTTCGCCCTGGAGTTCACCGCCGAGCAGTTCGCGGCAGCCATGAACGAGGCCCGCTGATGGCGCAGCCCGGACAACCTGTGCCACTCTCTCCGTTAGGCGCAGTGCCGGGTGGCTGAGCGCGGCGATGGCTGGTCACGAGGGCGCGTTGCTGCGGGTGTAGGCAGCGGGACTCCGGTAGGGAGGTACGCCGCCACGACAGCCTCACCGCCGGGAGTCCCGCTGTTGGTGGAGTCTGTCATTACGCGTGTGGCCGGGGACGGCGGCAGGTCCGTTCGCCCCTGGTCACGGGTGAACTGACCCCGTAGGTGCCATTCAGCATGATGATGTGCGGCCCGTCACGCCGTCGCCGCGTTGGTTGCGGTGCGCGCGGTGGTCAGCTCGGCGTGGAACGCAGCCCGCGCCTCGGGCGGCATTCGCCGCCCGAGGCGCCAGTGTGGTCATGTCGCGTCGGTCGCGCAGCAGGAGCAGCCCGGCTGGCATCCGCACGCGTCACCCTCGCCGGTGCCGTGCCCGTCTGCTGCGGTGCCGGTGTCAGCGACGGGGGCGGTGAGGGGGACGGTGCAGCAGGTGTCGCCGCGCCACGCCTCGCGGCCTTCCTTGACCGCCACGGCGGCGATGACCAGTGCGGCGACGGGGTCGGCCCAGGACCACCCGAACAGGCTGTTCACTCCGAGGCCGACGAGCAGGACCGCCGACAGGTACGTGCACAGCAGGGTCTGCTTGGAGTCGGCGACCGCCGAGCGGGAGCCGAGTTCCCGGCCGGCGCGGCGTTGCGCGTACGACAGCACCGGCATGATCGCCAGCGACAGCGCGGCCAGCACCAGACCGATGCTGGAGTGCTCGGCCTCAGCGCCACCGACCAGCGCCCGCACCGACTCCACCGTCACGTAGGCGGCGAGAGCGAAGAACGAGACCGCGATGATCCGCAGGGCGACCTTCTCCCGCGTCTGCGGGTCACGGCCGGCGAACTGCCATGCCACCGCCGCCGCCGACGACACCTCGATCACCGAGTCCAGCCCGAAGCCGATCAGCGCGGTCGACGACGCGATCGTGCCGGCGGTGATCGCCACGACCGCCTCGATGACGTTGTAGGTGATCGTGGCGGCGACGAGCAGCCGCACCCGGCGGGCGAGCACCTGCCGGCGCACCGGCGACGGCCCCGCGGGTGCCGGGGTGACCAGGGGCCGGGTCATCAGCAGCAGCCCTTCTCGTCGGAATCCGCGCAGGCGGCCGGGTCGACCGCCAGCACCAGGCCGAGCAGGTCCGCCAGGGCATGCGCCAGGCGGGCGTCGGCCAGCTCATAGCGGGTGCGGCGGCCCTGCGGCACCGCGACCACCAGGCCACAGCCGCGCAGACACGACAGGTGGTTCGACAGGTTCTGCCGGGTCGTGCCCAGCAGCTCAGCCAACTCCGCCGGATATCCCGGCCCGTCGCGCAGGGCCAGCAACAGCCGCGCCCGCGTCGGGTCGGACAGGGCATGGCCGAAGCGGGCCAGCACCTGCCCGTGCGTCAACGTCTCCACACCACAGATAGTACATTCGAAGCTGTACCAATAGGAGCGACCACTGGGCTGTCCGACCGCGTCGTCTGAGGGGTTCTGACCATCGGCGCGCTGCGTTGCGCCAGTCCAGCACGCCCTGGGCCTGTAGATAGACAAACACGAGGCCTTAGCCAGCGCTGACGCTGACCAGGGCCTCACTCTGAGCCGCCTGACGGGATCGAACCGTCGACCTACGCATCACGAGACCAAGACGGGCGACCCGCCGACCTGGGCACATGATGGTCTAGCAGCGGAAATACCTTCCGACATCTCTCACCGCTCCCCCAGCTTCGGTGGACCTCCTGCCGACTAGATGCGGACCGTCCGCGGCTAGCAGGCAGACTTCTGGACGAAGGTTTCGCGCTCCCCGGTGTCCGGGTCGTCGGCCCACTGCCACAGGCTCACCTCCCCCCGCCAGCTGCGCTGGGTGTTCAGTTCAAGGCTTGCTTTGGCATCCTTCATCCTCAGAACTAGCTGACCATCCGCTGCCAAGTCGCCCGGGCGCAGCTGACCGCTACCGGAAACCGTGTCCGTAGAGCCGTCCGCGTTGGGACCGAACATGGCCTCAGACACCGTGAAGGCGTGATCTGGCGTGATCTGGATGACCCCACCCTGACCGGACTGGAAAACCCCGCACAGAGCGTCGATGCGAACCGGCCACAGTGCGCGCCAGGCAAGGGCACCTGGCAACAGCGCTACGAGGAGGCCGGCGGCCACAAGCACCGTCTTTCCCCTACTCATGCTCGTCTCCTGCCGATGTCCGCCGTCAGCTTGGCCAGCATCCTGCCCGCGTTGGATGAGGCGGTCGCTGCGCGGGATGCGGACTATCTTGCGGATTCGCACCAGCGGCGGCAGTGTGGTCGACCTTGGGAAACGGCGAAGCCCAGGCCGTTGACCTGGGCTTCTCACCGAGCCGCCTGACGGAATCGAACCGTCGACCTACGCATTACGAGTGCGTCGCTCTAGCCGACTGAGCTAAGGCGGCAACGATCAGCAAGTGTACGCCACCGCACCCCGACCGGCCGAGGGGGTTCCCTCACCGCGATCCGGACATCCGACGGTTGCGTGACTGCGGGATCGACGGACGCCGACTACGCTGCGCCGGGTGACGGACGACGCAGGAAGCCACTCCGAAGCCGTACCCGCCGAGGACACTCCCGGTGAGCGGGCCGCCCGCCGGCCGCGCAGCACGGATCCCGTCGAGCTGGGTTTCACCCCTCGCGGGCCGGTGCCGTGGCTCGCGCCGTTCCTGCTGATCAGCACCGGCATCCGTACGCTGCTGGCGATGTTGTTCGGGGCGTACCTGGACAAACGGGAGTTGCAGAACGCCCTGGAATCGCGGATCAACCGGCAGGTCGGGCCGGACGGCGGGCTGTGGCTGGACTACGTGGCGGACCTCGGTGACGGCTTCAACGCCACCTACTCGGTGGCGTACCTGCTGGCGCAGCCGGAGCTGACGGTGGACGGGCACCGGCTGCCCCGGGCGCAGACCCTGGTGATGGGGGGCGACCAGGTCTACCCGTCGGCGGCCTACGAGGCGTACGAGGACCGCTGCAAGGGCCCGTACCAGGCGGCGCTGCCCTGCCCCCCGCCGGAGCGACCGACGCTGTTCGCCGTCCCCGGCAACCACGACTGGTACGACGGCCTGACTGCCTTCCTACGGCTCTTCGCCCGATCCCGGGACCGCCACTTCGGCGGTTGGGGCACCGGCCAGTCCCGTTCGTACTTCGCGGTCGAACTGCCGGCCGACTGGTGGCTACTCGGCCTCGACGACCAGTCCGGGTCGTACCTGGACGATCCGCAGCTCGCCTACTTCGACGAGGTCGCCCGGAGACTGGGACCGGGCAGCCGGGTGATCCTGGCGGTGCCGGCACCGACCTGGGTCAAGGCCGTCGACCACCCCACCGCGTACGACTCGATCGACTACTTCATCCGTACGATCATCGCCCCCACCGGCGCGCACGTGCGGCTGCTGATCTCGGGCGACCTGCACCACTACGCCCGGTACGCCGGCCCGGATCGGCAGCTCGTCACCTGCGGCGGTGGCGGCGCCTACCTCTATCCGACACACAAGCTGCCCGAGCGGATCGAGGTGCCGCCGAAGGACACCCTGTCCCGGCGGGCCAGCCGCACCCGGTCGTACGAGCTGGCCGGCCGGTATCCGGATGCCGCGCGTTCCCGCCGGTACGGCTGGGGAATCTTCGCCCGGCTGCCGTTGCGCAACCCTGGTTTCACCGCGTTGCTCGGCATCCTGCACACGATGTTGATGCTGGCCGTGGCCGGGATCGCCGACAACCGGGCGGGCACCACCGAGCAGCGGCTGTTCAGCGTCCCGCTGCTGCTTGTACTGGGGGTGACGCTGCTGGGTGCGGTGTTCTTCGCCAAGCCACCCACGGCTCGCGGAAAACGGTACGCGCGGCACTGGATCCTGGGGGCCGGCCATGGCCTGGCCCATGTGGCGTTGGCCGTGGCCGGCGCGTGGTTGTGGCTGGCCCTGCCGTTCCACGACTGGTCGTGGCCGCTGCCCGTGGTCGCTGCCACGGTCGGCTACGCCCCGGCCGTCGGGCTGGTGGCCAGCCAGGTGGTGGCGGGCTACCTGCTGATCGCGGGCGGTTTCGGGGTCAACCTCAACGAACTCTTCGCCGGTCAGGGCATCGAGGACGCGAAATCCTTCCTGCGCATGCGTATCACCCCGGACGGCACCCTGACCATCTATCCGATCGCCGTCGACCGGGTGGCCCGTGGTTGGCACCTCAACCCCGACCAGTCCCCCTCCGCCAGCTGGCTGGTCCCCACCACTGTCC
>NZ_SMKF01000143.1 GCF_004348325.1 Micromonospora sp. KC213 | reverse complement strand
GTCGGGGGCCGGTCGGCGAGGCCGGGCAGCAGCCGCCCCCGGGCCACCAGGTCGACCGCGAAGTCGGCCAGCTCCGCGAGGTGGCGCAGGGTCGCGCCGGGCACGGCGGCACGGTCGCCGAGGGTACGCAGCAACGCCAGCGCGGCGTCCGGGTCGTACCCGAGCACGGGAACCCGCCACCCGGCGAGGGTGACCGAACCGCGTGCCGGCTCGGCGACGGCGGTCCGGACCAGCTCGGGCGAGTCCATCGGCGAGCCGGCGCGGGTGGGCAGGGTGAGCAGCGCGGAGCCGGCCACCGCCGGCGCGTCGCCGAGCGCGGCGGTCAGCGTGGCGTGGTCGGCGGCGAACGGGTGCGGGCGTTCGCGCGGGGCCCGGCCGGGGCGGCGCGGCGCGCGGGCCGGCAGCGCGGTGTCCTCGGCCCATACGGCGAGGCCGGCGTCCGTCAGCCACACCCCGTGGACGACCAGCACAGTTTCCCCCTCGTCGACACCCGCCGGCCCAGGATAGGCGGCGCCGACGGCCCGCCGGATCAGACGGCGCCGGTCTCGCCGTCGGTCAGCTCGCGGAGGATGTCGGCGTGACCGGCGTGCCGGGCGGTCTCCTCGATCAGGTGGACCAGGATCCAGCGCAGTGACACCTCGCCGAGCTGCGGCTGTCCGACAACGTGGTCCAGCGGGAACCGGGCGGCCAGCTCCCGTGACCGGGCGCACTGCGCCTCGTACGCGGTGACCAGATCCGCCAGCGTCTCCCCCTCGCTCAGGGCGAAACTCGCCGCCGCGTCCTCCTCACTGGTCGGGAACCGGTCGCCGGGCGCGGGGTCGAGCAGCACCTGGAACCAGTTCCGCTCGACGATGGTGAGGTGTTTCACCAGACCGGCGAGGGTGGTCGCGGACGGCACCAGCCGGCGGGCGGCGTCCGCATCGGTGAGGTCGCGCACCTTGCGCAGCACGACGGCCCGGTGGAGGTCGAGGAACGCACCGAGCACGGCCCGCTCGTCGCCGGTACGGGCCCGCACCGGCCCCAGGGTGGGATCGATCGCGATCTCGGCCATCCTCGGACCCTAGCCGGGTGGCCGCCGGGCCGCTGCCCCGGCAAACGCTGCGGGGCGGCGGCGCGGCGGGCAGGATGGGGCGTATGGCGACAACGGTGCGGATCCCTCTGGCGGGCGGCCCGGCGGACGGCGAGGCGATCGACGTGGAGCTGGACAGCAACGACCGTCCGCCGCTGACCCATCACCATCTGGGCGCGGAGGGTCTGGTCGACGCGGAGATCTACGAGTTGGAGTCGGCCGGCGACGGCTGGTGCTACCGCTGGCGCGGGCCGGCGGTCTGACGCTCAGGCGGCCATCCGCGCCAGGGACCGGTTACGCAGGCTCTCCAGCACCGCCCGGGTGACCTGTGAGGTGCCCCGGGCCTGGTCGCAGACCTCGGCGACGCGGCGCGCGGTCTCCTCGGCGCGGGACTCCCGCTCGTCCCAGAGTCGGTCGACCTCCGCCAGCAGCGGGCCTTCCACCTCCCGTTCCACGCCGCGCAGTGCCGGCACGCCGAGCCGCTGGGCCAGGTCGAAGACCTTCCCGGCGTACGGCAGCGGCAGGAACGGCGTGCCCACCATCGCGGCGAAGATCAGGAAGTGCAGCCGCATACCCACCACCAGGTCGAAGTGCTTCATCAGGCCGAGCACCTGTCGGGGTGAGTAGTCGCCGTGCAGGATGCGGCCCCGCTCGGCGGCGACCATGTGCGACAGCACCCCGTGCGAGTGCCGGATGTCGTCGCGTTCCATCGGCACGAACAGCACGTACGCGTCGATCCGCTGCACCAGGAAGTCGCCGACCTGGGCGATCAGCCGGTGGTACGCGTCGACGTCGAGCCGTTCCGCCGCCCGCCCGGGCTCGCGGACGCTGAGGCCGACCAGCCGCCGACCGGCCGGGACGCCCTCCTCGCGCAGCAGCTGGGCGGGGAAATCCTCCGGTTCCAGCAGGAACGCCGGGTCGGCGGTGACGGTGATCGGGTTGACCAGACCCGTTTCCTCCAGCACCATCCGGGACTCCTGGTCCCGCACGGTGACTTCGGTGGCTCCGGCCAGGGTTTCCCGGACCATGCCGGTGTCCACTCCGTCGCTGAGCGGCCCCACGCCGACCGCGTACGTCAGCAGCGGCAGCCCTCGCTCCTGGGCGACCCGGACGACCCGCAGGTAGCGCCGGGCCTCCTTGTCGTACAGGATGCCGCCGCCGCCGAGGATCAACAGGTCGAGCCGGGCGAGCACCTCGGCGGAGTCGACCCGGCTGACCCCCTCCCAGGGCACGGCCTCCACATCCGGGTGAGCGACGGCGGTGTGGGCGGGATTGCGGGAGAAGACGATGATCCGGGCGTTGGGTTCCTGCGCCCGCAGGTCGGCCAGGAGGCCGCTGAGGATCGCCTCGTCGCCGAGGTTCCGACCGCCGTACGAGCCGAGCACACCGATGGTCAGTCCGGTGCCGTGTCTCATCCGCCACTCCTCCCCGGGTACGTCGGGGCCGGTTTCCCGTTGCGGTCTGGGCCATACCTGGCCATCCGGGCAGAGCCCGGGTGCCAGACACCTCACCTTGCCGCAAACGACGTCGATCACCCGCCATGAGCGCGACGGTCAGTGGGCCGGAGGGATCAGTCGGGACGCGAGGGCCGAAACCACCTCGTCGATGTCGAATCGGGCGTCCTCAGCGACCTGAAGCGGCAGCCGGGCGTTGGACCCGCTCCGGTTCCGTCGGGTCGAGACCCGCCCCTTCGACAGTGCAGCGGTCATCCTGGGCTATCTGGCCCGACAAACGCCGCGGGCGGATCCGGCGGCAGGAAGGGCAGCCCGGTAATGCGGTTGCCCGGGCGCCCCGCCCCGGGCAACCGTGTGGGTATGGACAGCCCGACGAAGACCCGGATCGGCTGGGACGACCTGCCCGGGCACGTCCGGTCCGCGGTGGAGGACATCCTCGGCGACCGGGTGGTGGCGGCGGTCTCCCAGCCCGGCGGGTACTCCCCCGGCACGGCCGACCGGGTCCGCACGGCGAGCGGCCGGCGGGCCTTCGTCAAGGCGGCCAGCCCGGCGTTGAATCGGGACACCCCCGGGATGCACCGCAACGAGGCGCGGGTGAGCGCCGATCTTCCCGCGTACGCGCCCACGCCCCGCCTGCTGGGCTGCCACGACGACGGTGAGTGGGTGGCGCTGGTGCTGACCGACGTCGACGGCCGGCATCCGGCGACGCCGTGGCGTCCCGACGAACTCGACGCGGTGCTGGGTACTCTGGCGACCCTGTCCGCCGCGCTCAATCCGAGCCCGATCGCGCAGGTGCCGACCGCCGCCGAGCAGTTGAGGTACGACTTCACCGGCTGGCGGCGGATCGCGGCCGACCCGCCCGACGGTCTCGACCCGTGGGCCCGGGCCCACCTGGACGAGCTGTGTGACCTGGCGGATCGGGGCATCGCGGCGCTCGTCGGCGACACGCTGTGCCACCTCGACGTACGGGCGGACAACCTGTTGGTCGACGCCGCCGGCACGATGACCGTGGTCGACTGGCCGTGGGCCTGCCGGGGTCCGGCCTGGCTGGACACCGCCCTGCTGCTGATCAACGTACGGCTGCACGGTGGCCACGACACCGAGGCGCTGCTGCGCCGGCTGCCGCTGACCGCCGACGTCGACCCCGATGCCCTCACCGGCGTGTACGCCGGCATGGCCGCGTTCTTCACCGACGCGGCGCGGCGGCCCCCGCCGCCGGGCATCCCGACCCTCCGCGCGTTTCAGCAGGCCCAGGCGGACGCCGTGCTGCCCTGGATAGCCCAGCGGCTGCGCTGATGCCGGCCGCCGCGCTGAGACCGCGCTCCCGCTGAACGCCGCGGCCGATGACCGCCGGACCGATCACTGCGGCGCGCGGACCTGGTGGGTGAGGAAGGGCAGGACGACGGCGGGCAGAGCCGGCGAGGCGACGATGTCGTGATGGGTCAGGCCGGGCAGCACCGCCAGTCGGGAGACGGGCCGGTCCGCGCCGTCCCCGCCGGCGTCACGGTGACCTCCGCCGAGCAGCCCGAAGAACTCCGCCATGTGGGTCACCGGAATCGAGTCGGCGTCGGCGTAGACCAGCAGCGTGGGCACGGTGCCGGCGGCCACCTCCGCCGACCAGTCGTACTCGCGGCGCAGCAGCTCACCGGTCTTGGCCCAGAGCCGGGGCCAGTCCTCGGGGCGGGGGGCGATCCGCGCGTACCGCTCGTACGCGGGCGTGCCACGCATCCGCTCGCCGGCTCGCTCGTCCTGGGCCGCCATCGCGGCGAGCACCTCCGGGTACCAGCCCCGCCGCCGGCACGGGGTCGACACCAGCACCAGCCGCCGGACCAGGCCGGGGTGCCCGATCGCGGCCCGCAACGCGACCCCGCCGCCGAGGGAGTAGCCCAGCAGGTCGGCCTCGGCCACATTGAGGTGACGCAGCAACGCGGCGACGTCGTCGGCCATCGACTCGTACCGCAACGGGCGGTCGATGTCGGCGGTGCGGCCGTGCCCCTGGAGGTCGACGGCGATCACCCGACGTCTGGTGGTGAGGGCGGGCAGGATCGGGTCGAACATCCCCGTCGTGCCGTACCCGCCGTGCAGCAGCACCAGCGGACGGCCGGTGCCGTGCACCTCGTACCAGAGGCGCAGTCCGTTGACCTCCGCGTAGCCCACCCGCCGCCTCCCGTCCCGCCGAGCCGGCTGTGGATACGTGACGCCGGGCGTGCGGAGTGAGTACCGCGTCCCCTCCCCCGGGCAGGTGCCCCTGACCTGATGGTATGCGGGACCGGGTGTTCCCTGACCGGTTCGGCGTGAACGTCGCCAGGAGCCGCCCCATGATCAGGGCCCGGCGACCACAACGGGCGGGTTGGCGTCGGTCGCGGCGCGGACGAACTCGCGTACCCGGGCGGTCGTGTTCGCCTCCAGCCAGACCGGTCCCCGCTCGATCGGCGGGGCGTCGTGAATCGGCACGTAGACGATGTCAGGGCGGGGGTGGTAGCGCTCGGTCTGCTCTCCCACCGGTAACACACCCCGACCCAACGCGACGAGCGACAGCATTTCCGAGAACGTGTTGCCGCGCGGGCCTCTGGGGACGGCTCGGCCGGACGGCGTGTGCTCGGGCGTACGGTCGCGCTTGAACTCGGCCGAGGTCACCGCCGGGTACTGCACGACCGGGTGATCGGCGAGCACTTCCAGCGACACCGACGTCCGGCCGGCCAGCGGGTGGGTGGCGGCCACAGCGAGTACGCGTCGCTCCACCATCAGGGCGGGTCCGCGGGCCATGCCGTCGAAGGGGTACGCGGCGACGAGTATGTCGACCGAGCCGTCCAGCAGGCTGGCTCGCGAGTTGTAGAGCTGGACCTCACGCACGTCGACCTCGCAGTCGGGATGCCGCGCGGTGAAGAGTTTGACCGCCTTGAGCAGCACCGGCGCGAGGTACTCACCGAGGAACGCCACCCGCAGTTGGCCAGTCACACCGCGGCCGGCGTCGACCGCCCGACTGAGGGCCGCGTCCATCTGCGCGACCAGCGGAGTCAGGTCGTCGGCCAGCTGCCGGCCGATGGGCGTGATGCGGACGACCCGGCTGGTGCGCTCGAACAGCGCAGCACCGACCCGCCGCTCCAGCTTCTTGATGACGCGGCTGATCCGGCCGGTGGTCACCCGCAGGCGCTCGGCGCTACGACCGAAGTGCATCTCCTCGGCGAGCGTCAGGAACGTCTCGATCTCGTGGCGCTCCAGCACGCCGCCCCCCTTTGTTGAATCCGGCTCAACGATCGTAGTCCGATCATGACTTGGTCACCGTCGCCGGATGGCGAATCGTGGAGGGCGTCACCGGGGCGACCCGGCGGACAGGCTCTGCGACAGGAGAACCATGAAGACCATTGACATCGATGGCTATCTGACCGGGCTGGAACCCGGGCCGCGGGAGATCGGCGAAGCCGCCCGCCCGCTGATCGACGAGGCGCTGCCCGATGCGACCGGCATGGTGTGGCACGGCCATCCGGTGTGGGGACTTGGCGAAGCATCCGGCCGGCGGCCCATCTGCCTACTGAAGGCCTACACCTCGCACGTCACCTTCGGGCTGTGGCGGGGACAGCAGATCAGGGACCGGTCCGGCCGCCTGATCCCGGGCAGCCGGCAGATGGCCTCGGTACGGCTCACGTCCGCCGCCGACATCGACGCGCCGCTGTTCACCGACTGGCTGCGCCAGGCCCGCGTCCTGGAGGAGGGGAAGTGACCACCGTGCGGGTCCGTGAATTCGACCATCTGGTACTCAACGTCGAGGATGTCGAGCGGTCGCTGGCGTTCTACTGCGGGGTACTCGGCCTCGAACCGGTGCGTGTCGACCAGTGGCGAGACGGGCAGGTCCCATTCCCCTCGGTACGCGTCACCCCGGACACCATCATCGACCTGGTCCGCCGCGACCGGGGCGAGCCGAACGTCGACCACATCTGCCTGGTGGTCGACCCACTGGACTGGCACGAGGTCATCGTCTCCGGCGTCTTCACCGTCCTCGAGGGGCCGGTGGGCCGATACGGCGCCCGGGGCGAGGCCGTCTCCCTCTACGTCCAGGACCCCGACCGCAACACCGTCGAACTGCGCTGGTACCCCGCCGACGCGCAACCGACAACACCGCTGATCGCGTAACAGGGATTGTGGCGCGTGTCGCCGCCGGCCGGGCCTGACCCGAGCGTCAACCGGCTCCGTGCCATGACGTTGGCCCGTCGACACGGCAGGTGGGACACCATCCTCGGCGCGTACACGGGCGGGCCGCTGCTGCCACCCCGCCCACCACGGGGGTACCGCTACCCCGGCCGTAAGCCGTTGGATGACCGGAAGGTGTTGTGCGGGCTCCTGTTCGTGCTCTACACCGCGATCCGGTGGGAGTACCTGCCCCAGGAGGACAAGGTTAGGGTCGGGTCAGCTGGCTCAGCGCTGACGGTCCCCACCCGGTCGGGTCGTCTCCGGATGGCACCATTGCCAAGCTCTGCCAGAGCAGGAGGATGTCCATCCAGTCCGCCTCGGCCGGGGTCAGCGGGCGCTCGGACTGGTAACCGGTAAGGAAGTCCGCGCGGACCTCGGCCGGCACCGGCCCCCAGTTGTGGTAGCGGGTGCCGAGCAGGACCGCCGCGCGGGCCAGCTCGACGAGTCGGTGCTCCCGCTGGGCTTCCTCGAAGTCGAGGATCGCGGTGATCTCGCCGCGATCACACAAGATGTTGGCGGAGCGGAAGTCAAAGTGGACGAGCTGCTGGGGAAGCCGGTCGGGTGGCGCGCTGGAGACCAGCCCACGCAGCGTGTCGCGAGCCGCCGCCGGTAGGTGGTCGGCGCGGGAGTCGAGCCAGTCGGTAATCCGGGCCACCAATGGTTCGGACGGAACGGCGAATGCGGGAATCTGATCGGCGTCCGGGTACGCCGCCAGCGCGTCCTGCAACCGAGCCAGTACGGCTCCAGCCGCCCGCACCTGGTTGGAATCGGCGGTGTCGAGGAGATCTCCCACGATCTCGCGCTGCAGGCCCATCGAGACACGGTCGACCTCGACCTGGAGGCGGCCGTCTCGCGCGGGAACCGGCGCCGAGACCGGCAGCCCCCGGCCGTGGAGCCAGTTCGTGAGACGCGCCGTCTCCGCCAGACGCGGCAAACGGTCGGGCACTACTGACCACTTCGCGAGCAGCCGACCGGTCGGCGTGCTGACCCAGGCCAGCGCGTTGCCGCCGCTCATGACGATCCGCTCGCACGAGTCGATGCGAACGCCCCAGTGCTTGTCCAGGGTGTCGGCGACCCAGCGGCCGGCCGCCCGCCCGTCGCTGAAGCCGAACCGGCCCTCGAGGGTGTGGTGGGGGTTCTGGGCCTCCCACAACATCTCCAACATCGGGGCAGCCGACCACCACATCACAAGCTCGGACACCCACCGGGCGACTCCAGGGATTCACCTCGACGCGTCCGGTCCCACTCGGCCTGGTACTCGGCGGGCAGATCACTGATCGGTACCCAGGACAACGCCCACCGCGTCAGCTTGAGCAGCTCCGCAGAACTCACCTCCGGCAATGCGGCGAACTCACCTGGGAGCACGTCGAGGGGGAAGTGCTCCACGCTGCCATCCAGGCGGTGCGCGAGAACAAGGGTGCGGTAGCAGGGCTGCGGGGTGGACTCGCGCAGGACCGCCCGCATGAACGCCGCACGGCTGTTCTCGACGTGCTCGGTGATCCGGTCGGCGCGCCGACCGGAGCCGAGATGCAGGTCCCTCGCCCGTTGCGCGAGTGCGACCAGCTCAGCCTTACCCAGCCTCTTGATCTCGCGTGGCAGATCTCGGGTCACGTCGGGAGGTTAACCCCTACGATCGATCGCAGCACCAGGCCAGGACCTAATCGATCACGACCAGGCGTCAAACGACCGCCGACGCCGTTCGTCAACCATCATGCGAAATTAGGCAAGGCCGGCAGCCACCGGCGATTCACTGCTGAGACCATCGATGGGTGGACGAGCCGGTAACGAGCATGCCCGCTGGCCCTGTCGGGCATGAAGACACCTCGCAGCAGGACGCCGTATCGTTCCCCGTTGCTCTGCGGCGATCGGCCATCGGATTGGCCTTTGCGGCTGCCTTCATCCTTGCCACCTTGTGGTTTTTCTCGGACGGGCTGGTGGCGTTGATGGCTGCGCTGATGTTTCTGCATCAGCGGGAGGATCGGCGGTCGTGGTGGGCGCTTGCGGCAGCGCTACTGATCGCGGTACCTGCGGCCCTCACCGCTGCG
The DNA here is from genome assembly GCF_004348325.1 of Micromonospora sp. KC213. GTDB lineage: Bacteria > Actinomycetota > Actinomycetes > Mycobacteriales > Micromonosporaceae > Micromonospora. The sequence continues at coordinate 7,129 of NZ_SMKF01000143.1, read as the reverse complement.
TTGATGTTCAAAGGATGGTTGACGCAGCCTTGGGACGGCTTCCTGGCGTCCGTACTCGGTGCCCTACCCGGAAGCGTTGCCTACGCCGCCGTCACTCAGATGCAGCCCAAGGTGCAGAACCCGAACGTCTGACCGAGGAGCGTCCGCGCCGCCGGCAGCCGACGGCCAACTCGCCTCACCTCGGTGGCTGCGTGTCCACGCCCCCTGCTGTCACTGTCACCGCCCCGGAACTGATCTTCTCGGGGCGGTTTTTGCTGGTCGTGTGTGGTGGGCGCGGCAGGTTTCGAACCTGCGACCCCTCGCTTGTAAGGCGAGTGCTCTCCCACTGAGCTACGCGCCCGGAACGCCCGTACGGCGGGCCGGAGGGTGGCAAGCTTACCTGCCGGCCTCCGGCCCGGCGCAACGGCGTACCCGGTGAAGGTGTCAGCCGGCGGCGGCCTCGGCGAGGGCCTTGCGCCAGCCCTGCTGGTCGCGGGCTTCGCCCGGCATGTTCATCTCGGCGAACCGGACGACGCCGGTCTTGTCGATGACGAAGGTGCCCCGGTTGGCGATGCCGGCCACCTCGTTGAAGACGCCGTACGCCTGGGCGACCGCGCCGTGCGGCCAGAAGTCGGCCAGCAGGGGGAACTGGTAGCCCTCCCGGTCGGCCCAGATCTTGTGGGCGTAGACCGAGTCGACGCTGACGGTGAGCACCTGGACGTCGTCGTTGGCATAGTCGTTGAGGTTGTCCCGTACCTCGCAGAGTTCACCCTGGCAGATGCCGGTGAAGGCGAGCGGGTAGAAGACCAGCAGCACGGTGCGCCGGCCACGGAAGTCCGAGAGCCGGACCTCCTGGTTGTTCTGGTCCTTGAGCACGAAGTCGGGCGCCTCGGCGCCAACCTCGATCGGCATGCGAGCTCCTTGGATGGGTTGAGGTGGCCTCAGCCTGCCACACCCGGTGGCGACCGCCGCCGGGTGTGGCGACCGGACTACTTCTTGCCCTTGGATCCGCGGCGCAGCACGAGGCGGGCACCGCTCCAGTCCCGGCCGGCGTTGACGGTGGAGGTCTGCTGGAGCCCGGCGGTCTGCGCGGACTCGGCGACCTCGCTCGGCTCGACGTGCCCGTCGCGCCCGGCCTTGGGGGTCAGCAGCCACACGACACCGGCGTCGGCCAGCGGGCCGAGGGCGTCGACGAGGAGTTCGAAGAGGTCACCGTCGCCGTCGCGGTACCAGACCAGCACCGCGTCGACCACCTCGTCGGTGTCCTCGTCGACCAGCTCTCCACAGCGGTCGGTAAGGGCGTCGCGGAGATCCTGGTCGACGTCGTCGTCGTACCCCATCTCCATGACGACCATCCCCGGCTCGATCCCGAACCGGTCCGCCAGGCTGCGTACCCCGTCGGCGGCCTGACCAGCGGTCGCGCTCACTGTCGCGTGCCTCCTCATCTCATCCTTGCTCGCGGCATCGTGCGACGCCGTTGGGCCAAGTCCACACAGTTGCGGCTCGCCGCGCAAGTGGCGCACCGGGTGGAACGGAATTTACCGTGCCAGCAGCGTACGGGCACCCTCGGTGATGGCTTCCTCGGAGACCAGCACCGTGCGTGCCGCCGGACCCAATGGTACAAAGGCGTCAACTCCGGCAACCCTCCGCACGGCACCGACGAAACCGCCGTCGACCAGCGTCGCGATGATCCCCTCCGCCACCCCGCCGGAGCGGCGCGTCTCGTCGACCACCAGCACCCGGCCGGTCGCCGAGGCCTCCCGCAGGAGGTCCGCCACCGGCAACGGAGCCAGCCACCGCAGGTCCACCACCCGGGTGCCGACCCCCTCGTCGGCGAGGGTGGCCGCCGCCCGCAGCGACATCCGCACCCCGTTACCGAAGGTGAGGATCGTGACGTCCTCGGCCGATCCGACGCCGTAGACCCGGGCCCGGCCGATGGGTACGTGCCCGGCCGCCCACCCGCCCGGTTCGGCGTACCGGCCCAGCCACTCGCCGTCGCCGGGTTCGTAGAGGTCGCGCACGTGGTAGAGCGCGGTCGGCTCCAGGAACACACTGACCGTGCCGTCCACCGCCGCGGCGGCCAGGCAGGTCCGTAGCAGGGGTGCGGCGTCGTCCGGCCGCGCCGGCACCGCGATCACCAGGCCCGGCACATCGCGCAGTACGGCCAGCGAGTTGTCGTGGGGTACGTGCCCGCCGGAGCTCTCCCGGTAGGCCAGCCCCGGCACCCGCAGCACCATCGGATTGCGGAACGCCCCCTGGGAGCGGAACTGCATGGTGGCCGCCTCACCGCGCAGCTGGTCCTCGGCGTGGTGCAGGTACGCCAGGTGCGGGATCTCCGGCACCGGCAGCAGCCCGGCCAGTCCGGCGCCCAGGCCGAGCCCCAGCACCGAGGTCTCGTCGAGGACCGTGTCGAAGACCCGGGCGGCGCCGAACCGCTCCCGCAGCCCTCTCGTCACCCCGTGGGGCCCGCCTCTGGCGGCCACGTCCTGACCGAAGACGGCCATGCCCGGATAGGCCAGCATCCCGTCGGTGAGGGCGGCGTTGATGCTCTGCGCGAGGGTGAGCGGGCCGGCCAGCTCGGGCGGCTTGCCACCGAACGCCTCGACCCGCGCCCCGGCTGCCGACCCGACGGCCCGGGCGGCCACCTCGGCCACCACGGCGGCGACCCGGGACGGGCGGCGGGGCGCCAGCGGGGCGACCACCTCGGCGACCGTGCCCAGCTTCGGCTCCTCCAGCACCTCCTCGGCGATCCGGCGGACCTGCCAGCCGCGTTCGTCGTACCGGGTGAGCAGTTCCGCCCCGCCGGCCACGCCGGCTTCCACGAGCAGCCGGGCGGTGGCCAGCACCGGGTCGCGGGCCTCGTCGGCGGCGATCTCCGCGGCACTGCGGTACGTGGTCTCCACGTCGTCCCCGGCGTGCCCCATCAGCCGTACGGTGCGCAGGTGCAGCACCGCCGGCCGCCGGTGCCGGCGTACCCAGGCCGCCGCCTCGGCGGCGACGGCGTACGTGTCGACCGGGTCCTCGCCGTCGGCGGCGAAGTAGCGCACCCCCGGTCGGGACCGCAGGGCACGCTCCACCCAGCCCTCCGGCGAGCGGACGCTGACGCCCAGGCCGTTGTCCTCACAGACGAAGAGCACCGGGATGCGCAGGCCGGTGTGGTCGTACCAGCCGGCGGTGTTGAGGGCGGCGGTGGCGCCGGCGTGGTTGACCGAGGCGTCGCCGAAGGAGCAGACCACGATGGCGTCGCGGGGCCACGGGGAGCGCAGGGCGGGTTCGTCGCCGCGCCGACCGGCGGCCTCCACCCGGCGCAGCCGTTCCAGGGCGAGGCCGAGACCGACGGCCCGGGGCAGGTGCGTGGCGGCGACGGCGGTGGTGGGTACGACGGCCAGGTCAGCGCGGCCGAATGCCTTGTGCCGGCCGCCGGCGATCGGTTCCCGGGCCGAGGCGACCATGCCGCGCAGCACGTCCCGCGCCGCCGCCGCGTAGGCGTCCCCGGTGAAGCTGGCGGGGTCGTCGCCGGCCGGGGCAGCGGCGGCGGGGTCACCGGCCGGGGCGTCGGCGGACGCGGCGGCTTCGACGGCCGGCTGGCGACCCGCTGCGTCGATGGCGGCCGTTGCACTGTCGACCGGATCGGTGCCGACCGCCTCGGTGACGCCGTCGGCGCCGACCCGGTAGGCGGCGGTCACCGTGCTCGCTGACCGGGTGGCGGGCTGGCCGCCGCCGGACAGGCCGGTGCCGTCGGAGTCGAGGAGGCCGGCCCCGGCGGGCCGGCCCGCATGTGCCGGGTCGGCGCCGCCGCCGTCAGCGGCGGGACCGATGTCGCCGCTGGTGGGCGCGGCCGGGCCGGCGGCCGGCGTGTCGGCGGCCGAGGTGCCGGCGGCCGAGGTGCCGGCGGCCGAGGTGCCGGCGGCCGAGGTGCCGGCGGCCGGGCCGGGGAACTCCCCGGCGGCCTGGGCGGCCCGAATGCCGTAGAAGGCGCCGGAGCGGTGGTGCAGCAGCGCCGGGTCGGTCGGGCGCAGCGCGGCGGCCACCGCGGCGTTGGCCTCGTGACCGGCCGAGCCGACGGTGTGGTAGCCCTCGTCGAAGCTGTGCAGCCAGCGCCCGGCCAGGTCGAGCTGGCGACTGTTGACCTGGGCGTCGAAGAGGGCGAGCAGCTGCCGGCCGGTCAGCGTGCTGCCGTCGCGGACCGGCGCTGCCGGGTCACGCCGCCGCTCGGGCTCGGGCAGTGCGCCCAGGCTCTCCCGGAACCGGTCGTCGAGATCTTGCGGGGTGGTCACGTCGCTCAGCATTACCGACGAAGGCCAACACCGCCCAGTCAGACACGATTCGCCCGGAGGCGGTTCAGTCCTGCGGGCAGCCCCCGTCGGAGACCTTCCACACCAGTTCGCGCAGGATGGCCAGCTCGTCGGTGGTGAGCGGGTCCAGCAGTCGCGAGTCGGACATCACCTGGCGGACCCGGTCGCGTACCTGGCGGCCCGCCTCCGTGACGACCAGGGTCTTCTGCCGCCGGTCGGTGGGGTCGGCCCGGCGTTCCACCAGGCCGGCGCACTCCAGCCGGTCGATCAGCGCCGTGACGTTGGACCGGTCGCAGCGCAGTTGTTCGGCGAGATCGCGGGCCGGCAGCGGGCGGTCAGGGTCGAGTTCGTCCAGGGCGCGGGCGGTCGCCGGGGTCAGCCCCAGGCCGGCGAGGTCGGCGTCGCGGTGGTGCCGGACGGCGGAGGCGACGTGCACGAGTCGCCGGACCACGTCCTCGGCCAGACCGATCCGGTGGCCGGGATGGGCCCCGGCCGGAGCGGCAGGCTGCGTCATGCCCAGATCGTACGCCCGGATCAACAGTTGACCAGCTCCACCAGGTGCGGCGTCCACCGGGGGCCACGCACGCCCGCTGTTCCCGTGTCGGTGACGGTCTGGGGCACCGGCTGTCACCTGGCGGTCACCCGCGCTCGTGACGCTGCTGGGCGTCGGCTGCGCAAGCGGACCCTGGGGAGGAAACGTGACACTGTCCCGACGTGCTGTCCTGACCACCGGCGCGGCGCTCGGCGTGGCCGGCGCGGCGGCCGGCCCACTCGCCGTGGCCCGCGCCGGCACGGTCCGGCCCGGGCCGGTCGGCACGGCCGCTCACCGGCGGCTGGCCTGGCCGTTCACCCTCGGGGTGGCCTCCGGCGACCCGGATCACGAGGGCTTCGTGCTCTGGACCCGGCTGGCCCCGCAACCGCTGGCCGAGGACGGTCTCGGTGGGATGCCCCGCCGCGGCGTCGAGGTGCACTGGGAGGTGGCCGCCGACGAACTGTTCCGGCGGGTGGTCCGGCGTGGGGTGCGGGACGCGCACCCCGGGTCGGCGCACAGCGTCCACGTGGAGCTGAACGGGCTGCTGCCCGGACGCGAGTACTTCTACCGCTTCCACGCCGAGGGGCACACCTCGCCGGTCGGTCGTACCCGGACCGCACCCACGCCGTGGACCATGCCGGCCTCGCTGGCCATGGGCTTCGCCTCCTGCTCGCACTTCGAGCAGGGCTGGTTCACCGCGTACCGCCGGCTGGCCGAGACGGAACCGGAGCTGATCCTGCACCTGGGCGACTACCAGTACGAGTACGCCCGGGAGGTCGGGCCGACCCGGCCACGCGGCCACGAGGGGCCGGAGACCCGGACCCTGGCCAACTACCGGCAGCGGCACGCCCAGTACAAGACCGACCCGGACCTCCAGGCGGCGCACGCCGTCGCCCCGTGGCTGGTGGTCTTCGACGACCACGAGGTCGAGAACAACTGGGCCGACGAGGTGCCCGAGGAGCCGGACCCGAACTTCCTGGCCCGGCGGGCCGCGGCGTTGCAGGCGTACTACGAGAACATGCCGTTGCGGCGCGCGTCGGTGCCGCGCGGCATCGACATGCAGCTCTACCGGCGGGTGCGGTGGGGGCGGCTGGCCAGCTTCCACCTGCTCGACACCCGGCAGTACCGCGACGACCAGGCCTGCGGCGACGGCTACCGGAGCTGCGCCGCCGCCGCCGAGCCGACCCGGTCGATCACCGGCGCGGAGCAGGAGGCGTGGCTGCTGGACGGATTCCGCCGCTCCGAGGCCCGCTGGGATCTCCTCGGTCAGCAGGTCTTCTTCGCCCAGCGGGACCGCGACGCCGGGCCGCTCACCGTCACCAGCATGGACGCCTGGGACGGCTATCTCGCCTCCCGGGACCGGATCACCCGGGGCTGGGTGGCCGCCGGGGTACGCAACCCGGTGGTGCTCACCGGGGACGTGCACGCGCACTGGGCCAGCGACCTGAAGCTCGACTACACCGACCCGACCTCCCGCACCGTCGGCAGCGAGTTGGTCTGCTCGTCGGTCACCTCGGGCGGCGACGGCTTCGACTCGGCCAGCGGCTCGCACCCGTGGCTCAGGACGAACCCGCACCTGCGCTTCCAGAACAACCTGCGCGGCTTCGTCCGCACCACGATCACCCCGGCGCGGCTCACCGCCGACTTCACCGTGTTGCCGTACGTGAGCCGGCCGAACGCCCCCGCGCACGTGCGGGCCTCGTTCGCCATCGAGGACCGGGTGCCCGGGCTGCACCAGACGTACGACCGGCCGCCGGCCACCGGCCGGGGCCTGGCTGCCGAGGTCGACCAGGACCGGCACACCGTCGAGACGGAGACCTCGGGCCGCTGACCCGGGCAGCGGGGTGGCGACCCGGCCGGGGGTCGGCCCGGGGAGGGCCTCCGGCCGGGTCAGCCCGGCAGGAAGGAGAAGCGGACCTGGCGGTCGGGGTTGTCGCCGTTGGTGTCGACCAGGCAGATCGACTGCCAGGTGCCCAGTTGCAACCGCCCGCCCAGCACGGGCAGCGTCGCGTACGGCGGGACGACGGCGGGCAGCACGTGGTCGCGGCCGTGGCCGGGCGAGCCGTGCCGGTGCCGCCACCGGTCGTCGGTGGGAAGCAGGTCGTCGAGGGCGCGCAGGAGGTCGTCGTCGGAGCCGGCGCCGGTCTCGATGATCGCCAGACCGGCGGTGGCGTGCGGGACGAAGACGTGCAGCAGCCCGTCGCCCTGCCCGGTGACGAACCGTTCGGCCTCGGCGGTGATGTCCAGGACGGTCGGCCGGGATCCGGTCCGGACGGTGATCACCTCACTGCGCACAGGGGCATTCTGCCGCACCGGCCTACCC
>NZ_SMKF01000142.1 GCF_004348325.1 Micromonospora sp. KC213 | reverse complement strand
CCCCCCGCCGGTCGCTCCGGCAGCCGGCGGCCCCGGCCAGCCGGCGGTCGCCCGTGCCGCCGCCCCGGTGATCCGACCCGACGAGGCCGGCCGCGCGACGCCGCCCCAACGGCAGCCCGGACGGCCGGACGCCGCCGGGACGGCCACCGCCGGGCCGCGGTCCCGTCCCGACCAGCCGGCGGCCCCGGCACGCGCAGCGGCCGCCGTGCCGCCGGAAGCCCGAGCGGCGGAACCGGCGGACGTGCCGCCGGTGCGCCCGGCCGCGGAGGAGGAGCCGTCGACCGGGGACACCGCCGGTGGGCTCAGCGGTGCCCGCTCCGAGCTGCGTCGCCGGATACGGGAGCGGCGGCGGCTGCGGCTCGGCATCCTGGTCCTGGTCAGTGTGGTGCTGCTCGGCGCGCTGCCGCTCTACTTCGGCATTCGTACCCTCAGTCGGGATCCGGTCTTCGACACCCTCGACGAGCTGGACGTGCCGGGCTGGGCGGCGGTCCAGACGGTGGACAACGTCAGCGGCAACCGCTGGTGCCTGCAGGACTGCCGGCTGCGGGAGCGCACCGTGCAGTCGGAGCGCTCGCCCGAGGAGACCGCCCGAGCCTACGAGGCGGCATTGGGCCGGGAAGGCTGGCAGCGGTGGCAGGTCGACCTCTGCCCGCAGCAGCCCGACAAGGGCAGCTACACCTGCTGGCGGCAGGACGAACTCACCCTCGACCTGTGGGTGCGTGCGCCCTCCTGCCTGCCGCCACCGGTCGACGGCGCCCCGGCGGTACCGCCGTCGCCGCTGGCGTCCGCGCCGGCCGCACCCGCGCCGGCGGGATGTGCCGGATCGTTGGTGTCGATGAAGGTCCGTAACGCCATCGACGACGATCGGACCCGACCGCAACCCAGCACCGACCCGTCCCTCACCGGGGAGGACCCGTTCCCCACGCTCACCGAAGACCCGCTCGGCGAGCCGACACCGACACCGACACCGTCACCGTCCTGAGCCCGTTTTCATCACGGACGGTAGGGTCTGGGGCTGGCGGGCCCGCCCGCGCGTCGACCGTGGCCGGTCGGCGTGTCCGTTGCGGGCAGGACGGTCGCGCGTTCCGGGCAGAGGCCCGGAACGCCTGCTTGAGGAGGACTTGCGCGTGGATGGTGGACAGGTGGCCGCGTTGATCGCGGCCGGCGCGTTCCTGATGCTGGTGCTCGTGGTAGCAGTGCCGATCCTGCGGCTGCGGCACACCGTGGACGCCGCCACCCGCATGATCAATGACCTCAACGACCAGACCGGCCCGCTGCTCGGCGAGGTGAACACCACCGTGAGGAACGTCAACACCGCCCTGGAGCAGGTGCAAACCTCGCTCGACGGGGTGAACCTCCAGCTCGCCAAGGTGGACACGATGACCAGCCACGCGCAGAACGTGACCGCGAACGTGGCGAACCTGGCCACCGTCGTCTCCGCCGCCGCGGCCAACCCGCTGGTCAAGGTCGCCGCGTTCGGCTACGGGGTGCGCCGGGCCGCAGCGGCCCGCCGGCACGCAGAGACCGAGCGTGAGGTGCGCGACACGATCAAGCAGCAGCGCCGTGCCGCCAAGCGCGGCCAGGGCTGAGCCGGCCCGGGGCGAGCGGGAGGATTGAGCACATGAGGCGACTGTTCTGGCTGGGCATCGGGCTGGCCGTGGGGGTGGTGGTGGTCCGCAAGGCGACCCGCACCGCACAGGCGTACACCCCGGCCGGCATCGCGAACGGGCTGTCGGAATCGGCTGGCGGCCTGGTCGAGTCGCTGCGTAGCTTCGTGACGGACGTCCGGGTGGCGATGGCCGAGCGCGAGCAGGAGATCCACGAGGCGTTCGCCCGCGGCGAGGCGTTCGACGACCAGTTCGCCGAGCTGCGGGACCCCCCGCGCATCGGTGAGCGAGACATCTTTCCGGAGGAGCACCAGCGATGAAGACGGCGGAGATCAAGCGGCGGTACCTCGCCCACTTCGAGGCCAACGGCCATGCCGTGGTGCCGTCCGCTCCGCTGCCTGCCATCAGCGACCCGAACCTGCTGTTCGTCAACGCCGGCATGGTGCAGTTCGTGCCCTACTTCCTGGGCCAGCAGACCCCGCCGTACACCCGCGCGGTCAGCGTCCAGAAGTGCATCCGCACGCCGGACATCGACGAGGTCGGCAAGACCAGCCGGCACGGCACGTTCTTCCAGATGAACGGCAACTTCTCCTTCGGTGACTACTTCAAGGCCGGGGCGATCCCGCTGGCCTGGGAGTTGGTCACCAAGCCGGTCGACGCCGGCGGTTTCGGGCTGGACCCGGAGCGGGTCTGGCCGACGGTCTACCTGGACGACGACGAGGCGTTCGACATCTGGCGGTCGGTGGGGGTGCCGGCCGAGCGGATCGTCCGCCGGGGCAAGAAGGACAACTTCTGGTCGATGGGCATCCCCGGCCCGGCCGGGCCCTGCTCCGAGCTGTTCTACGACCGGGGCCCGTCCTACGGTCGCGAGGGCGGCCCGGAGGTCGACGAGGACCGGTACATGGAGTTCTGGAACCTCGTCTTCATGCAGTACGAGATCGCCGACGTGCGGAGCAAGGAGCAGTTCCGGATCGTCGGTGACCTGCCGGCGAAGAACATCGACACCGGGATGGGCCTGGAGCGGATGGCGTCCATCCTCCAGGGCGTCGACAACCTGTACGAGATCGACGAGGTCCGGCCGATCCTGGACCGGGCGGCGGAGCTGACCGGCAAGCGGTACGGCGCCCACTCCGGTCAGGTGGCCAGCGAGTCGCACCCGGACGACGTCCGGCTGCGGGTGGTCGCCGACCACGTCCGCACCGCGCTGATGCTGATCGGCGACGGGGTGACCCCGTCCAACGAGGGGCGCGGCTACGTGCTGCGTCGGATCATGCGCCGGGCGATCCGGGCGGTGCGGCTGCTGGGCTGGCAGGACCGGGCGTTGCCGGAACTGCTGCCGGTGGCGCGGGACTGTATGTCCCCGTCGTACCCGGAGCTGGCCGAGGAGTTCGACCGGATCTCGCAGTACGCGTACGCGGAGGAGGACGCCTTCCTGGCGACGCTGCGCGCCGGGACGACGATCCTGGACACCGCGATCGCCGAGACGAAATCGGCCGGGAAGCCGGCGCTCTCCGGTGACAAGGCGTTCCAACTGCACGACACCTACGGTTTCCCGATCGACCTGACCCTGGAGATCGCGGCCGAGCAGGGGCTCACCGTCGACTCCGAGGGCTTCCGCCGGTTGATGGCCGACCAGCGTAACCGGGCGAAGGCCGACGCGCGGGCCCGCAAGACCGGGCACACGGACGTGTCGGCGTACCGTTCGGTGCTGGACGCCGGCGGTGCGGTCGAGTTCACCGGCTACACCGAGCTGAACCGGGAGTCCCGGGTCCGGGCGCTGCTCTCCGGCGGGGCCCAGGTCGCCGCGGCGGTCGAGGGCGACACCGTCGAGCTGGTCCTGGACACCACCCCGTTCTACGCCGAGGGCGGTGGCCAGCAGCCCGACCAGGGCCTGATCACGGTGGGCGGCGGCCAGGTCGAGGTCTTCGACGTGCAGCAGCCGGTGCCGGGCCTGGTCGTGCACCGGGCCAAGGTGCTGCGCGGCGAGGTGCGCGCCGGTGAGACCGGGTACGCCGAGATCGACGTGAGCCGGCGGCGGGCGATCTCCCGCTCGCACACCGCCACCCACCTGGTGCACCAGACGATGCGTAACTTCCTCGGCGAGTCGGCGACCCAGGCGGGTTCGCTGAACGCGCCGGGCCGGCTGCGGTTCGACTTCAACACCCCGACCGGTGTGGCGCCGAGCGTGCTGCGCGACGTGGAGCAGCAGGTCAACGAGGTGCTCCTGGCGGACCTGGAGGTGCACGCCTTCGTCACCACCCAGGAGGAGGCCCGCCGGATCGGCGCGATGGCGCTCTTCGGCGAGAAGTACGGCGAGCGGGTCCGGGTCGTCGAGGTCGGCGACTACGCCCGGGAGCTGTGCGGCGGCACGCACGTTGCCCGCTCGGCGCAGCTCGGTCTGGTCAAGATCCTCTCCGAGTCGTCGGTGGGTTCCGGGGTCCGGCGCATCGAGGCGCTGGTCGGCATGGACGCCTTCGGTTTCCTGGCCCGCGAGCACCTGCTGGTCTCCCGGCTGGCGGAGCTGTTCCGGGTGCCGGGCGATCAGGTCGCCGACCGGGTCGAGCAGACCGTGACCCAGCTGCGCGACGCCGAGAAGGAGCTGGAGAAGCTCCGTGCCCAGCTGGTGCTGGGTGGGGCGGCGGCGCTGGCGGGGCAGGCCAAGGACGTGCGTGGTGTGGCGTACGTGGGCACCGAGGCGCCGGAGGGGGCGGCCGGTAACGACGTGCGTACCCTCGCCCAGGAGATCCGCGGCAAGATCGACCCGGCGCGGCCGGCGGTGGTCGCGGTGGCCGCCCGGGCCAACGGGAAGTCCTCCCTGGTGGTGGCGGTGAACGCGGTGGCCCGCAGTCGTGGCTTGGCCGCGAACGACCTGGTCAAGGCGGCGTTCTCCGGCCGTGGCGGGGGCAGTCCGGACGTCGCCCAGGGCGGCGGCCTGCCGGCGGCCGAGGCGCCGAGGCTGCTGCTCACCGTCGAGAAGTCGATCGCCGAGGCGTGATGTCGTCGGCTGGGAGCCAGGGCGGGCCGACCGGGTCCGCCCTGGCTCGTCGTATCGCGGGGGTGTCCGGTCGTGGGTGAGCTGTTCCGGGGTGTCCGGCTCGGCGTGGACGTGGGGCAGGTCCGGGTGGGGGTGTCCCGGTCCGATCCGCACGGCATCCTGGCCACGCCGCTGGTCACCCTGGCCCGTGACCTGACGGCGGAACCGGACGTCGTGCCGAGTGACCTGGCCGAACTGGCACACCTGGTGACCGAGCACGAGGCGGTCGAGGTCGTCGTCGGCCTCCCGATCAACCTCGCCGGCCGGCACGGACCGGCCGCCCAGCACGTGACGGCCTATGCGAACCGTTTGGCCGAGGTGGTGGCACCGGTTCCGGTGACGCTCACCGACGAGAGGATGTCCACGGTCGTCGCATCTCGTAGGCTGTCGGAGCGGGGCGTCCGGGGAAAGCGCCAACGCGCGGTGGTCGACCAGGCCGCCGCGGTCGAGATCCTGCAGAGCTGGCTAGACGCGCAGCGGAGGCGGACGGAATGATCGACGATCTGGACCTCGGGTTCGACGAGCAGGAGAGGGGGGAGAAGGGGCGGCACCGGCGCGGCTTCCGCAAGCGCAACGGCAAGTCGGGTGGCGCGGGTAAGACGGTCTTCGCCCTGGTCATGGCGCTGGTGCTGCTGGGCGGCATCGGCGGTGGCGCTTTCTACGGCTTTGACCGGATCCAGAACTACTTCGTCACCCCCGACTACGACGGCACGGGGAAGGGCGAGGCCACCGTCGAGGTGAAGCAGGGCGCCCTGATCGCCGACATCGGTGACGCGCTCGTCGCCGCGGACGTGGTGAAGAGCACCAAGGCCTTCATCGAGGCGGCCGAGGAGAACTCCCGGGCCAAGAACATCCAGCCCGGGCTCTACAAGGTGCGTAAGCAGATGAGCGCGGAGAGTGCGCTCGCCATGCTGCTGGACCGGAAAAACAAGATCACCAATCAGGTGACGATTCCCGAGGGCCGCACCGCCAAGGACACCTACAAGCTGCTCTCCGACAAGACTAAGATCCCGGTCAAGGAGTTCGAGGCCGCCGCGAAGGACCCGGAGGCACTTGGCGTTCCGGACTGGTGGTTCGTCCGCAAGGACGGCAAGAAGGTCACCAAGTCGATCGAGGGTTTCCTCTACCCGGACACCTACGAGATCGCGCCGAACGCGACGGCCGAGACGATCCTCAGGACGATGATCGACCATTTCCTGACCGTCACCGGCGAGATGAAGTTCGCCGAGGAAGTGGAGAGCGGCCTGGGTGGGATCTCCCCGTACGAGGCGCTGATCGTGGCGTCGCTGGCCCAGGCGGAGGCCGGCACCAAGAAGGACCTCGGCAAGGTCGCCCGGGTGGCCTACAACCGGGTCTACAAGGGCACCTTCCCCTGCGGCTGTCTGGAGATGGACGTCACGGTCAACTACTACTACCAGTTGATCGGCAAGAAGACGCTCAGCTCCAAGGAGATGGGGCCTGCGGAGATGGACAATCCGAAGAACCCGTACAACCGCAAGCTGCGCGGCATGCTGCCCACCCCGATCAACAACCCGGGCAAGGACGCGCTGACGGGGGCGGCGAACCCGCCCAAGGGCAACTGGCTCTTCTTCGTGGCGGTGGACCGGCAGGGCAACTCCGCGTTCGCGGAGACGTACGAGGAGCAGAGGCGCAACGAGGAGAAGGCCCGCAAGGCCGGCATCATCTGACGGGTTACGCTTCCGCCGGCCGAATCGTGAGCCGGGAAGCGGGGGAGTGACGTGACGGCGGTGCACAGGGCGGCGGTGGTCGGCAAGCCGATCGCGCACTCCCTCTCCCCGGTGATCCACAACGCCGGTTACGTCGCCGCCGGGCTCACCGGCTGGTCGTACACCCGGATCGAGTGCGCGGCCGACGAGCTGCCGGCCCTGGTCGCCGGCCTGGGCCCGGAGTGGGCCGGGCTGTCGGTGACCATGCCGGGCAAGGAGGCGGCGCTCGCGGTCGCCGACCTGGCGTCGCCGGTCGCCGCCGCCGTCGGTGCCGCCAACACCCTGGTACGCCGACCCGACCGCTCCTGGTACGCCGACAACACCGACGTGTCCGGCATGGTGGAGGTGCTCACCTCGGCCGGGGTGAGCGCCGGCGGCACGGTGACCGTGCTCGGCGCGGGCGGCACCGCGCGGGCGGCGCTCGCCGCGGCGGCCCGGCTCGGCGCCGCTGGGGTGACCGTGGTGGCCCGGCGGGCTGCGGCGGTCGACGAGCTGCGGCCGGTGGCCGACGCGCTCGGGGTGTCCCTGACCGGCGCCGGCTGGGACACGGCGGCGACCCACGCCACCGCCGACGTGGTGGTCTCCACCGTCCCGAAGGGTGTCGCCGATCCGCTCGCCCACCAGGTTCGGTGGCGTGCGGGCACCGTGCTCTTCGATGCCCTCTACGACCCGTGGCCGACTCCGCTGGCCGCCGCGGCGTCCGCCGCCGGTTGCCGGGTGGTCTCCGGGCTCGATCTGCTGCTGGCCCAGGCGGTCGGCCAGTTCGAGCAGTTCACCGGCATCGCCGCGCCCCGCGCGGCGATGGCCGGCGCGCTCGCCGCGCACCGCGCGCGCTGAACCCGGTGGCATCCATTCGGGCGACGGACGCCGGGGCGGCCCCCTCGCTACGCTGGCTGCTGCCGATGACCGTCACCGACTTCGGGGAGTGTCCCGTGAGCAGGCCCGGACTCCACCGCGCGGTCGCCCGGCTCGGTGCCCGCCGCCGGGCCGCCGCCCTGGGGATGCTGAGCGTCGGCGTGGTCGCCGCCGTGGCGGCCACGATGATGCCGCTGGGCGCGGCCGAGGTGCCGCCGGCGGTGCTCACCGCCGTCGCCGACACCACCGTCAGCCAGGTACCGCAGGACGGCGACAACGGGGTGAAGACGACGCTCGCCAGCTGCCCCGAACTCTGCGACGGCAACCGCACCGGCCGTCGCGACGCCCTGGTCGGGTTCGTGGTCCGTGGGGTACCCGCCGACGCGGTGCGCATCCGTGCCACCCTGCGGATGTACACCTGGCAGCCGGCCGCCGCCCGGATCCGGGTCCACCCGGTGCGGGGCAGCGCCGACGGGCCCGGCGGCTGGGAACGGCGGCCCGTGCTCGGCGCCGCGGTGGCCGGGCGGGAACAGGTCACCGCCGGCTTCAACGAGTTCGACGTCTCCGCCGCGGTCACCGGCAACGGCCCGGTCTCCTTCGCCCTGGTCCAGGAGAACCGGCACAGCCGCATCTACTGGGCCTCCCGGGAGAACGGCACCGCCGCCGTCCGGCCGCAGCTGGTGCTGGCCTACCAGCGAGGGCCGGGAGGGCCCGCGACCGGTGGCCCCGCGCGGTCCGGGGCGTCGGCGACGTTCGGTGCCCGGCCCGCGCCGCTGGCCCGCCCGACCGCGCCCCGCGTGCCGTCGCCGGGACCGGTCGCCCCGCCGACCACCAGCCCACCGACCACCAGCCCACCGACCACCAGCCCACCGACTGCCAACTCGCCGGTTGCCCCCGCGCCGGTCCCCGGCAGCGAGGTGCCGGGCTGGCGGCTGGTCTGGTCCGACGAGTTCGACGGCCCGACGCTGGACCGGTCGAAGTGGAACCTGCGCGACAACGAGGGCCGCGACATCGACCGTGGCTGCAACGTCGACGAGCCGGACAACACCTTCGTCTCCGGTGGGGTGCTCACCCTGCGCGCCCAGCGGGAGACCGTGACCTGCGGCTCGCAGACCCGGGAGTACACCCAGAGCTACCTGGACACCATCGGCCGGCACTCGTTCCGCTACGGCCGCTTCGAGGTGCGGGCGCAGTCGCCCAACAGGCCGGTCGGCTCGCGAGGGCTGTGGCCGGCGTTCTGGCTGCGCCCCGAGGACGGCGGCCGGGGCGAGATCGACGTGGTCGAGCTGCCCGGCGGCAGCGACTGGTACCAGGCCGCCACCCTGGCCATCTTCTACGACTACAGCCCGGTCAAGCAGGACGTCCGGTACGCCTTCCCGGTCGGGTACCCGGGGGACGGCTTCCACACGTACACCACCGAGTGGGAGCCGGACGCGATCCGCTGGTACGTCGACGGCCGGCTGGTCTGGCAGCGGGACCGCGCCACGACGCCGTGGTTCGACGAGGTCTTCCACAAGCCGTACAACCTGCGGTTGAACGTCCAGGTGGGCGGTTGGCTCGGCAACCCCGACCCCGCGACCCGCTTCCCGGCCGACTTCCGGGTGGACTACGTACGGGTCTGGCAGCGCTGACGGCACCGTGGCGGTGGCCTGACCGCGGTCGGCCGCCGGGCCGGCGGGCGTCCGCACGGCCTATCGTGTCGGCCAGCGTGTGCCCACGGGCGGAAGGCAGGGCGGCATGACGGTGCACCGGGCGGCGGATCCACGGGACCGGTCGGACGGCATCGGCTGGGTGAGCCGGGCCATCTTCGGCGACCCCCGGCTGTGGCTGGACGTGGCCGCCACGGCGTCCACGCCACCGGCCGGTCACCGGGTCGCCGCCCGGTACGCCGTGGTGCCCTCGGTGGCCCGGGCGAAGTTCCTGCTGCCGCTGGCCTCCCGCCGGGTCGGGGCCGCCTCGACCCTGGCGTACAACGCGCTGCGACCGACCCGGGTGCGGGCCAACCGGCTCGCGGTCGGGGTGCTGGCCGGTCTGGGCGCGACCGGGCTGGCCCGGATGCCGGTGCTGACCGTCGCCGTGCCCGACCGGGTCGACCCGACGGAGCTGCTGCTCACCGAGGCGCTGAGCGGCACCGCCGGGTGCCGGCTGCACGCGGCGATTGGGATCCGGCCGCCCGACCCGCACCACAAACCGACCCTGCAGCTCTTCGACGACCGGGGAGCCCCCCGGGGGTACGCGAAGATCGGTTGGAACGACGCCACGCGGGCGATGGTCGTGGCGGAGGCCGCCGCGCTGCGCGCGCTGCCCCGCGACGGCGGCGACTTCCCCGACGTGCCGCGACTGGAGCGGGAGCTGCGCTGGCGCGACCTGGCGGTGACCCTGGTCGCGCCGATGCCGCGCCGGGTGCGCCGGCTGCCTCACCCGTACCGGCCGATGCTGGCCGCGATGCTGGCCGTCGCGCGTCGGGGAGGTCCGCCGGCCGCGCCCCGGCTGCTGGCCGGTTCGCCCTTTATGGCCGACCTGGTCGCCCGCGCCGAGCGGGCCGGTGGGCCGGTCCGCGCCGCCGTGGCGGCGCTGGCCGCGCGGGACGGCACGGTGGGACTGGAGTTCGGTGACTGGCACGGCGACTGGGTGCCGTGGAACCTGGGTGTCCACCGTGGTCGGCTGATGGTCTGGGACTGGGAGAACAGCGGACCGCACCGTCCGGTCGGCTTCGATCTCGCCCATCAGGGTTTCCAGAGTGCCCTGTCGTTGGGAGACCGGCCGGTGCCGCAGGCGGCGGCGGAGATGGACGAGGTGCTCGCCCGGCACGGACAGGTGTGCGGCCTCGACGGGGTCCGCCGCCGGTTGGTCGGCGACGCCTACCTCGTCGAGCTGTGGCTGCGTACGGCGGAGCTGGCGGCCGGTGGGGGCGGCTGGAGCCGGCGGTTGCATCCCGCGCTGCTGGAGCTGCTCGCCGAGCGGCTCGGGCCGGCGACCTGAATACCCGCAGGCCCGGTGACCGGCACGCAACTGTCCGTTCCCCGACCGAAGATGGCGGAAAAATCGCAGGTGAGGCACCCGCGCTACCGCTGAACCCGCGGGTTCCACTACTGTGGCACCGCCCGATCATCGCCGCTGGGGCGGCGTGGTCGACGTGGTTCCGGGTGGTATGGGGCGTCACCGGGCGATCGTGCGATCCGGGTGTGGGGCAGGTCCGGCCGGCGGCCGGCAGGCAGGGAGACCGATGACAGCGGCAGTACACGCCGGGCGAGGGGCCGCCCGGCGGACAGGTGTCGGCGGGTACGCCGACCTTCGGGGCGGCGGTGACCGCCGATGATTCTCATCTACGCGCTCGGGGCTCTGTCGGTGGTGCTGCCCCTCGTGCTGGTGCCGGCGCTGGCCCGTCGGGTGCCCGCGGTGCGGGCCGGCCGGGCGACACAGCGACTCCGGGTCGCTGTGGCCGGGCTCACCGACGCCTTCGGCCGGGTCGGGGCGGCGCTGGTGGTGCTGCTGGCCGGATGCGCCGCGGTGGTCGCCGTCTGCTGGCCGCTCGGTGAGGCGCTGGCCCGCCTCGAACCGCACGTCGACCACCCGGTCTTCGAGTACGTGCACGCCCGCCGGGTCGACACCTGGGCGGAGCTGAACTCCTTCTACACCGCCCTGGGTGACCGGTACCCGCTGAAGTGGGTCACCGCGGTCGCCGCGCTGGTCTTCGCCGTGCTGTGGCGGCACCGCCGGTGGTGGGTGCCGCTGCTGGTGATGCCGTTGCAGTTCGTCGTGGAGCAGTACGTCCAGGCGATCCTGGCGACCATGGTGGACCGCGGGCACCCCCCGACCGACCTGGGCACCTACCCGTCGGGCGGGTGCGCCCGGATCATGCTGACCTTCGGCACCATCGCGATGCTGGCCATGCTGACCTGGCGCATCCCGCGCGCCGGCCGGGTGGCCCTGATCACCGGGGTGGTGACCTTGGTCAGCGTGGAGGGCTACACCCGGATCTACGCCGAGAAGCACTGGCTGACCGACGTGATCGGCGGGTGGATCTTCGCCGTGCTGCTGTTCGCGGTGACGGCGCTGGCGCTGCTCGTCGCCGAGGGCCGGGTCCGGCCGCCGCTGTCGCGGGCCGTGCCGGGTCCCGACAGCGTCCTGGCCGGCACGTGAACCCCGGGTCGGTCGGCACGTCCCCCGCAGGAGCCGACCGGTCCCGCTCGACCACGGAAGTGGGCCCGACGTGACCACCCTTCTCGTCGCCTCCACCGGGGGACACCTGGCGGAGTTGCACGACCTCGTGCCGCGCCTCGGCGTGCAGGACGACTGCGTGTGGGTCACCTTCGACTCACCGCAGAGCCGGTCCCTGCTCGACGGTCAGGAGGTGATCCACGTTCCGCCGGCGAGCAGCCGGGACGTGGCGGGAGCGGTGCGCGACCTGGTCGCCGCCCGGCGGGTGCTGTGCGGCGGTCGGTTCCGCCGGGTGATCAGCACCGGTGCCAGCGTGGCCGCGTCGTTCTTCCTGCCGGCCGTCCGGCGCGGTCTGGCCTGCCACTACATCGAGAGCGCCACCCGCACCGAGGGGCCGTCGCTGACCGGTCGACTGGTCGCCGGGCTGCCCCGTACCCGCCTCTACACCCAGTACCCGGCCTGGGCGCGGGGCCGGTGGCGGTACGGCGGCTCCATCTTCGACGGCTACGCGCCCTTGCCGCGGCCGAAGCCACGGCCGGTGTCGCGGATCGTGGTGGCGCTCGGCACCCACGAGCGGTTCGGTTTCCCGCGGCTGCTGGCCCGCCTGGTCGACGTCCTGCCCCGGGAGGCGGAGATCCTCTGGCAGGTGGGTGCGACCGAGGTGCCCGGGATGCCGGCCGGCGCGCGCCGGCAGGTGCCGTACGCGGAGATGCAGCAGGCCATGCGGGAGGCGGACGTGGTGGTGACCCACGCCGGGGTCGGCTCCGCGCTGGCGGCGATACGGGCCGGGCACCGCGCGATCTACGTGCCCCGGCGCCGGGCGTACGGGGAACACGTCGACGACCACCAGGTCGAGATGGCCCGCGAGTTGGGCCGGCGCGGGCTGGTGCTGGCCCGGGAGGCCGACGCGGTCACCGCCGAGGACCTGGCGCAGGCGGCATCGTGGACGGTCGGCACGGTCGGGTCCGTCGTGCCGTTCCGGTGGGCGGCGTGACGTCCGCCGGTGCCCGCCGGCCGAGGTGGTGGGCGGGCCCGGATCGACCCGTACGGGCAAGCCGACAGTCGAGTGGACCGATTGGTTGATGGTGCGACAAATCCGGACGCAGCAAGCTATCCAGGATCTCACTTCATCATTGGGGGAATCAGTGTCTCTCCGAACGTCGTCCCGATCAGGTCGACGGTGGCTCGCCGCGCTCGCCGTGCCGGTGCTGCTCGCCGGTCTGCTCGCGGTGCCCGCCCAGGCCGGGCCGCCCACCCCGGTCGCCATGACCCTGACCAGCGCGAACCCGGTGGACAACACCCCGCACGCGAAGGACGGGGACGCCAAGGCCTTCGCCGAGATCGGCTCCACGGTCTACGTCGGTGGCGGCTTCACCTCGGTGAAGGCGGCGGGCGCCGCGAGCTGGACGACCCGCAACTACCTGTTCGCCTACGACAAGGGCACCGGGGCGCTGAAGACGGCCTTCGCTCCGCGACTCGACGGTGCGGTGCACGCCCTGGCGGTCAGCCCGGACGGCAAGCTGATCGTGGGCGGCGCGTTCAAGACGGTCAACGGCGTCGAGCGCAGGAACCTCGTGCAGCTCGACCCGAACACCGGCGCCACCATCACCTCCTGGGTGGGCCGCAGCGACGGCGGCCTGGTCCGGCGCACCGTCGTCTCCGGCGACAAGCTCTACATCGCCGGCGCGTTCACCTGGGTCAACGGCACCGCGCACTCGCTGCTGGCCCGGCTCGACGTGCGCACCGGCGCGATCGACCCGACCTTCCAGATCGATGCCAGCGTCGCCCGCACCAGCCAGCAGCTGGTCTGGGGCCTGGACGTCACCCCGGACGGCAACACCCTGGTCGCCGTCGGCAACTTCACCAAGGTCAACGGCCTCGACCGTAACCAGGTGGTGCTGGTCGAGGGGCTCAAGGGCACGCCGAAGGTCGCCGACTGGAGCACCCAGCGGTACGTGGCGCCCTGCACGATCAGCGGCTTCCCGTTCTACGCCCGGGACGTCGACTTCTCCGACGACGGCAGCTACTTCGTGATCGCCGCCGACGGTGGCCGGTCCGCCGGGGCGTACTGCGACACGATCGCCCGGTTCGAGACCGCCACCCGGGGGAGGGCCATCGACGGCACCTGGGTCAACGACACCGGCCACGACTCGGTGACCTCGATCGAGGCCGCCGACAACGTGGTCTACGTCGGTGGGCACTTCCGCTGGCTGAACAACGCCAACGGCGACGACTCCGCGGGCGCCGGCGCCATCAACCGGTACGGCCTGGGCGCGCTCGACCCGATCAACGGCATGCCGCTGGTGTGGAACCCGACCCGATCCGGCGCCCCGGCGGGCACCACCGCGTGGGGCCCGATCGTGTGGGAGCTGTGGCGCGGCAGCGCCGGCCTCTACGCCGGGTTCGACAGCGACGGTCTGGGCAACGAGTACCACGGTCGGATGGGCCTCTTCCCGCTCGCCGGCGGGCGGACCGTTCCGGCCACCAACGCGCCGGCGGCGGCCTCCGGCTACCTCTACCTCGGCACCGGCGACGGCAAGACGGCCAAGGTGCCGTTCAACGGCACCGCGCTCGGTACCCCGGCCACCAGCAGCCAGCCGAACCTCACGGCCGCCGGCGCGGCGTTCTCGATCGGCGACAGGCTCTACTGGTCCAGGACCAACGCCGCCGCCCCCCAGGGCAGCTACCTCCAGGTGTCGACGTTCACCGGCGGCACGGTGGGTGCCCCGTGGGTCAGCAGCGGCTTCAACGACTGGTACAAGCCGTCGACCATGAGCGGGGCGTTCTACCTCGACGGGCGGATGTACTACACCAAGGCCGGCACCAACAAGCTGTTCTACCGCTACCTGGAACCCGACGGCTCGATCATCGGCTGCACCGAGTTCACCCTGCCCAGCACCGGCACCGGCCTGAACTGGGCCAACGTGCGGGGCATGGCCTGGGTCAACGGCAAGCTCGTGTACGGCTTCACCGACGGCGCCCTGCGGGCGGTGCCGTTCGACGGCACCGCCGTCGACGGCGCCGCGGCGGTCGTGATCGCCACGTCGAGGACACCGATCGGCTCTTCCACCCGCAGCGCCCTGCTGCTGTCGCCCCGGGGTGCCCCGCCGCTGAAGTGGACGAGCCCGACGCTGTTCTTCGCCACTTCCTGACGGTTCGACGACAGCGCGGGCGGCCCGCCGGTGTTCCCGGGACACCGGCGGGCCGCCCGCGTCACAACGAGCCGGTCGGCTGTCGACCACGGGTGGCCGGTCGGCGACAATGAGACGACCCTCCGCTCCGCGCGGTCGTCACCTGGCCCGTTTCGGCCGCCTCATACTCATCGTGCAAGGACCTGACTGATGGACGTGACCGACGTCGCTTCCGCCCGGCAACGCCCGGTCGGCCTCGTCGAGCTGGCCCGCACACCGCTGCGCCGGTGGCGGGCCGTGCTCGCCTCCGCGGCGCTGGCGCTGCTGGGCGTGCTCGGCTACCTGTTCGTGTTGCCCGCGACGTACACGGCGACCACGGCCGTGGTAGTCCGGCCGGTGGTCACCGACCCGTTCTCGGTGCAGTCCGTCGCCGCCGACCGGGCGGTCAACATGACGGCCGAGAGCGGCATCGCCACCAGCAACGACGTCATCGACCGGGTCGCCGCCATCACCAACCGGGAATCCGAGGACGTGGCCGACGCCCTGGAGGTCGAGACGCCGGTCGGCGGTCAGGTGATGCGCTTCAGCTACGCCGGTCGCAGCGAGCGGGAGGCGGTCGAGGGCGCGAACGGCGCCGCCCAGGCATACCTGGAGCTGCGCAAGGTCATGTACGAGAACCAACGCGCGGCGGTGCTCAAGTCGTACGACGACACCATCGCCGTGGTCACCGCCCAGCGCGCCACCACCCAGCGGTCGCTGCCGAGCAGCCAGGTGTCGAGCAACCCCTCGCCGCGCACCAGCGCCCTGCTGGACCAGCTGCGAGCCCTCAACGACCAGCTCGCCACCCTCGCCGAGCAGCGGTCCAAGGTGGCCTCCGCCGACCTGAGCCCCGGTTCGGTGACCAGCGCCGCCCGCACCCCGGTCCCGTCCAGCCGGGACGCCGCGCCGCTGATCCTGCTGGCGGGCCTGCTCGGTGGCCTGCTGCTGGGCGGGCTGGTGGCCTTCCTGCTGGAGTCGTGGGACCGTCGGGTGCGTACCCCCGCCGACGCCGCCGCGGTGATCGGCGCTCCGCTGCTCGGCACGGTCCGGCGCAAATCCAACGGCCAGCCCGACGAGGCCGACCTGCGGTACCTCGCGCTCGCCCTGGCCCGCTGGCTGGACGGGCCGCAGCGTACCCCGCTGGTGGTGCTCTCGTCCGCGGCCGACGAGGGGCGGGAGCAGATCACCGCCGGCCTCGCCGCCGTGCTCGCCGCCGCCGGCCACGAGGTGCGCCTCGGCCTCACCCCGGAAGCCGTGGACCGGATCCGTCCGCTGATGCTCGACGCCCAACGCCGCAACCCGCCGGTGGAGCTGCCCCGCACCCCGGTGCCC
>NZ_SMKF01000141.1 GCF_004348325.1 Micromonospora sp. KC213 | reverse complement strand
GGATAATGGCGGCATGGGCGACTCTGATTGGTGGACGACAGGCGACGTCGCGGCGTTCCTGGGCGTGCGCCCCTCGACCGTGAGCCACTATTGGCGGCGCGGCCAGATGCCCGCCCCTGACCAGACTGTCGGCCGTACGCACATGTGGCGTCCCGCCCGCGTCCGGGCGTGGCACGCCGAGCGGCCCCGGCCCGGCGTCGGCGGCCGAAAGCGCGAACAGAAGGACTGAACACCTCCCCGCCGGCTGGCCCACTCCCCTTGTGTCCGAATCACCGACACAGGGAGGCCGCAGTGGCGCTCACCTATCACGACGTCTACGGCTCGCCGTGGGACCTCGACCCCGAACGCCCCGAACCCGTCCGAGACCCGACCGCCGTCCGCGCCCGGCTGTCCGCCGACGCCCCGGAGGTCCCGGGCCGGTTCAAGAAGGACGACCGCGCCCGGCTGCGCGACGACCTCGGCGGCGGGGTCGTGAAGATCGTCGACACGTACCACTCCGCTGACCTGTTTCAGGTCCGCCCCGAGAGCGGGAAGCCCGACTTCGTCGTCAGCTCGCACGCCCTGACGAAGTTCGCGCCGACCTGGCGACCGGGTGACGTGATCGTGGTGACCTTCGGCCATGGACCCCGGCCGAACCCCGCCGGTACGTACACCTACGTCCGCGGCCGGGAGTCGTGGCCGACCGACGCCCAGCGCCCGCCGAAGACGGACGAGTGGGTCACGCGCATGTACCTCGAAGGGCGCGTGCGTCCGGTCCTTCAGGCCGGCGGCGAGCCGTTCGACGGGGGGCGGCCGTGAGGCTCTTCCTCGTCGAAACCGTCCACCCCGCCGACTACGACAACTTCGAAGCGGCGGTCGTGTACGCCCGCGATGCGGAAGACGCGATCCGCGTCGTCCGCGAGACCGTCGAATCCGAGGACCGATACAAGCTGCCCGGCGCGTGGTGGGAGATCCGCGACCCCCTGAAGGCGACGCCCGTCGTTCGAAAGCGCGGGCCGATTCTGGGATGGGGGCAGGCCGGATGACCGCAACCTATGACGGAGCCGCAGTCGCCGACCTGATCGATGCTCTCTTTCTTGCCCGCGAAGGATGGCGACCGATCCGCACCGCGCCCCGCCCGCCCCTCCTCGGCATGATCGGTCGCGCTCGCGCCGGGAAGGACACGGTCGCCGCCCGGCTGGTCGAGCGGCACGGCTTCCAGCGCTACGCCTTCGCCGACGCCCTGCGGCGGGCCGCCTTGGTCGCCGACCCGATCGTGATTCCGATCGACACGGTCAACGGCTCCCGCCGTCTGTCCGAGGTGGTCGGCGAGGTTGGATGGGAAGCCGCGAAGGAGACCCGCGAGGTCCGCCGGACCCTTCAGCAGTTCGGGATCGGCATCCGTGAGATCGACCCGGACTTCTGGGTTCGTGTCGTGATGGACAGCGTCAAGGCCGATGTTCGACCCTGCGTAATCACGGACGTCCGCTTCCCGAACGAAGCCGAGGCGGTCCGCGCGGCCGGCGGTACGTTGGTCCGCGTCGTTCGCCCTGGTCAGGACGAGTCCGACCGACACATCTCGGAAACGGCCCTCGCGGGCTGGCCGACCACACACGCCATCATCAACGACGCCGACCTTCACTCTCTGCTGAACAAGGTTGACACCCTGGCGTCAGCTCTATAACTCGTCTGTAACCCACGTCACGCACCATTCGCAACGTCCTAGGCCCCGGTCGCTGGTCGGCATACGCTGACCGGACGGCCGGGGCCTTTCGGCGTTTCGGGGGTGCGACCCGGACGCGCGGGGCCCCTGCGCCAGATTTGCGACAGTCGAGCAGTGCCGAACGTTCAGTGCGGCCCGCGTAGGCTAGGCTACGCTCACTTTCAACAGCAGGGGTGCTGACATGACCACCAAGGACGACTTGGGCGACGCGCTCACTAAGAGCCTGCGCGCCATCCGCCGTTTAGGCGACGATCGCGGCGACCGCGAGCGCCGCACGCGGCTATACCGCGAGGCCGCGGGGCTGATTCTCGATCTACGGGAGCATTTCCGCGCGAATGAGAAGGGCGATCCGGACTGGGCCGGTCGCACCCCGGCATACCGAGCGTTTATACGTGAGCGGTATAGCGAAGCCGGCTACCGTCGCGAGGAAGCCAAGCCGATACAGACCGCGATCGGTTATCACGTGTCCGTGCTCATGCGCGAGCGGCTAACGCCTGAAGAAATTGAGGACTTGGGCCTTCGCACCGAGGACGTGACCGCGCGAGTCCGCGACCGGCGCAAAGTTCAGAGCGCCATGCTTGCCACCCTCGACACCACCGAGGGCACACCGGACGCCGTCCGGTCCCTAGCCGGTGCGCTAGCCGTGCTGCGGCGCATCGCCCCTGATGACCTCGCGGCGCTCGACGGCGCGGCGGTGGCGCAGGCTCGCGCCGTGCTAACGCGGCTGACGGACCGAGTCGCCGAGCTGAGCCGGCTCGCGGCGGCGGCGAGCGACGCCGGAGTGACGAAGTGACCCCAGTTTCTACACTTCCCTATTACTGCTATAAGACGACTCCTCCTCTCTAGAGAGAGAAATAAGAGAGTGTAGCTACTGGGGTCACTTCTACACCCCATAGGCGGCCCCGCCGCCACGCCCGCCCGGCCTCCTCCCCAGCCGGCGGGCGTTTCCGCGTTTTAGGGCGCTGAACAGGTAACCCCGCGTTGGCCCACTAACCCTATGTCCGCATTGCTGGCATAGGAGGCCGAGCGCATGACTACGCCCAAAATCAACACGATTAGCCGGGGAGGGTCACGTTTCTACGTGAACCCCGATACCGGCGAGAAGGCCCCCGGGGTGACCAGCGTCCTCGGGATGCTCCCGAAGCCGTTCTTGCAGCACTGGGCCGCGAAGGTCGTCGCCGAGTACGCGACCGACAACCTCGGCGAGCTGGTCGGCCTGCGGCTGCGCGGCGACCGCCAGGGCGTCATCGACTACCTGAAGGGGTCGCCCCGCCGCGACACCGCTTCGGCCGCCGAGACCGGCTCGGCCGTACACGACCTGTTCGAGAAAATCGCGAAGGGTGAGCCTGTCGGCCGCATTCACCCCGAGTACCGGCAGTACGTCGACCACTTCGAGGCGTTCGTCCGCGAGTTCGCCCCCGAGTTCGTCTTTCTCGAAGAGACCGTGTGGAGCGAGGCCCACGACTACGCCGGGTCGTTCGACGCCTACGCGATCGTCGGCGGCGAGCGGGTCTTCCTCGACTGGAAGACCACCCGGTCTGGCGTACACCCCGAGGTCGCGCTTCAGCTCGCGGCGTACCGCTTCGCGGACTACATCATTCGCCCCGACGGGACGCGCGTCCCGCAGCCGCCCTCGACCGGCGGCGGCGTGCTGCACGTCCGGCCTGAGGGGTGGGGTTTCTACCCCGTGAAGGCTGACGAAGAGACCTTCGAGTATTTCAAGATCCTGCGGCAGGTCTTCGACTGGGACCGCGCCGTGAAAGAGACCGTCGTCGGTGCCCCGATCAACAAGGCCCCCGGGTCGATGCCGGCCCGGCGCACCGCTGCGCCTCGGCGGGCGGTGGCGAGGTGATCGAGTCCGCCACCCGCGATGACGTGATCTGGCTCGCGGGCCTCCTCGAAGGCGAAGGGGCTTTCGACCTTCAGCGCGGCCGGTACCCGCGGGTCCGCGTCGCCATGGTCGACCGCGACGTGATCGGCCGCGCCGCGACCCTCTTCGGTTGCCCCGTCCGGCTGACGCTGAAGGCCGCGCCGCATCAGGCAATGTGGCACGCCGAAGTGCAGGGCCCGAAAGCTGAGGCAGTCATGCGCGCGATCCTGCCGCACATGGGCGCACGCCGCTCGGGCCGTATCGCCGCGATCCTCGGCCACGCGCCGAAGACGGCGAAGACCCCGGTCCCGATCTCCCGCCCGCCGGGTCTGCCGCTCGCCTGAACAGTCGGGCCCTCGCTGGCCCACTCACCTTTTGACCTACCCGCAGCGCGGGGCCTGGGCCTTGAACGCCGCCCAGCTCAAACGACCCGGCTTAGCGGGGTGCCCGCGCTGACCCTCGAAAGGAGGCCCGTACATGGGCCTGCGCATCTGGGAGACCGACCCCGAGGCGGCACCGAAGCCGCGTCAGCCCTTCGCCCGCGACCTGGTTGGCCGGTTCAGGTCCGGCACTCAGGTCAACAACCGCCCGATCTCCCTTCAGGAGTGGCGAGTCACGACCGGAGACCCGGCCGTCGCCGACGCGGTCCGCAGCCTTCTCGGCGGGGACGAGCCGCAGGCATGGCAGACCTCGGGAGAAGACAACCTCGAAGTCTTCACGACCTCCCCGAAGGTGAAGATCATCCTCGACGGTCCGAAGGCGATCCGTCAGGAAATGGTGTTGTGGGGACGCTCCGGCGCGATCCGGAAGTGCGACGGCGTCGAACAGACCCTTGACGGCGACCAGGGCAAGCCGTGCGAGTGCCCGCCGGGCTACCAGGATCGGAAGGACGCGGCCAAGTCCGGCAAGGGCTGCCAGCCTTCGATCACGGTCTTTTTCCGGCTGGCCGACCTGCCGGACCTGGGCCGGTTCAAATTCAACTCCGGTTCATGGTCGCTGGTGAAGGACATCGTCACGACCGAGAAGGCTCTCGGCGAGATCGACGGCCCGGCGTACGCCTGGCTGATCCTCGAAGAGGTCAAGTACGAGACGAAGGCCGGCGCAACGCGCCAGTTCATGAAGCCCGTCATCGACGTGATCGGCCCCGCCCCGCGGGCCGAGGACGACGAATCGCCGTACTGACGAACACTGAACGATCAGTGCGGGGAAGGGGGAATCCGTGCGTGATTACGACTGGACCTGACGGACCGTAGCTAGCCGAATGGCCTCGGGGCCGGCGTGACTGAGTCTCCGCCGGCCTCGGGGCCCTCTTCGTTTCTGGGAGGAATCATGTCCGAGCCTTACCTTCCGCCGGTCGTGTGGCGGGTGGCAGTTCCGCGACGGGACGACTACTACATCCCGTCCCCTAGCCGGACCTACACGAGTGAGCGCGGGGCGCGCGACTACGCGAGGCGCATCCCTGGCGCTCGTGTCTTCCGCACCGAGCCGACCTGGGTCGAGGTGACCGAATGACCATCCGACAGACGACCCGTGCCCTGACCGGCGAGATCAACGCAGGCGACGTCTCGACCCTTCTCGGCCACCGACCGGGCCGGGAGGTCCGTGCAGCGTCGCTGCATTTCCACCCGCAAACCCGGTCCGGCGTCCTGTCCATCACAGACCCGGCCGTCGCCGACGCGCTGGCCGAAGAGCTGCGCCAGGTCGCGGCGTACCTGCGGGGTGAGGAGTCGTGACCGCTCACCGCTACGCGGTCCTGATTGCACTCAACGAGGACGACGCCGAGCACTGGCGCGGACACGTCGCCGCAGACCGGGTCGCCCTGACGGTCGAGGATTCGCCGCGCACCGTCGAGGGCCTTCGCGTGACGGTCGTTTTCGTGACGCCGCTCGCCCAGCGCGGGGAGCGGTTCTGCGAGGTCCGGGCCGTGCTCCGTCGCAACCTCGCGAAGATGCGGGGCGCGTCGCGGGCGTTCCACTACCTGAGTGAGGAGCCGAGGCCGTGAGTCACCGAGTCCGCAACTACGTCGGCCCCGGCGACCCGATGTATCGGGCTGCTGTGTACGACGCCCGAGGCGTCTGCGTTCGATCGCACGGCCCGTACGCCACGAAGGGCGCGGCCATGGGGCAGCGGCCCCGCGCGCCGCGCGGCGGTGTCGTCCGCGTCGAGGTCTGCCAGCCGGTATGGGACGCCGTCCCGGGGACGGAGATCGAGGGGTGAGCGCCGCGAAGCGCAAAGGCACCGCGTACGAAACCCTGTGCGTGCGCGCCCTGCGCAGCTTCGGCGTCCCCGCGTACCGCCCGGCACAGGAGGGTTTCCGCGACACCGGCGACCTGCACGGCCTGTCCCCCTGGGTCGCGCAGAACAAGTCATATCGGTCCTGGGAAGAGGCGATCCGCCTCGGTCTCGACGGCGCAGAGAAACAGCGTTTACACGCGCGAGAGATGTACGGCGTCGCCTTCGTCAAGCGCGTCCGCCGCAGCGTCGGCGAGTCGTACGCCGTCCAGACCTTCGCCACCTGGGCCCGCGTCTACGTTCGGCTGCGGCGGGCGGAAGCCCTCCTCGCCGAGCACGCGCCCGAGACGTTCGCCACGCACATGGACGCCGTCCGGGCCGAGCTGGCGCAGCCGTTCCCGACCGGCACCGAGAAGGACTGAACACCCCGCGTTCCGCTGGCCCACTAACCCTTTGACCGCCCAACCCGGGCACGTTCCGACCTTCCGAGGAGTCACCGTGACCGAGACCTACACCCCGACCGAGCCGACCCTGACCGAGGTCACCGAGGCGACCTCGCCCGCGACCGCGAAGGAGGTCCGCACCTGGGCCGCCGCGAACGGTCACGAGGTCGGCCAGCGTGGCCGGATCTCGACCGCGCTGAGGTCCGCCTTCGAGACCGCCACCGGCCGCCCGGCCGCCTGACCGACGCCCCCGCAAAAAGCCCCCGGCCCCGTCGCCGGGGGCTTTTTGCGTTTCCGGGCTGCCTGAACAGGTTGCCGACCGCTGGCCCACTCCCCCTGCATGAGACCTCACGCCGGCCTGCGCCGGTTCCGCCGAGACCCGCGCTTCGAGCACAAGCGGTCCGAGGGCCTGACGACCCGCCGCACGAACGGCGGCACGCGGGCCCTGATCCGCGAGCGCCCCGAGCCCGCCCCCGACACGACGCCCGCCCCGACGGAAGGACTCCGCCCGTGACCCTGACCGACTTTCTCTCCCGCCTCGGCGCGGCCGACGACGCGGACGGCTGGCTCGCCAACTGCCCGGCACACAACGATTCCCGCCCGTCGCTGCGGATCGCCGTCGGCGACTCTGGCGCGGTACTGCTGAAGTGCCGGGCCGGCTGCGCGACGGCCGACGTCCTGAAGGCCCTTGACCTCACCTTCGCCGACCTGCCGACGGTCGCCGAGGGCGAGGCCCCGACCCGCGCCCGATCGACTTCGACGCCGGCCAGTCCGGCGGCGGTGGCCGCACTGGCGGCGCAGCTCGACGGGTGGGCGGTTGCTTTCGCGTGCCCGGACGACGACGGCCAGCGCGCGATGGCATATGCGGCCGAACGCTTCGGGTTGTCCACCGACGACGCTCTTCGTCTGGGCCTCGGGTACGCCGAACGCGCCGTGTACGACGACGACGGGACCCTTCTCCGGGGCCTGCCCGGCGGCCCGCGCCTGGTCGTCCCCTTCCGCGACCGCGACGGCGTTCCCCGCGGTTACCAGGCCCGCGCGCTCAACGCGACGGCGAAGGTCCGGTGGCTCGGCGCGAAGTCCCCGCAGGGCGAGTCTTGGGCCCGCGTCGGATACCTGCCCGGCGAGGCCGGGTGGTCCGAGCTGGTCGTGACCGAGGGCCCCGGCGACGGCCTGACCGCGTGCGCGACCGGGTACGACACCGCCTTCGTGCGCGGCGCTGGCCTGGCGGCGTCCGTCGCGGACGAGGTCGCGTCGATGGCCGACGGACGGCCGGTCGTGGTGTGCGGGGACGCGGACCCGTCCGGCGACCGCTTCGCGCGGACCCTCGCGGCCGAGCTGGCGAAGCGGGGCCTCTCGGCCCGGTCCGTCCGGCCGCCGGTCGACGGCGACGACCTGACCGACTGGCGGGCACGCAACGTCGAGACCTTCTCGACGGACTTCATCCGGGCGGTCGTGTCCAGTCAGGACCCGGGCGGGCTGAAGACCCGCCTCGACGCATGGACCGACGCCGACCTGACCGAGGTCGCCAGCGCCCGCCGGTTGCGGGACCACTTCGAGGAGCACGGGAGCGGCGTCCGCTACTCCCCCGAGGCGGGTTTCTTCATCCTTCGCGCGGGCGTGTGGCGTGCCGACAAGCTCGACGAGGTCCGGACCGCAGCCCAGGACGTCGCGGCGTCGATCTGGGCCGAGGCGGCCGATCTGGCCGAGGCGCTGAAGGAGGTCGCGCGGGCCGGCGAGAAGGAGGAGGCGAAGGAGCTAGGGGCGCGGGTCGGGAAGCTGAAGTCGTTCGCGAAGGCCGCGAATTCGTCGAAGGGTATCGACGCGATGGTCCGCGAGCTGAAGGCCCTCCGTGGCGTGGCCGTCGACTTCGAGGCGTTCGACCGGCATCATCACCTCCTCGCCGCGCGGAACGGCGTGATCGACCTGCGGACGGGCCGGCTCGGGCCGCACGATCCCGAGTTGTTGCTGACCCGGATGGTCGACCTCGATTACGACCCCGAGGCGACCGCGCCTAGGTGGGAGGCGTTCCTTCGCGAGGTCTTCCCGCACGCCCGACACGCTGGCCTGCCGGACTTCCTTCGGCGGCTGGTGGGGTACGGCATCACGGGCGAAACGGGCGAACAATGCTTCGTCGTTCACTGGGGGAAGGGCGCGAACGGTAAGAGCGTTTACACAGACACGCTGACCGAGGTCTTCCGCGAGCTGACCGTAACGACTCCGTTCGCGACCTTCGAGGAGAAGTCAAGCGGCGGTATTCCGAACGACCTCGCCGCGCTGAAGGGTGCGAGGTTGGTCTTCGCCGCCGAGGGCGAGCAGGGCCGCCCGATGGCCGAATCGATCCTGAAGCGGGTCACAGGCCGGGACAGCATCAGCGCCCGGTTCATGCGGAAGGAGTTCTTCGAGTTCCGCCCGACGTTCCTCTTGCAGCTCGCGACCAACTTCAAACCGCAATTCCGCGGGCAGGACGAGGGCCTATGGCGGCGCGTGAAGCTGATCCCATGGGAGCGGTATTTCACTCCCGCCGAGCGTGATCACAAGCTCGGCGAAAAGCTACTTGCCGAGGCCCCCGGCATCCTCGCCTGGGCGGTCCGCGGCGCGGTCGAGTGGTACCGCGACGGTCTGGGCGACCCGGCTGCGATCCGCGACGCAACGAAGGAGTACCGCCAGACGTCCGACGCCCTGGCGGGCCTGATCCCGGGGGTCTTCGTGCTCGAAGAGGGCGCGAAGATCACGGCCCGGGTCGCGTGGGACTCCTACCGCCAGTGGTGCGAGGACGAGGCACTTCCGCCGAAGGAGCGATGGACCCGGCGGGCGTTTTTCGGGGCGCTCGAAGAACGGAACGCGACGAAGAAGCGGGCGAACGTTGGCGTGATCTTCGAGGGGATTCGGCTCGCCCGGCCGACAGACCAGATGGCCGAAGATTCCTCGGCCGAAGAGCGAACAGCTCCGAGCCCGCTGGCCCACTCCCCTAGTGACACCCCGACCGCCGGGCCCAGCCTCGACGACATCTTCTAGGAGCGCCATGGACCGCAAGCCGTACCGAATCGACGTCTCGGGCGATGACGTCGCCGAGACGACTGTCTACCTGACCGAGGAGGAGGCCGACGCCTTCGCCTTCGTCGCGACGACGCTCGCCGACGCACACACCCGGCCGGGTACGCCCCTCCTCTCGATCGAGGAGGCGGCATGAAGCTGCGAATCGTCCGCATGTGCGGGGGCCGCATCCGCCTCGGCGGGTGGCAGATCACCAACGGTCAGCGCTCCCGCGTACGGGTCCGCGACCTCTTGACCGTGCGCCGGGTGCCCGGTTGGGGCCTGGTGTGGGACGGCGTCGGCCTCGCGCTGGTCTGGGGTGAGGACTGATGACCCCCGGCGACGACTGCGGCGTGACCGGCGGTTGCGGCGCGTGCCCGCTCTTCGCGGCGAACGTCTGCGGCGACCCGGGGCCGTACCCGCCCGAGCTTGAGCTTCCGGGCATGTGGGAGTCGGCCGACTTCACGGGGGGTCTCGACGAGGTCCGGCCGCCCGCCCCGGTCTGCGTCCAGACCCCGAGCGGCGTCGTCCCGTGCGGATCGTCGCGGCTGTGCCGGTCGCGCGAGGAGGTCGCGGCGGCCCGGACCGGCTACCGCGTGCGGAACGGCCGGGGCGAGACGGTGCGGGTCATCCCCGACCCGGCCGAAGCGCTCGCCCGCGATCTGGCGACCCTGACCGGGGCCCCGCTGATCGACGCGCGGCCCGCCGATCCCGACGCCGCCGTCTGGGCCTATCTCGACGCCCCCGACGTCGACCCGGCCGAGCCGAAGCCCGACGGGGCCGGGTGCTGTGGGGGTGGGTGCGGTGGCTGACCGCTGGGAGACCGAGCCGATCGGGCCGCCAACGGACCACGTTCACGACGTGTCGTGTTGGTACCTCGATTGCGACAAGTACGACGTTCACGGCGACCCGGCCGAGCCGAACGCCCCGAGCCGGACCGTCGACCCCGACTGACCGACCCCGACCCGCTGAAGGGCCGCTCTCCCGTGACGGAGGGCGGCCCTTCCGCCGTACCTGATGGGAGTCCCCCCCCATGCGGACCCTGACGCACACGGTTGCCGGCTCGACGGTCGGTATCCACTTCCCCGAGCGCCGGGCAGACATCGACGGCTTCCGGGCCTTCCTGGCCGGGGGTGACAAGGTCATCGCGTTCGACACGGAGGGCACGGGCCTAGACGTTTACACGCCCGGTCACCGGCTGCGGCTGGCCCAGTTCGGCAACGCCCGGGAAGCCTGGGTCCTGCGGACCGACCTCTTCGCCGAGGAGGCCGCCGCCGCCCTGCGCCAACCGCGCCCGTTCGTGATGCACAACGCGCCGTTCGACCTCCTCACGGTTGACCGGCACCTCGGCGTGCGCCTCGAAGACCTTGGCCCTCGGACGTACGACACGCGCGTCCTCGGGCACCTCCTCGACCCGCGGGCCCCGCAGGAAGGCGGGATCGGCCTATCGCTGAAGCCGTTGTCGGCCGTCTACGTCGACCCCGACGCCCCGGACACCCAGGAGGGCTTAACTGCGGAGTTCCGCCGGCTGGGCCTCACGAAGGCGACCGGCTGGGCCGGTATCCCGATCGACAACGAGACCTATGTCCGCTACGCCGGCCTCGACGTCATCCTGACGCACCGCCTCTTCTCCGAGCTGGGGCCGATGGTGCGAGAGATCGGCCTCGACCACCTGAGCAAGTTCGAGCACCACCTACAGGTCTTGCTAGCGATTCTTCAGCGGCGCGGCTTCCGGCTCGACGTGCCGTACGTCGAGGCGTTGCGGTCGGACCTGATGACCGAGGCCGAGGCGTTCCGCCGGACCGCTCGCCGGTACGGCGTCGAAAACGTCAACTCGACCGCCCAGGTCGCGGCGGCGCTCGAAGCGATGGGCGAGACGCTGACCGAGCGGACGGCGTCCGGCGCGACGAAGGTCGACAAGGGAGTGTTGTTGCCGCTGGCGGATCTTTCGCTCGGGTGGGAACGCCTCGACGTACGGACGCCGAACCCGCTCGCCGACGCGGTCCTTCGCTCGAAGCGGGCCGAGAAGTGGGCGACCGCGTACGCCGACGCCTTCCTGATGCTGAAGGACGCCGACGACCGCCTTCACCCCTCGATCGGCGCGCTTCAGGCCCGGACCGCCCGCATGTCGATCAGCCGGCCGCCGCTTCAGCAACTCCCGTCGTCCGACTGGCGGGTCCGGCGGGCGTTCGTGGCGGACCCGGGTCAGACGATCATCGCGGCGGACTACCAGGCGGTAGAGATGCGGGTACTCGCCGCACTGGCAGACGTGCCGAAGATGAAAGACGCGATCGCAGCCGGCGAAGACCTGCACGGGTTTACCGCCCGCCTGATCGAAGGTGACGCCTTCACGAAGTATCACCGGAAGCTGTACAAGGGCGTCGGCTTCGGAAAGGTCTATGGCGGCGGGGCGGTAACCCTGGCGCGGCAGACCGGCGCGGACCTCGAAGCGGTGAAGCGCGCGATCGCGGCATACGACCGGGTGTACCCCGAGATCAAGCGGTACTCACGCCGCTTGATGGAGCGCGCCGAGTTCGGCCGGCGGGAGGTCGTGACGCCGTCCGGTCGTCACCTGCCGCTCGACCGCGACCGGCTCTACGCGGCGACGAACTACGTCGTCCAGTCGACGGCGCGAGACCTCCTCGCACAGGCCATCGTCGATATCTTCGCCGCCGGCCTCGGCGATCACCTGTTACTGCCTGTGCATGACGAACTGATCGCCCAGGCCCCGACGGGTGACGCCGAGGAGGTCATTCGGGAGATCGGCCGAGCGATGGAGTCGACTTTCTACGGCGTGCGGATCGAGTCCGACCCGGACGTCTACGGCGCGAGCTGGGGGCACGGGTACGGCTGTCAGGTGACGAACGGGAGCTGCGTGATTCGTGAATCGCACCCTCAGAAGTGGGGCGTCGCCCATGCGAATTGATCTAGGAATCGACGGAAGTAGGGCAACCACAGTGAACATTTCCGATCTTGACCATGATCGCGACGTGACTCGCATCGGTGACCTGATGTCTCGGATACGTGACGAATTGGACGCCTTGGAAGCGCTCCTTCCGGCGGCGATCGACGCGCAATGGACCGCCGCGCCCGTCGCACGGCCGAGAGAGGACACGACCGAACGGATGAAAAACACTCGCAGTGACCCCACGGCGGACGTCGCGACTGATTCCGCTCGGTTGCACCTACGTGAACAGGTAGTACGCTCGGCGCACGTGCTCGCTGGCGGGATTGCCACGCTGCGGCGGGTGCGGCGGGACGTCGGCGATGCGCTGACGCCGTGGTGCGGGGAGGGCAACGCATGACGACTGGACCGATGCTGACGGGGGCCCGAGTCCTGTGGGCGGGACTGCGGGGTAAGCGGGTGTACCTCCTCGCCCCGATGGGCGGCACCCAGGCCGATCGAAACCGACGCATCCGCCCAGCGCTCGACGTCCTGCGGGCCGTCGGCTGCGAGGTGGTCTGTCCGGGGCACTCGCCCGTGTCCGCCACGGCCGATGACCTACTGTCCGTAATCAATAGCGATCTTGACGCACTCGCCGACGTTGACGCGGTCGTAGCACTGCCGGAAACCGGCCGACTGTGGGAGTACACCATGGCCGGAACACTTGGGATTCCGGTATTGGATTTCGCGGGTTGCGCTGCGGTCGCCCGTTCAGCCTGACCTAGCTGCCACTTCGAGGCCCCGGGGGACTTCCCTCGGGGCCTCTTGGCGCATTCGCTAACCCTCACCAGAAAGCGGCCCAACGCCGGGTGTCCGTCCAGTCAGGAGGGGCACCCGTTCGGCCTGATCACACCGCGTTTCTTTGCACTGAACGTTTAGCGCAGTAGCGTTCCCCTCGCAGCGCACCTCGCACACCCGTTCGAGTCAGGCCGGCTGACAGTCGGCGATTCCCGCACGCCCTAGGAGGGCCCGCAATGTCTGCTTTTACCCAGCTTTGGACCGTCCGCACGTCACCGATCCCGGCCGATGAGGAGGCCGGCGTGATCGCCGCCGCCCAAACCGGCGACGAGGCCGCGACCCTGCGACTCTTCGCCGCGTATCAGCCCGCGCTCAGGGCGGCGGTCCGCACGGCGAACGGGCGTATCCCGCTCGACGACGCACGGCAGGCCGCGAGCCTCGGCTTCCTCGAAGCGGTGCAGGCGTTCGACCCCGCCCAGCACGCAGGCGGCCGACTGGCCGGCATCCTGCGGGAGCACGTGCGGAACGCCTTGATGGGCGCTCTCGCCGAGACGATCGGGGGTTTCGCCGTGCCCGCCCGGTCGTTGTCGCGATACTTCGGCATCCTGCGCCAGGCCGACGGAGACCCGGTCGTCGCCGCGCTGCTCGCCCCCGCGTACGCCATGGCCGAAGAGACCTTCTGGGCCATCTGGGCGGGCCTCACCGCGAACAACTCGCTTGACGAAGCAATCGCCGCCCACGGGGCTGAGTACGTCTCGCCCATTGGCGACCTGGCCGAGGATCGCGGTGTCGCCGACGCCGAGGACCGAGTCTTGGTCGACCTCGCCTTCTCGGCCGTGACCGACTTCGAGCGCGACGTCTGCCGCCTGAAGTACGGCTTCACCGACGTGAGCCACGGCGACGAGCTGTCGGATGACGCGGTCGGGTACCACCTGGGCGTGTCCAGGCTGAAGGCCCTCCGAACGCGGAAGCGCGCCCTCGCGTCCATGGCATCGGCGCTCGGTGTACTGAACGTTTAGCGCGATCAAGGTGGGGCCCGGATTTCTGAACACCCCGGGCCCCGCTGGCGCACTCCCCCTTCGTAAGCGACACCAACGCCTGAAAGGCCGCACAATGGACCTCTTCGAGACCGACCCCGTTCGCACCTTCCCGACCGCTCCGGAGACGCACCCCGAGTACGACGCACTGCCGTACGAGGAGCGCGACGACCTCGACGCCGAGTACGCCGACGACCTGCGCGCCGCCGTGACCGGCCTCCCGGCCCGCCCGGGGACGCGACGGTGACGGCCCGGTTTGGGGCGGACGCCCCCTGCGAGCGGACCGCGTGCGCCAGCGAGCCCGCGCACGTCGGCGGCGAGCACATCGACCCGCGATCGCCGAGGTACGACGGCCCGCGCGTCACCGTCACGGCCCTGCCTGAAGGACCCCGTCGGGCGGCGCGCGCGCTTCTCGCCGCGGGCGCTCCGGTTGCCGAGGTCGTCGACCTTGTCGAGGAGATTCACAGGCTCCGCAATCAGGTCGCCGCCGTCCAGGTCGACGCTGACCGGCAGGTCCGGGCCGCGTCCGAGCGGGCGCTGTCGTGTGAGGCGCACGGCGAGGTTATTCGGGGCCTCGAAGCGCAGGTGACGCACTTCGAGCGCCAGGCCGCGAAGAACGACCGGGGCCGAATCGCGCTCCTCGGCCTACCGCACGCGCTCGAAGACCTGAAGGCCGACGCGCGGGTCACTGTCGCCGACCTGAAGAAGGCCGCGCGGAAGGTGCTCGACGCCCACGGAAGGGCGTGGAAGTGACCCCGCATGACCACCTGACCCGCCTCGACCCGCTGATTCGCATCATGGCGGCCGAGCGGGTCGCCCCGGCGCTGCGCGACGACGCCGAGCAAGAGGCCCGGATAGCCGTATGGCAGGTCGCCCAGGCCCACGCCGACGACCCCCGCCCGCTGGGCCCGTTGCTGACGACGGTCGCCCGGCGGGCGGTCCGGGCCGTTGCCGTGGGTCGGCCGATGACCGGCGAGGAGGGCCGCCGCGGGATCGAGCGCGACCCGCTGCGGGCCGGTTCGCTGTCCGAACTGGACGCCGAGCGCGACGACCGGCCGCAGGGCGAC
Source organism: Micromonospora sp. KC213 (assembly GCF_004348325.1). Classification (GTDB taxonomy): domain Bacteria; phylum Actinomycetota; class Actinomycetes; order Mycobacteriales; family Micromonosporaceae; genus Micromonospora. The sequence goes on along the minus strand of NZ_SMKF01000141.1, from coordinate 885 downwards.
CACGCCGACGCCGTCGCGCTGCGGGTCGAGGTCGCCCGCGTGCTGGCCGGGCTGGCCGAGTGGGAGCGGGCGTTTGTCGTGCGACGCTTCCTCGACGACCGGCCGATGACCGAGGTTGCCCGCGAGCTGGGCATGAGCGCGGGCGGGCTGGCGAACGCCTGGGTGCGGAGGTTGCGTCCGGCGCTGGCCGAGGCGCTGTCTTCGCTGGTCAGTGCCTCGGCGTAAGTTGGGACTTGCGCTGAACGTTCAGTGCAACTAGCCTACGTTTACACGCCCCGCCGAACCAAGGAGAACGACATGACCGCCGCCGGAAAGATCACCGCCGCCGCCCTCGCTGCCCGCGTCGCCTCTGGCGAGCCGGTCCGGGTGCTAATGGAATGCGGAGAGGCCGACGGGGTCTTCTGGCCCACCAGCCGGAAGACCGGCGTCGAGACCCTGGCTGTGACCTCTGTCGAGGCGAACGAGTCCGAGGGACGCGGGTTTCGGCGGCGCACCGCTCGCCGGTACGTCTTCACCACCAGCGCCGGTCAGACCGTGAGCGTGGCCCCGGCTCAGACCTTCATCCTCGCCCCCGAGGACGCCGCCGCCGTGAAGCGGGCGCACGCCGAGGCGATCGAAATCGAGCGGGAGCGCAACGACCGGGCCTTCCTGAAGGCCGCCGCCGCGCTGGCGACCGACCCGGGGGTCCGGGCCGAGGCCGCCGACCTCCTCGCAGAGAGCACCCAGGCGGCGCACGAACAGCGCCAGCGGGACGCCGTCGGGGCGGTCCCGGCGTTCGTAGACCCCGACGTTGAGCGGGCAATCCGGATGGAGAAGGGCCGCCAGCGCCGCGCCGAGATCGCCCGGGGCGAGCGCCCGGCCCCCCGCGTCGCCAACGCCCAGGCC
>NZ_SMKF01000140.1 GCF_004348325.1 Micromonospora sp. KC213 | reverse complement strand
AAGGAGATCCCCGGTGCCCCACCCCGCCCCGCCCGCCGTGCCCGCGACAGCCGGCGCGGACGACGCCCGGGCCGCCCTGCACCGGTTGCGCGCCGAGGTGGCCAAGGCCGTCGTCGGGCAGGACGCCGTGGTCACCGGGCTGGTCATCGCGTTGCTGTGCCGGGGTCACGTGCTGCTGGAGGGTGTGCCGGGGGTGGCCAAGACGCTGCTGGTCCGCACCGTGGCCACCGCGCTGGACCTCGACTCGAAGCGGGTGCAGTTCACCCCCGACCTGATGCCCGGCGACATCACCGGCTCGCTGATCTTCGACCCGCACACCGCCGCGTTCACCTTCCGCGAGGGGCCGGTCTTCACCAACCTGCTGCTCGCCGACGAGATCAACCGGACGCCGCCGAAGACCCAGTCGGCGCTGCTGGAGGTGATGGAGGAACGGCAGGTCTCCGTCGAGGGCGCCCGCCGCCCGCTGCCCGCCCCGTTCATCGTCGCCGCCACCCAGAACCCGGTCGAGTACGAGGGCACCTACCCGCTGCCCGAGGCGCAGCTCGACCGGTTCCTGCTCAAGCTCACCGTGCCACTGCCCAGCCGGGACGAGGAGCTGGGCGTGCTGCGCGCCCACCACGCCGGGTTCGACCCGCGCGACCTGACGGCGGCGGGCGTACGGCCGGTGGCCACCGCGGCCGACCTGGCCGCCGGCCGGGAGGCGGTGGGCCGGGTGCACGTCGCCGACGCCGTCCTCGGCTACATCGTGGACCTGTGCCGGGCCACCCGGGCCACCCCGGCGCTGGAGTTGGGCGCATCGCCCCGGGGGGCGACCGCGCTGCTGGCCACCGCCAAGGCGTGGGCCTGGCTGGCCGGACGGGACCATGTCACCCCGGACGACGTGAAGGCGACGGCCCGGCCCACGCTGCGGCACCGGCTACGGCTGCGCCCGGAGGTGGAGTTGGAGGGCGTCGGCGTGGACCGGGTGCTGGACACGGTGCTGGCCACCGTGCCGACACCGCGATGACCTGGCGGGCGGGCGTCCTGCTGCTGGTGGGTGCGCTGAGCCTGCCGGCCTGGCCGGCCCCGCTGGTCGGCGTCGCGCTGATGACCGGCGCGGTGCTGCTGCTCTGCGCCGTGGACTGGGCCCTGGCCGCACCGCTGCACGCGGTCACCGCCACCCGGGACGGCGACCGGTCGGTACGCCTCGGCGGCACCGCCACGATCACGCTGCGCCTGACCAACACCGCCGGCCGTACGCTGCGCGCCCAGGTCCGGGACGCCTGGGTGCCGTCGGCCGGCGCCGTCGGGGACGTACCGCCGCAGCGGGTGACCCGGGTGGCACCCGGCGGCACGGCGGTGTTGCCCAGCCGGCTCACCCCGACCCGGCGTGGCGACCGGCCGGCGGTGGCCCTGGCGGTGCGGTCGCTGGGCCCGCTGGGGCTGGCGTTCCGCCAGTGGGCCGGCCGGCCGGCGACGCCACCCTGGACACTGCGGGTGCTGCCCCGCTTCGACTCGCGGCGGCACCTGCCGGAGAAGCTGTCCCGACTGCGGGTGATCGACGGTACGCAGGTGACCCGTGGCCGGGGGCAGGGCACCGAGTTCGACACGCTGCGCGAGTACGTGGTCGGCGACGACGTCCGGTCGATCGACTGGCGGGCCAGCGCCCGCCGCAGCGACGTGCTGGTACGCACCTGGCGGCCGGAGCGGGACCGGCGGCTGGTCTGTGTGCTGGACACCGGCCGCACCTCGGCGGTACGGGTCGGTGACGAGCCGCGGCTGGACACCTCCATCGACGCGGCGTTGCTGCTCACCGCGCTGGCCGCCCGGGCCGGCGACCGGGTGGACCTGCTCGCCGCGGACATCGCGGTCCGGGCCACGGTGACCGGCAGTGGCCGGTCGAACCTGCTCAACCGACTGGTGACCGCGGTCACGCCGCTACAACCGGCCCTCGTGGAGACGGACTTCGGGCTGGTCGTCGGGGAGGTCCTGCGCCGGGAACGGCAGCGCGGCCTGGTGGTGCTCTTCACCGCCCTGGAGGCGGGCGCGCTCGGTGCGGGGCTGCTGCCGGTGCTGCCCCGACTGGCGGCCCGGCACCGGGTGGTTGTCGCGGCCGCGCACGACCCGGTGCTCACCGGCCTGGCCACCGCCGCGCCGGCCCGCCCGGCCGACGCCTATGCCGCCGCGGCGGCCTGGCGGGCCCTTGCTGAGCGGACCCGCGTCCGCGCCGCCCTGGCCCGCCACGGCGTCACTGTCGTCGACGCCCCCGCCGACCGTCTGGCCCCCGTGGTAGCCGACACCTACCTCCGTCTGAAGGCCCACGGCCGGCTCTGAACCCCTTCACCCCGTTGATCATGAAATTGACGGCGGTGGGGGGCCAACCTCGGCGCCGCCAACTTCATGATCATCCGCGAAGTCTCCGGGCTGGAGGGTGGCGCGGTGGCCGAGGAGGACGACATAGGCGAGGAAGGCCAGCCAGACGGCGGCGCCGATGCCCACCCGCAGCGCCGTGGGCACCGGCGCCGGGGTCACGAACGCCTCCAGCACCGCCGAGACGGCGAAGAGCCCGACCAGGCCGACGGCGACCAGGACCGCCGAACGGCCCGCCTCGGCGACCGCCTGGCCACGGGTCAGCCGGGCCGGCGGCGCGATCCAGGCCCACGCCGTGCGCAGCCCCACCCCGGCGGCGACGAACACGCCGGTCAGTTCGAGCAGCCCGTGCGGACTGACCAGGCCGAAGAACACGTCCGCCCGACCGTACGCGACCATCACGCCGCCGACCACGCCGATGTTCAACGCGTTCTGCCACAGCAGGTACAGCACCGGCACCACCAGCACCCCGGAGGCGAGGCACTGGGCGGCCACCCAGGCGTTGTGCGTCCACAGGTGGAAGGCGAACGTCGGCGCGGAGAACTCGGTGTAGTAGCCGGCGAAGCCGGAGTCGACGAGGTCGGCCGCCGCCTCCGGGCCGATGAGCGCCGCCGCGGTCTGCGGGTTGCCGGCGACGTACCAGATGAGGAAGAAACTCAGCGCCGTGAAGCCCGTCGACACCGCGCACCACCAGGGCCAGGCCCGGTAGACCGCGCCCGGGAAACCGACGGTCAGGAACCGGCCCACCGCCGCCCACGACGGGCCGCGCCGACCGGCGATCCTGGCCCGGGCCAGCAGCACCAGCTGGGAGAGGCGGTTGACCAGCACCGGGTCGGGTGCACGACTGCGCAGCACGGAGAGCTGGGTGGCGGCACGCTGGTAGAGCGCCACCAACTCGTCGATCTCGTCGGCGTCCGGGCGGCGTCGGCGGCAGAGCCGCTCCAGCCGCCGCCACTCGTGCTCGTGCTCGGCGACGTACGCGTCGAGATCCACTCGTCCTCCCCCCGTCCGGCGCCCATAGTGTTCACTGTGCGGGTGACCGCGCAACCACCGGTGCCCGCTCCCACCGGCACAGCCGGCCGTGCCCCGGCCTGGGCCGACGCCGGCCTGGTCAGCGGCGAGGCCGTCGAGCTTGACGTACGCGCCGCCCGACTCGGTTCCCGGGTGCTGGCGCTGCTGCTGGACATCGTCGCCCAGGCGGTGTTGACGGTGCTGCTGGCGATCCTGCTCAGCGCGCTGACGGTGCAACTGCTGCCCTCGGGGCTGCTCGACGGCGCCTTCCTCGAGGGCCTCGCGACGGTCTTCCTCGTGTTCACGCTGGTCGGCTATCCGGTGCTCTTCGAGCGCTTCTGCCACGGGCGTACGCCGGGCAAGATGGCGGTCGGCCTGCGGGTGGTCGCCGCCGACGGCGGGCCGGTCGGGTTGCGGCAGTCGCTGACCCGGGCGCTGGTCGGGGTGGCGGTGGAGTGGCCGGGCTTGGTGCTGCCCCTGCTGAGCTGGGCGGCCGGCGTCACGGTGATGCTGACCGACCGGCGCGGGCGGCGACTGGGCGACCTGGTGGCCGGGACGATGGTGGTGCACACCCGCTCCGCGCAGCCGTGGCTACCCGCCCCGACGATCACGCCGCCGCTCGTCGGATGGGCGGTCACGCTGGACCTGACCCGACTGGACGACGCGTTGGCGCTCGCCGTTCGGCAGTACCTGACCCGGGCGAACCGGCTCGCCGAGCCGTCCCGGACCCGGCTGGCGCAGGGACTGTGGCGCGAGGTCGCGGCGGTGACCTCGCCGCCCCCGCCGCGCGGCGTACCGGAGCCGCTGGTCCTCGCCGCGGTGCTGGCCGAACGGAACCGCCGGGGAGCACAGCGGCTGCGCCACAGCCGCGCGCTCACCGCCGCGCTCTGGCCCGAACTGGCCCCGCCGCGGTACGGGCCGACACCTCCCACGGCGGACACGCTCCGCCCGGCCGTGCCCGCTCCCCGCACCGGTCCCACCCCGGAGGTACGGGCGTGAAAGGGCTGTGGCTCTGGCTGGGCGTGCTGGCGTTGATCATCGTGCTCAACGCGTTGCGGTTGCGCCCGCTGGCGGTCGCGGTCTCGCTGGCCTGGCTCGGCTGGTGCGTCTGGACCTGGTTCCGCCCGACCCGTCGCGGCTCGCCCTGACCGAGTGCGCGTCCCGCGCTGACCCGCCGACGGGGCGGCGGCCCGCCTCGACGGCTGGGTGGCCCGTACCGGAAAAGGCACCGGGTCGGCCGCGCGGCGGCCGACCCGGTGTGGGTGGAACTCAGTAGCGGTAGTGCTCCGGCTTGAACGGGCCTTCCACGGAGATCCCGAGGTACGCCGCCTGCTCATTGGTGAGCTGGGTCAGCTTCGCGCCGAGCGCGTCCAGGTGCAGCCGGGCGACCTTCTCGTCGAGGTGCTTCGGCAGGACGTAGACGCCGACCGGGTACTCGTCGGTCTTGGTGTACAGCTCGATCTGGGCGATCGTCTGGTTGGCGAACGAGTTCGACATCACGAAGCTCGGGTGGCCGGTGGCGTTGCCGAGGTTCAGCAGGCGCCCCTCGGAGAGCACGATGATGGCGTGGCCGTCGTCGAAGCGCCACACGTCGACCTGCGGCTTGATGTTCTCGCGGGTGACGTCGGAGCGCTTCGCCAGGCCGGCCATGTCGATCTCGTTGTCGAAGTGGCCGATGTTGCCGACGATGGCCTGGTGCTTCATCCGGGCCATGTGCTCGTTGGTGATGACGTCGAAGCAGCCGGTCGCGGTGATGAAGATGTCGGCCTGCTCGACCACGTCCTCCAGGGTGGCTACCTGGTAACCGTCCATCGCCGCCTGGAGCGCGCAGATCGGGTCGACCTCGGTCACCACCACCCGGGCGCCCTGGCCACGCAGCGACTCGGCGCAGCCCTTGCCCACGTCGCCGTAACCGAGCACGACGGCCATCTTGCCGCCGATCAGCACGTCGGTGGCCCGGTTGATGCCGTCGATCAGCGAGTGGCGGCAGCCGTACTTGTTGTCGAACTTGCTCTTGGTCACCGAGTCGTTGACGTTGATGGCCGGGAAGAGCAGGGTGCCGGCGCGGTGCATCTCGTAGAGACGGTGCACGCCGGTGGTGGTCTCCTCGGTGACGCCCTTGATGGTGGAGGCGACCCGGGTCCACCGCTGAGCGTCCTCGGCCAGCGAGCGGTGCAGCAGTTCGAGGATGACCGCGTACTCCTCGGAGTCGGCGGACTCGACCGGCGGGACGACCCCGGCCTTCTCGAACTCGACGCCCTTGTGAACGAGCAGGGTGGCGTCGCCGCCGTCGTCGAGGATCATGTTCGGGCCGTCACCGTCGGGCCACGTCAGCACCTGCTGGGTGCACCACCAGTACTCCTGGAGGCTCTCGCCCTTCCAGGCGTACACCGGGACACCGGCGGGCGCCTCGGGGGTGCCCTCGGGACCGACCACGACCGCGGCGGCGGCGTGGTCCTGCGTGGAGAAGATGTTGCAGGACGCCCAGCGGACCTGCGCGCCGAGCGCCACCAGGGTCTCGATCAGGACGGCGGTCTGGATGGTCATGTGCAGCGAACCGGTGATGCGGGCACCGGCCAGCGGCTGGGCGTCGGCGAACTCGCGACGGATCGCCATCAGGCCGGGCATCTCGTGCTCGGCGAGTCGAATCTCCTTGCGCCCGAACGCGGCGAGCGACAGATCCGCCACCTTGTAGTCGCCCTCGGCGAGGGTGCTCGGCCGCGGGGCACTGGTGAACGCCGGGAGGGTGCTGGTCATGAAAGCTCCTGTCGAACGGTGTGCACGACCTCCCACCTTACGCGCGCGCACCGTCGCCCGGGGGAGAGCACCGCCGCCGGCACAGCGCCGTCGCCGTACCCCCGGACCCGGTCCTGAACCCCAGGGTACGGCGGGGACAGCGCACGGGGCGGTCGGTGTGGACTGGTGTTCGTCCACGACCGGCCGCCCCGTGCATCCCCCCGGTTTGGTTCCCCCGCGCGCGCTCCCGGACTGTCGTCGCGACAACGCTGCGTACTCATAGAGTCACAGTCAGACACGGCAGTGTCAAGCTATTTCGGAAAAGTCGGACTCATGCCGATCTCCTTCGGCACCCTGGACCGGTAGCCGGTCCGGCCTGCGGGCTCGCCCTTCTCCTCGGTCCCACCGCGTCCCGGTGGCACCGGGACCCCACGCCGGGGACAGCGTGTGCCGACAGGTGCCCCGCCAGTCAGCCCACCAGCGGACTCAGGGTGTCGGCGAACGGCGTCACCCCGATCCGGTCCACGATGGGTGCCTGCTTCGACCGCAGTGGTACCCCGGGGAAGGCGTCGGAGGCGTACGTCGTGCCGTCGAAGTTCGGCAGTTCCGCGGCGGAGAACCTGATCGCGTTCTGCCCCTGGACCAACTGCACGGGGATGGTCAGCTCCCAGTAGTTGTTGGCGTGGAACGAGTGCGGGAACATGACCCGCCGCACCTGCCCGTTGATCGAGATGTCCGCGTGGCGGGCCAGCGGGTCCGGGTTGTAGTGCGTGGCCGGCGCCTGCTCCGGGTTGGAGTAGCGGACGGTCAGCGCGTACACGCCGGCCTTGGTGGCGTTGACGGTGAAGGTCAGCGTGTTGCCGTTGCCCGGGTCGCCGCCGACGTTCGTCACCGCCTTGCCGCCGCTGGCCAGCGAGTAGTCGGCGATCGCCGCCGTACCGGCCCGCTGGGCGTTCTCCGCCTCGTACCAGGTGGGTACCAGGGTGCCCTGGGTGCGCTGCACCCGGAGCCGGTCGACCCGGGTGTCGGTGGTGCCCTTGCCGGTGAGCGTGATCTTGTTGATGCCGCCGGACAGGAACGCCTTGACGCGCTTGGCGGCGGTGACGTCGCCGACGTTCTGGCCGTTGACCGAGAGCCCGGCGTTGGCGCTACCGATCACGTCCACGTCGATCGCGGACTCGCCGTCACCGGGCGAGTAGACCCAGAAGTTGACCGACTGTCCCTGACGGATCGCGGCCACGCCGGCACCGGACACGCCGGTCTGGTTGTGGAGGGTCCGGGCGCCGCCGGCGAGGGTCGCGTGCTCGGCCTCGTAGATCGCCTGGCTCGCGGCCGGGTTGGGCAGCGACAGGTCGATCTTGTCGACGATCACGTCACCGGTGGTGGTACGTGTCCCGTTCAGGTTGCGCGCCGCGAGGGTGATCGTGTGGCTGCCCGCGGTCAGGTTGACCTTGGTGTCAGCGTGGTCCCAGACCACCCACTTGTAGCCCAGCGGCATGTAGAGCTCCTGCTCGGCGCCGCCGTCGACGCGCAGGAAGATGTTCGTCGGGCCCTGCTGGGCGACGAGGTTGTAGGTGTTGAGCGAGTTGGCGAAGACACTCAGGTCGTACGTGCCGTTCTGCGGCACGGAGACCGTGAAGTTGAGCACCACGTCGGAGTTGGTGCGCAGCCCGCCGACGTTGTACGTGCCGGAGGTGTAGAACTTCGCGACGTCCGACGGGGTGCCCTCCGGCCCGTTGCGCGACCAGCCGGTGCCGGTGTGCGCGGCGTCTTCCGCCTCGTACGTCGCCTGCCACAGCTTCGGCGCGACGGCGGGGGAGGTCGCCGAGCCACCCGGGGCCAGGGTGATCTGGTACGCGGAGGACTCCCTCAACTTCGGCAGGCTGTTGCCGAAGTCGAAGCCCACCCTGCCGTTGACCACCGGAGCGACGAGTTCCGCCACGACCTCCGGCTGGCCGGAGTCACCGATCTGGCCGGTCCACGGGATCTCCTGGACCAGCGCGTGCACCCTCTGGCCGAAGACGGCGCTGTTGACGTTGCGGAACTGGACGTACGCGTTGCCCGACGCACCACCGAAGATGGTCTTGGCCTGTGCCTTGGCGGTGTCGAGAGTGCCCACACCCTGCAGTGTGTAGCTGACGTTCGGCTGCGGCGGGGTCACCTTCACCGTCCGCCCGGTGAGCTGCCCGTACGCGTTGAGCAGCCACCACTGGCCGTTGCCGCGGTTGGCCTGCACCGCCGAGTCGCTGAGGTTGCCGTCGATGTTCCAGTACGCGATGTCCGCGTCCACCTTGGACTCCTCGATCGCCGAAATCCACTGGATCATCTGGCCCGGCACCGAGGTGTGGTAGTTGAAGGCGTACTCGTTGATGTTGATCGGCAACTGCCGGCCCGCGTACGCCGTGCCGGCGAAGACCGTGCGCTCCCAGCCGCGGTACTTCGCGACGCTGGTGCGCACCTGTGCCGGGTTGCTCAGCTCGTGCCAGGTCATCACCTCCGGCACCGTGCTCGCAGCCACCGTGTGCCGCAGGAAGCCCTGCACCTGGTTGTAGAGCACGCTGGTGTTCGGTCCGGCGATGCGCGCGTTCGGCATCTTGCCCTTGATCAGGGCGTACGCCTCGTCCCACGCGGCGAAGAAGTACTGCGGGTCAGTCAGCCAGCTGATCTTGTTGCAACTCCACGTCCCGGTGCCGAACATGTTGCCCTCGGGCTCGTTGAACGGCACGAACACGATGTTGTCCTGGTACTCCACCGGGAGCTGGAGCACCTGGTCGACCTGCTTGGCGAGCTTCTGCTTGTAGTCGCTCATCCGCTCGTGGCAGGTGCTGCCCGGCCACTGGTACGGGAAGCCGCGGTAGATGTCCGTCATGTAGATGTAGACGTCGCCGTTGGTCGCGTCGGCGAGCGGCTTGACCACCTCCAGCGCGTCCGCGCCGGGGTGCTGCGGGCCGTCCTGCGCCTTGGTCGAGACGGTACGCAGGTTGATGCCCTCGATCAGGTTGCGCGTCGGCAGTCCCTCGCCGTACAGGCCGTAGAGGACCCCGGAGGCGCCGCCGTGGAACGGACCGGTGTCGGCGCCCAGGTCGATGGCGAGGTCGGTCATCACGGTGACGTTGGCTTGGACCTGGGTGGTCGTTCCGTCGACCGTGCCGGTGACGGTGAACTGGTTACGGTCGGCGTACTGCGTCGGGCTGATCGCCGGCCAGGTGATCGCCAGCCGGCGGACGATGCCGTCGGTGTACTGGCCGTCGACGGTGGCGGGCAGGTTGGGCGCCGTGCCAGCGGGGGTGGTGATGGTGAACGACGTCTGCGCCAGGCCGGTCAGGGTGGCCAGACGGTTACCGGCGAGGTCGGCGACCTCCGCCGGGGTCAGCGCGGCGTCGTACACCCGGAAGTCGTCGAGCGCGCCGGCGAGGAACGGGTGCCCGCTCCAGAACGCCTTGCCCAGGAAGCCGGACGTGGTGTTCGTGTCGGAGTGCATGACGGTGGCGAGGTTGATGGCGGCTGTCCGGCTGCCGACCCTCGCCCCGTTGATGTAGTAGGTGATGGTCTGGCCGTTGATGGTGGTGGTCAGGTTGACCCACTGGCCGGTCGGCAGCTTCTGCGTCCCCGGCACGCCGACCTCGGCGCTGCCGTTGACCGGCTTGATCGACGACCGGGTCGTCGCGTCCCCCTGGTAGGACGGGGTCACGAAGGTGGCGGTGTTCAGGTCCTTGCCGAGGTTGTAGACCCACTGGAAGTCCGGGCCGCCCGACCACCTGAACAAGGCGGAGATGGTCACGGCCGAGCGGTTCTTGAACAGCCCGTTCGGGATGCGCACGTACGGCGCGGTGGTCGAGGTGCTTGCGCCACCCGGCAGGACCACTGCCTGGGTGCCGTCCGCGCCCGCCGCGGTGCTGGCCGAGCCGGGGTTGACCAGCGTCCCGTTGAGCCCGGACGGTGAGCGGTCGGTGACCACCCCGGTCGACAGGCTGCCTTCGAAGTCGTAGTGCAGGACGAGGTTGGCTGCTGGTTCGGCCGACAGTGCGGGAGAGGCCGGCAGGGCCAGCCCCACAGCCAGGCCCAGGAGGGTGGTTTGTGTTATCAGCCGACGCGTACGCCGGCTTCGGTGAGCGAGCATCGAGTTCTCCCGTCCGAGTGGAGCGGATCTGCGAATCGATTCGAATGTTGCGCCACGCTGCTGCACGGTAAGCAGCGAGTCAGCAGGCAAAGTGAGGATGCGGATCGGAGTTGCCAGTCGAACCGATTCGCCTTGCCGGCGAGATTAAGTTCCGGCTACAGGCATGTCAATAGAGTGCACACCCATGACCTCGCTCCAGCCGGCGACGCGGCGGCCCGGACGGGTGTCTCGCCAGGATTTGCCCGGCTCGTAGGCAGCGGCGCGGCCATGACCGCGCCCCTCAGCTCTGGCTAGAACGCGCCGCAGGTGGCGACGAACGCCTCACCCTCACCGGTGAAGACCAGCGGCTCCGCCGCGGCCGTACCGACCGCGGCCTGCCCCGGCTCCAGGGTGACCACACCGGCGCCGTCGTCCACCGCCAGCTTGCCGGCCCGGCAGAGCACCACCCGGGGGCCCGGCAGCGGCAGCCGCACCTGCGGCGTTCCCTCGTCCACTGTCACCCGGTGCAGCGCGAAGTCGTCCACCGGCACCGGCCAGCAGACCACCCCCGGCGCCACCGCCCGCGCCCGTACCACCGGATCGGTCAACACCTCGAAGCGCAGCACCCGCAGCAGCTCGTCGACGTCCACGTGCTTCGGGGTGAGCCCGCCGCGCAGCACGTTGTCGCTGGCCGCCATCACCTCCACCCCGGTGCCCCGCAGGTAGGCGTGCAGGTTGCCGGCCGGCATCCAGATCGCCTCCCCCGGTGCCAGCTTCACGTGATGCAGCAGCAGCGCCACCAGCACCCCGGGGTCGCCCGGGTACCGGGCGGCGAGAACCCGCGCCAACTCCGCGTCCGGGCCGGTGACGTCCGCGGTCACCACCGTCCGGACCAGCCCGGCGCGCTCCGCCGCCGGCCAGGTCAACAACTGGCGTACGGCGTCGCGCAGCCCCACCGGCCCGGCACGCAGCGCCGCCACCACCGGCTCCAACGCGGGTACGCCGAACCCGGCGAGCACCTGCGCCGAATCCACCGGGTCACGGAAACCGCAGAGCGCCTCCATCGGGGACACGGCGACCAGCAGCTCCGGCTTGTGGTACGGGTCGACGTAGTTGCGGTGCCCGTCGGTGCGCGTCGCGTCCACGGCGTACCCGGCGCGGGCCTGCTCGGCGTCCGGATGCGCCTGCAGGCTCAGCGGAGCGTCCGCCGCGAGCACCTTCATCAGGAACGGCAACCGGGGGCCGAACCGGTCGATCACGTCCTCGCCGAGCCAGTGGCCCGGCTCGGCGACCAGCAGGTCGATCAGGCTCACCCGGACACCGTCCCGGTCCACCGTGGCGGGGGCGCCCGGATGAGCCCCCAACCACAGCTCCGCCTCCGGCCCGTCGCTGGGCACCGGCCGCCCCTGCAACTGCGCGATCGCCGACCGGGAACCCCAGGCGTAGTCACGGATCGGCCCGTACAGCAGTTCCACGCTCAGCTCCCGGGCCGCCCGGTCACCTCGCCCGGCTCCCCCACGGGTTGCCCGGCGACCGCCGCACCGTTGCCGGCGCGCTGCGCGGCAGCCGGATCGTAGATGTCCGGCTCCAGGTAGATGACCCGGGCGATCGGCACCACCCGCCGGATCCGGGCCTCGACGGTGTTGATGTCGCGGGCCAGTTTCTCGGTGCTGTCGCAGGGCGGGACGCCGATCTTCGCCGCGACCATCAGCTCGTCCGGTCCGAGGTAGAGCGTCTTCATGTGGATGATCCGCTCAACCTCGGGGCCCTCGGTGACGGCTTTCTCGATGGCGGTGACGTCGGCGGGCTCGGCACCCTCGCCCAGCAGCAGGCTCTTCGTCTCGATGGCCAGGATGACCGCGATGGCCACCAGCAGCACACCGATCATCGCGGTGCCGACCGCGTCCCACTCACCATTGCCGGTGATCAGGGTCATGGTGACACCGAAGAGCGCGAAGACCAGGCCGACCAGCGCGCCCAGGTCCTCCAGCAGCACCACCGGCAACTCGGGCGCCTTGGCCCGCCGCACGAAGCGCACCCAGGACTGGTTGCCCCGGACGCGGTTGGACTCCACGATCGCGGTACGGAAGGAGAACGTCTCCATGACGATCGCCGCGACCAGCACGGTGACGGGCACCCAGTGCCACTCGGTGATGCCCTCCTTGTGCGACCACTTGTGGTACGCCTCGTAGAGCGCGAACAGACCACCGACGCTGAACAGCACGATCGAGACGATGAACGCGTAGACGTAGCGCTCCCGCCCGTAGCCGAACGGGTGCTGGGGGGTGGCCGCCCGCCGGGCCCGCTTGCCGCCGAGCAGCAGCAGCGCCTGGTTGCCGGAGTCGGCCACCGAGTGGATCGACTCCGCCAGCATCGACGACGAGCCCGTCAGCAGGAAGGCGATGAACTTCGTGACGGCGATGCCGACGTTGGCCAGCAGGGCGGCGACGATCGCCTTGGTCCCACCGTTCGCGCTCACGCCGCCGCTCCCCGGCTTCGCGCGATGGCGCGCGGCGCCCCGCCCCCGGACCGAACGGCGCGCTTCCTGCGGTCGCTCACTGGTTCGCCAGCTCCTTCATTTCGGTGATCGCCGGGACCGCCATCGGGTCCAGGCCGTGGGCCAGAGCGAGGTAGATCGAGGCGAAGTCGGGCACCGCGACGAGCGAGGCCAGCCGTTCCAGGGCGGACCCGCCCTCGGCGGTCACCACGTCGCAGCGCACCCCACGCCGCTCGGCGAGGGTCTGCACCGCCTCGGCCCGGCGCTCCTCGACCGCGAGAGGCTCGTCGGTGTCGTCCTCGGCGTTCAGGCCGCCGTCGCGCAGCAGCACCAGCCGCAGCCGGGTCGGGTCGCCCTCGACCTCACCCGGGTCGGCGAAGATGTCCCGCTCCGACTCGACCAGCCCGCCGAAGACACCGTCGAGCAGACCGACCCGGCCCCGGCCGGCCTCGCCGAGCGCCCCGGTCACCACCGGGTAGCGGGCGTTGGCCGACAGCGTGTCGCCGAAGCGTCGCGCCGCGACCGTGGCCAGCGGGGACGACCCCCACACGATCGGGATCGACCCGGACAGCCCCAACGCCAGGGACTTCGCCGGGTTCACGAAGGACTCGGCGGTGGGCCGGCACCGATCGGCGTCGGCGTCCAGCCGGGCCGCGGTCTCGGCCAGATCCGCCTCGTTGACCTTCACCAGACCGAGCGTACGGGCGGCGAGCAGCACCGGCACGGTGAGCGCCCAGAGGCTGGCCCGGGCCGGGGCGCGTCGGGGCACCGGGATGAACGGCGCGCGGGCCCGCTCCGCGACGGACTGCAGCTGCGAGTCCGGTGCGCCGACGGCGACCAGCCGGGCGCCCCGGCGGTGCGCGGCCTCGGCGGCGCCCAACGCCTCGGGGCTGCGGCCAGAGGCGCTCACCGCGATCACCACGTCGGCCGCACCCACCCAACCGGGCACGCCGGCACTGCGGTGCGGGATCACCGGCACCGGGCAGCGCGGCCCGGCGACCGTGGCGAGCACGTCACCGGTCCGCCCCGCGGTGCCGATGCCGGCGATGACGACCGCACGGGGGCGGCCCTCGTCCTCCAGTGACTGGAGGTTCGCCTCGGCGGCCAGCGCCGCCGACTCGCGCACCTGCGCGCCGGCCGAGGCGGTGAACCGCAGCATGCCGCCCGGGTCCTGCTCGGCGAAGGTGTCCGGATCGTCCAGGACCGACTCGTCGGCCACCCGCCGGCCGCTGACCCCGGCCGTCCCGTCCATCACGGCTGCGCCTCCGGCCCGCCGCGCGCCTCGTCCAGCAGCAGCACCGGCACGTCGTCGCGAACCTCGAAGACGCGGCCGCACTCGGTACAGGTCAGGGTCTGCGCCTGCGGGTCGTAGTCCAACGGGGCGTGATGTGTGTCCGGACAGGCGAGGATTTCGAGCAACTGCGGGTCCAGGGCCACGGCGCGGCTCCTTCCACGTGTGCGGTGTCGTCGGCCGGCGGTGCCGACCGGCGGTGGGGATCCTATCGGCGAACCCGCTCCAGCACCTCGTCGCGCAGCGAGATCATCCGCTCCTCGGTCGGCCCCTCCACGTTGAGCCGCAGCAACGGCTCGGTGTTGGAGGCGCGCAGGTTGAACCAGGCACCGTCGGGGAACCGCAGGGTGAGACCGTCCAACTCGTCGGCCTCCGCCTCCGGGTACGCGGTACGCACCTCGGCGATCTTCGCCGCCTGGTCGGCGACCGTCGAGTTGATCTCGCCGGAGGCGGCGTACCGCTCGTAGACGCTGGCCAGCACGGACAGCGGCTGGGACTGCTCGCCCAGCGCGGCGAGGGTGTGCATGGCGGCGAGCATGCCGGTGTCGGCGAACCAGAAGTCCCGGAAGTAGTAGTGCGCCGAGTGCTCGCCGCCGAAGATCGCGTTGGTGCGGGCCATCTCCGCCTTGATGAAGGAGTGACCCACCCGCGCCACCACCGGCTTGCCGCCGTGCTCCCGGATGATCTCCGGCACCGCGCGGGAGGTGATCAGGTTGTGGATCACCGTGGAGCCGGGATGCTTGGCCAGCTCACGGGCCGCGACCAGGGCGGTGATCGCCGACGGGGAGACCGGCTCGCCCCGCTCGTCGACCACGAAGCACCGGTCGGCGTCGCCGTCGAAGGCGAGGCCGATGTCGGCGCCGTGCGCCACCACGGCCCGCTGCAGGTCGACCAGGTTCTTCGGGTCCAGCGGATTCGCCTCGTGGTTGGGGAAGGTGCCGTCCAACTCGAAGTAGAGCGGCACGATCTCCAGCGGCAGGGCCGACAACGCGACGTCCCCCAGCACGGTGGGCACCGTGTGGCCGCCCATGCCGTTGCCGGCGTCCACCACCACCTTGAGCGGTCGGATGGTCGACAGGTCAACCAGCTTGCGCAGGTGGGCGGCATAGTCGGCGAGCAGGTCCCGCCGCTCGGCCGGGGCCTGCGGCTCGCCGGCCGGGCGGCCACCGGCGTCCAGCAGCGCCTGCGCGCGGTCCCGGATGTCGGTCAGGCCGCTGTCCTGCCCGATCGGCCGGGCGCCGGAGCGGCACATCTTGATGCCGTTGTACTGCGCCGGGTTGTGGCTGGCGGTGAACATCGCGCCGGGCAGGCCCAGTGCGCCCGAGGCGTAGTAGAGCATGTCGGTGGAGCCCAGCCCCAACTCGATCACCGGCCGCCCCTCGGCGCGTACGCCGGCGGCGAAGGCGGCGGCCAGGCCGGGGCCGGTCGCGCGCATGTCGTGCGCGATCAGGACCGCCTCGCCTGGCTCACCGGCGGCGTCGAGAATCTGCGCGAAGGCGACACCGAGGGCCTCCGCCACGCGCTCGTCCCACTGGTCGGGCACCGTCCCGCGGACGTCGTACGCCTTCACGATCTGGGACAGATCAGACACCGGTTTCGCTCCTCGACAGCAGGTCGTCAACGAACCTGAGCGTATCGGAGCGGACCGGTCCGTCCCGTCCTAGCCGGGCAGCCCGGGCAGCAACGAGGTGGAGTCACCCTCGGCGGCCGGCGTCGGTGCCATCGCCTGTGTGGGTGGCGCTGCCTGCGATGGCGGGGCCTGCGTCGGGTGCGGCGGCGTCGGCGCAGCTGGCGGCGTCGATCCGGCCGACCTCCCGGCCTGGGCTGACGTGGTCGACGCGGTGGACCCCGACGGTACCGGCCGGGACCGGTCCGGGGTGGCCGGTGCGCCGTACACGCCCCCGGTGGGGCGAGACGTCGGGTCGACCCTTGGGTGCACGCCGGCGCTGCCGTAGAGGCTGCCGGCACGTGGGGTGGGGGCGGGGGGCTGTTGGCCGTACGCCCCGGTGGCC
>NZ_SMKF01000013.1 GCF_004348325.1 Micromonospora sp. KC213 | reverse complement strand
AACCCGCCCGAGGTGAGTTCCTCGCTCTATCCGGCCCCCCGGCGCTCCTGCTTCCGCGATTCGAGTATGCGGGCGCCGATCAGGTGCCGACGCGGCGTGTCTCGTAGGCCCACATGACGATCTCGACGCGGTTGCGGGCGTTGAGCTTGCGCATCAGGGCGGCGATGTGGGTCTTGACGGTGCTGAGGCTGATGGACAGCTCATCGCCGATCTCGCTGTTGGTCCGGCCGCGAGCGGCAGCCAGCAGGACCTGTTCCTCGCGAGCGGTCAGCGGCTCGACAGGCTCAGCTGGCACCGAGCGCGAGCGGCTGTTCGCGAAGGAGGACAGGAGCCTCGCGGTGATGTTCGGTGCGATCAGGGCGTCGCCGCGGGCGGCGGCATGGATGGCCTGGGTGAGCATCTCGGCGCCGGCGTCCTTGAGGAGGAAGCCTCGGGCGCCTGCCTTCAGCGCGCCGTAGACGTACTCGTCGAGGTCGAAAGTGGTGATGACGACGACGGCCAGAGGATCGGCGACGTCGGCCCCGGCGAGCTGGCGGGTGGCTTCGATCCCGTCGACCTCGGGCATGCGGATGTCCAGCAGGCACACATCGGGACGCAGCGAACGGGCCATGGCGATCGCCCGGCGGCCGTCGGCGGCCTCGCCGACGACGGCGATGCCCGGTTGGGCCTCCAAGATCATGCAGAGCCCTGCCCTGACGATGTCCTGGTCGTCAGCGATCAGCACACGGATGGTCATGACGCGCGCGCTGTCCGAGGCAGCGAGGCGTCGACGCTCCAGCCGCCGTCCGGGCCAGGTCCCGCCCGGAGGGTGCCGCCGAGCAGGCTCGCCCGCTCGGCCATGCCGCGCAGCCCGTAGCCGGCGTGCGGGGAGCTGGTCGTACTCGCCTTGCCGTCATCGCGCACTCGCAGGTGCACCTGGCTGCGGGATGCGGTGACGTCGACGGTGACGTGGGTGGCGCCGGAGGCGTGGCGGGTCGCGTTGGTGACCGCCTCGGCGGCGATCAGGTAGAGGGCGTTGCTGACTGCTGGCTCAACGGCCTCGACGTCACCGGAGACCTGCACGCGGACGCCCAGCACCTCGCCGCCGGGACGAGCGAGTCGTTCGACGTCCACCACCCCTCGCCGGGGGGCGAGATCGGCGTCCGTTCCGTCGCGCAGCACGCCTACGAGGGCTCGCATCTCCTTGAGCGTCCGGGACGCCTCTTCCTCAATGGTGACCAGGGTAGCCAGCGCGCGCTTCGGATCTGCGGCGGACAGCGCGCGACCTGCCTGTGCCTGGACGGCGATGGCCAAGACGCGGTGACCGACCGTGTCGTGCAGCTCGCGGGCGAGTTCGTTGCGCTGGTGAAGCCGCACCTGCTCGATGTCGCGGTCGTGGCTTCTGGTGCGGTAGCGCACTGCCGCGCCGAGCGCGGCCGAGAACAGGAAGAAGCCGTAACCGGCGACCTTCTCCGCGGGTGAGGTCGGGTCCGCGATGAGGGTGACGGGTAGCCAGAGGAGGATGATGCCGAGTCCGAGGGCAGCCTCGCGAGCTGCTCCCCAGCGCAGCAGGGCGTAGGGCAACACAAGCAGCCCTGCGATGCCCAGCAAACCGGTGGCATCAATGACCGCGATCCTCGCGATGTCGAACGCGAGAACGGCTCCGAAGGCAACGGTGACTGCGGCCAGCGGCCGCGTGCGTCGCCACAGCAGGCACGCCGCGACCACGACGCTGACACCGACCAGCAGCGGCGCCCACGCCCTGTCGTCGCGCAGCAGTACCTCGACGAGCGAGATCGCGACAAGAGCCGAGGACAGCGCCCAGTCCCGCCAGACCCGCACCGGCGGGCGTGCGGGGCGAGGCTCAGCCAAAATCCCAGCACGCATGCTTCCCCCTCCCGGACACGGACAACGTAAGGGGGCCGCCGCTCGGGCGGATCAGCCGAAAGTACTGCGGATGTCCCGCGCCTGCGGCCAGGACCGCTCGAGCCCGCAAGCGGATGTGGCGCCCGTCAACGCTGGTCATGGTTAAGACATCGAGTGAGCCGACCCGGCTGACGCCAGCACACAGGAGACGTGATGACCAGAACCGACAGATCAGCCGGTGCGCTCCAGCAAGCGCACATCCCGGTTCAGGCGAAGCTCGCCGCAGCCTGGGCCAGCTTTATGTTCCTCTACATCTACGTCGACTACCTCGCCCTGTACAAGCCCGGCTTCATCAACGACATCCTGGTCGGCGTCGTTCATGAGTTCGACACCGGCCCAACCTTTGTCGCCCTTGCGCTCACGCTCATAGCCATCCCGATCCTCATGATCCTGCTCTCCACGACGCTCCCCGCCCGTGTCAACCGCGCCACCAATCTCGTCGTGGCAACGCTCTACATTCCCGTCTCGGTGTACAACGCGGAGGGCGAGTCCTGGACCTACTTCTACTTCTACGGCCTCTCCATCGGACTCGAGCTGCTGATCCTGGCCTTCATCCTGCGCGCCGCATGGACCTGGCCCCGGACCATTCGAGCCACCGCCGGCCGCGACCCCGCCCAGGCCCGGGTGTGACGCTCGAGGCAGGCCCGGTGTGCGGGGTCGCTGACAGCGGCTCCGGCAACAGCGACGGCGAGCAGCAGCACGATCCAGAGCGGGACGGCGCCGACGTCGCGCAGCACCACGGAGTCGCCCGCCCCGTCGGTGAGCAGCAGCGTGAGCACGAACAGCACGGCGGCGAGGACGGCGTCGGTCAGCGCGTGAAGGGGCCTCGGTACACTGGATCAACGTAGACGCGTCCGGAACTGCCGCAGCTAGCCGACACGCTGCCGCTGCTGCTCAGCGCGGGGTTGGCGGTCTCGTTCCTGCTGCTGATGGTTGTGTTCATTCGGTCACTGTGGCGCTCAAGTCGACGGTCATGAGCGTGCTGTCCATCGGCGCGGCCTACAGTGTGATCGTTGATCGCTTACCCGGCTGGGCCGCGTACCCGGCTCGGCACACGTCCTACCGGATGTTCACGCTGCAACCCGGTCAGATCGGCCGCTACCGAGCCAACCTCCGGTTCACCGGATGCGCCTGCGCGCCGCGCTGGTGCTACGAGAGCTGGACGGTGCACATCGCATTCACGCCACCTCGGCCGGATCTGTTCCTCAGTGGCGTCGCTGATCGTGACGTGGATCAACGTGTGCATCTATACGGCGGGTCGGCTCGCCGAGCGGCGTTACATCGGGCCTCATGATGCATCGACAGATGATCATGAGGCCCGGCCGTGCGGGCACTTGGCGGCAGGCCCTCCGATGACAAGCCACCCTTCGGGGCATCGGACAGAATGGCCGGTAGGCGTGCGGGCCGAGGAGCAACGGCTGTCGGAGTTGCGCTGCGGATTGGCGCGTAATCCCGCCCTGCCGATCTCGCTCGTTGATCAGCTGATCGCCTCGGGCGACCCTTCGGCGTTGCTCGAGCTAGCGGAACGCGACGACCTCAGCGCAGACCAGATCCACCGCCTGGCTCGGCTCGGCGACGCCCAGGTCGTGATTCGTATGCTGGATCGCGGCTTGTTGCCACCGGCCGAGGTTGACCGCTTCGACCCACAGGTCGTGATCGCCATGGCCGACATCGCCCCGGTCCCCGGCGACTGGGCGTGGCGGGTTGCCGCGAATGCCGACCCTGCCATCCGCGGGGCTCTCGCCGCGACCACATACCTGTCAGCCGACGTTGTTGCCGCCCTCGCGGACGACCCGGAATTGGAGGTGGTCGCCGAGGCGGCCAGGTCACCGAAGATCACCGAGGCCTTGGCTGAGCGGTTCGCGGCCCATTCGCACATCAGCGTGCGTCGAGCGTTGGCCTGCAACGAACACGCACCGGCCCGCATCATCGTCGCGCTGGCCGAAGGCCGCGTACCGGCCGCACAACTATGCGCGGCGTGCGACGGCTCCGGCCATTGGCTGGCAGAGTCTTGGAGCTGCGACGGCATGCACCAGGACGCACTACACGACCTGGACTACGCGCTCACACTCAATCCGCGTACGCCCGCCGAGACTGTCAGCCGGTTCGCCGCACATCCGTCGACATACGTGCGCTGGCAGCTTGCCATCCGAACCGACTTGCCGCAGCAGAACTATCGAACTCTCGCGCAGGACCCTGCTCCCGGCATCCGCGGCGACGTCGCCGCGAACCCCGCCATCGGCGAAGAGCTCATCCGCGCCATGGCCGACGACCCCAGCTACGACGTACGTCGCCGCCTCGCTCACAACCCGGCGATACCCCTCGATGTCCTGGCATGCCTGGCCCTATCGGCGAAGATAGGCCCCACCCTGCTGCCGCGTATCGCGGCAGCCACGCCCGCAGAGATCAGCGAGCTTGCTGCTTCGACGGTCCCTGCCATACGGATGCTGGTCGCAGAGCGGCACGACCTTGCGAGCCACATCGTCGATCAGCTCGCCGGCAACCGTGACGCCAAAGTGCTCAAATCCCTGGCTACGAACCCGGCCCTGAGCGAAGCCCAGCTACAGACGATGGTCGCGGCCCACGGTCCGCGGGTCGCCGCGAGAGTCGCCAGCAATCCGTCCTGCCCAGCAGAGCTGCTGATGCAGCTTGCGAGGCAATCGCCGCCGGTGCACAAGGCGCTCCGCCGCATTGCCGAACATCCGAACGCGCCAGCGGAGGCCCTGCTTGTCTGCCTTGCTGACGAGCAGGCACGCCGGATCGCCGCGAGCCATCCCGTGCTGCCGGTGGCGGCGATCATCCCGCTGCTCACCGACGCCGACGTTGACGTGGCGGCCGCTGCGGCAGCTAATCCATCACTCCCAGAGCCAGTGATGCACGACCTCGCCGCGGCAGCTTGACCGGCACGTCGCAAATGCTGGCGATCCATTGTCCGACATCCTGTACTGCCGCCGAGATTCTTCTACCGACAACGGCTACCTGGCAAGCATGAGTCAGCCGGTTACGCGACCGGGTACCGGTTCTGGAACGCGAGTCGTGCGTCCGCGCCTCGGGCGATGCGATCAAGCAGGCCATCGAGGTTCATGAAGACTTGCCAGCGGCTCTCGCCAGTGATGTCACAGATTCGCTGGATGATGCGGTCTTCGAGATCTGGTACCCGTTTTGCCTTCCAGATCTTGTCGGCCAGGCTGACGAGTAGGTCCTCGGTGCTGATGTCAGGCATCGTCCATGTTCCGTGGTTGGCGGCGAAGCGAGCCAGCCGTTGCTCGACGCCGGACTCGATCAGCAGCTCGTATCCGGCCTGCTCGTGCCGCACGCCGGGCTGCGACAGTTCGGCGATGTGGATCGTCTTGCCGATGTCATGCGTCGCCGCGCCGAACAGCACCTCCTCACGGTCGAACCGCAGCGCCGGGTACATCGTGACGATCGCCTCCGTGAGCTGCCATGCCACGTCGTGCACGGCACGCAGGTGAGCCGCCAGCCTCGGCGGCGCGGACACCTCTCGTAGCAGGGCGGCGATGTTCTCCGACAAGGGCCGAACCTGCGCGGTGTCGGTGAGCGCTCGGTCAAGCAGGGCGCGATCCACCCGGGTCAGGGTAGCCCTACGTGTCCCCGTCCCCCAGCATGAACAGGATGCTGTGATAGTCCCCGACCATGACATCCCAGTAGAAGGTGTCCCAGTAACGGTCAACTTCCCATGCAGCCGGATCTATCCGCGCCAGGTGTGCTCGCAGGTCATCTGCGATGCTACTGAAGTCTGGCTCCTCGCAGCCGTCGTCGTAAGGGAAGCGGGCAGTTGCCTGCAGGACCGTCGCAACGTACTGGTCGAGGCTGGAGTTCACCAGCACGGGCCCACGTGCCACGTGCCCGTCGCGGTCGAGGACGAAGTCGCTACTCGTCCATTCGCGGGATCCAGGCAGAGCGCGCTGTACGAGACTTCGCCGAGCTTGATCAGTTCCTAGCCATCAGGCATGAGGACGAGGTCCAGACGCACCGGTAAGCAGCCGCCGATCGAGAAATCACCGGGCACTTCGACCTGCCGATATCGCTTCGCCAACCGGGCCGGTAGATCACGGCCGGACACCGGCACAAGCTCAAACCGCGGCCACGGCGCGGGAAACCGGTCAGACATCGCCGACGTGGAGCGGGGTGAGAAGCCAGCGAGCGAAGCAGCTGTCGTTGTCCAAGACGGTGTACCACCGGACTTTGAGGCGATACGCGCGGTTGCCCGTGTGTAGCAGCAGGCCGGGATCGATGTCTGCGGAGGGCGGTCCGTGAACGGCCGGTGGAGGACCCGGGCGGGCAGTCACGAATGGGCCGGAGTGCTCGCCGGTGCCGTCGATGGCCGCGCTGAAGATGGCAAGCGTCTGCAGCCTAGAGGCTGTCGAGGCCGACCTCGTACATGCGGCCGTCTGGCCCCATCCGGAACATTCGTCGTGGTCCCAGCGCTTCGCGTGCCCGCGCGTACGCCGCCTCGCGTTCAGCCTGTTCGACACCGGCGGGATCACTGACGCGGAAGCTGTGAAGATGAGCCGCGTCCCCTCGCCACGGCACTGACCGGCGGCAACCGCCACGACGTCACCCAACTCATGCCCCTGATCGACAAGATCCCACCGATCCGAGGCATCCGCGGCCGGCCACGGCAACGGCCCCAGCGCATCTACGCCGACCGCGGCTACGACCACGACTGCTACCGCCGCAAGCTGCGGGCCAAGGGCATCACCCCGGTCATCGCCCGACGCGGCACCGACCATGGCTCCGGACTCGGCACCCGACGGTGGGTCGTGGAGCACCTCGGTGACGGCGGCGGCGGTCAGTCCTGACGGGCACATCATCGTATGTTTCGACGGTGACATCGCCGTCTTGTCATCGGAGTACGACCGCTTTCTGAAATCGAAAAAGTTGGATGAACGCCGAAGGTCCTCTATGGCGTCTGTTCGGATGACAACGATCCGGAGCGGGGAGGCCATCAGACGTGACCTTCGAGGAATATGTCCACGCCAGGGGAGCCGCGCTGGTGCGCTTCGCGCGGCTCCTGACCGGTGACGACCACCGCGCGGACGATCTCGTCCAAGAAGTCCTGGCAAAGGCGTACGTGCGGTGGCGGCGAATCTCGTCGGCGGACCGGCCCGACGTTTACGTGCGGCGAATGCTGGTCAACGGCAACACCTCCTGGTGGCGGCGCCGCTCCAATCGGGAGCTGAGCGTCGCCGAGGTGGCCGACCGGCCGAGCGGGGCAGACCTGGGCACCAACGCAAGTGAGCGCGACTTCATGTGGCGTCTGGTGACCAGGCTGCCGCCACGGCAGCGCGCGGTCCTGGTGCTGCGCTACTACGAGGATCTCGACGACGCCACCATCGCGGAGATCCTGGACTGCTCGCCCGTCACCGTACGAACCACTGCACTCCGAGCCCTGGCCATCCTGCGGGACCGCTACCGCGCATTCGAGCCGATCATGGGAGGCAACCGTGACTGACGATATCGAACAGATTCTTGTCACCAGTCTCGACCGACGTGCCGCCAGCCCGGTCGATACCATCCAGTTGGCCGCGACCGCCGCCCGCCGGGGCCGCGGCCTGCGGCACCGTCGCTACGCGATCGCCGCCGCGAGCCTCGTCGCCGTGGCGACCGTCGGGGCGTTTGGAGTCACGGCGTTGAGTCCCAGGGCCGGCGGCGGTCAGGCTGTCGGTAGCGGGACACCGGAGAAGACGCGCACCGCCGAGCCAGAAGGCAACGACCCGACACCTCCGCCCGGTGGTTGGAACGTGCCACAGCTCCCAGCGGCCTCCGGCGTACCCGGGGCAGCCGCCGCCCCCAACCTGGTGGGCGCCGACCCCGGAACCCTGCACTTCACAGTCGACGGATTGGCTTCCAGCGAGAGCGTGACCTGGGAGACCGGACCCGGCGTGGAGAGCATCAGCTTTGACCACGGCGAATGGACCGCCCAGATCACCCTTGCGCGAGACCCGGCCCGGCTCGACACGGTGACCCGGTCCCATCTCGTCGAGGAGTTCTCCTGGCCGGAGCCGGAGACGCGGAATGTGACTGTGGGTGGCGTGCCGGCCACGTTCTACGTCCATGACGGCGCCCAGTTCGACGTCTCCTACCTTCGCTGGCAGCCGGTCTCAGGGGTTTGGGCGCAGGTGTGGGGCCCGGACAACGCAGCCGACGCGGCCGAGGTGGCGTCGAGGCTCAGATTGGACGCCGCGTACCGGTGTGTGCTTCCGATCCGGATCGCCGCCCTGCCGTCAAAGGCGAAGCTCCTCGGTTGCAAGGTGGGCCTCACCGGGGACGAAGTGACCGACGTCAAGGGGGCATCCACTCGGCTGTCGGAGGCGATCGTGACGGTCGGCGTCAACGACAACGAGGCAAAGGTCCGCGTAACCCGGCGGTTGGGATTGCCCACCACGCCAGACATGTCGCTTCAGGGGCACCCGGCCAACATGACCAAAAACGACCGCCGTGAGTGGCTCATCGTGGCACCGGACTTCGACGGAGTCGACATCGAGCTGTCCGGGCGAGGCGCGTACGACTATCCCGAGCTGACCGTCATCGGCGAGGGCATCACGGTCGACGGTGACCTGCGCGATCCGGCTACCTGGCCGACCAAGCTCGTCGGCTGATCATCACTGTCCCACTGACCTTCACTGTCCTCAAGCGAGGCAGAGAGAACGAGAGGAGCACGATGCGCGGACATGCGCGCAGATGGGTCGCCGTCCTGGCGACCGGCGTGACGTCCCTGGCGATGCTCGCGACGGTCGGCCCGGCCTCGGCCGTTGCCCCGGCCGTGCCGAGTTCCGTCGGAACGGGCGCGGCGGGTTCGCCGGAACACTGGGTCACCCTGATCAGCGGGGACCGGGTCCAGGTGGACGCCGAGGGCGATGTCACCGTCGTACCGGGGGAGGACGCGAAGCGGGAACCCGTTTTCTTCGCTCGCTACAAACGCGACGGCGACTGGTACGTGATGCCCACCGACGCGGTGAGGCTGGTGCGTGCCGGGCTGATCGACGTGGAGCTGTTCAACGTGACCGGCCTGGTGCGACAGGGCTACGACGACACCTCCTCCAGGACCGTTCCGCTGCTGGTGCAGTACGCGGACACCACAGCGACGAAGCGGGCTCAGGCGCTGGCGGGCGTCACGCCCAGGCGGAGACTTCCGAAGCTGGACATGACCGCGAACGACGTCGCCAAGGACGGCGCCCGCGGGTTCTGGACCCGGCTGCGCGGCCAGGCCGCGCCGGGCGTCCGGTCGCTCGGCGGCGGAGTGCGGAAGGTGTGGCTCAACCGTCGCTACCAGGCCAGCTTGGAGCGAAGCACGGCTCAGGTGAGTGCGCCGCAGGCCTGGCAGGCGGGCTACACCGGCCGGAACGTCACGGTGGCCGTGTTGGACTCCGGCTACGATCCCGGTCATCCGGATCTGGCGGGCAAGGTGGTCGCGGAGAAGGACTTCAGCGACACCGGCCAGATGCGGGACGTGCTGGGTCACGGCACGCACGTGGCCAGCATCGTCGCCGGCAGCGGCGCGGCCTCGGGCGGCGCACGCCGGGGGGTCGCTCCGGACGCCCGGCTGGCCGTCGGCAAGGTGCTCGAGGACGACGGCTACGGCCAGGAGGACGCGCTGCTGGCCGGCATGGAATGGGCGGCCGGCGAGGCACGGGCCAAGGTGGTCAACATGAGCTTCGGCGGTCCGGGCGCTGACGGTACCGGGCCGTTGAGTCAGGCGGTCAACCGGCTCAGCGCCGACTACGGGACGCTGTTCGTGGCGGCGGCAGGCAACGTCGGTCCGGTTCCGGTGCAGGCGCCGGCAGCTGCCGACGCCGCCCTCGCCGTGGGGAGTGTGACCCGGCAGGACACCCTGAGCGACTTCTCCAACCATGGCCCCCGCCCCGGGGACGGGCTGGTCAAGCCGGAGATCGTCGCGCCGGGGGAGAACATCGTCGCTGCCCGGGCCGCTGGCGCGTTCCCGGAGATCGCCGGTTCGGCGTCCCAGGTACCGCTGTCCGGCACGTCGATGGCGGCCCCGCACGTGGCGGGTGCGGCGGCGATCCTCGCCCAGCGGCACCCGGACTGGCGCGGCGACCAAATCAAGGCCGCGCTCACCGGGGCGGCGGCCCCGATGGGAGGCGCCGGCGTGTTCCAGGTGGGCGCGGGCCGGTTGGATGCGGCCCGAGCGGTCGCCCAGCCCGTGCGGGCCGTGCCTGCCACGGTCGCCACCCGGCTGCCGTGGAGCGAGCGGGGGGCGACGAAGCAGCTCACCGTCACCTACCACAACAGCGGCGCCAGCGGGATGACGTTGAAACTGGAGTTGACCCTGACCGACCCCGAGGGGAAGGCCGCGCCCACCGGTCTGGTGCGGCTCGACGGCAGCGTGACCGTCCCGGCAGGTGGGCAGGCGAGAACCCAGCTCACCGTCACCGGCCAGCCAGACCGGCCAGGCATCTACGGCGGCGTGCTGACCGCCACCGGCGGCGGCGTCACCATCCGCACACCGGTCACCGTGAAACTCGATGTGGAACAGCACGCGCTGAGCCTGCGGACCGTGGACCGGAACGGCGCCCCGGTCGACGCGATGATCTCGGTGATCAACCTGGACACCGAGGAAACCGAACATCTCTGGGGCGACACCGACCTGCGCCTTCCCGCCGGCCGCTACGCCATCGTTGGCACCTTCGGTGAGGAGTGGGCGGCGGTGCAGGCGGCACATCCAGAAATGCGGCTCAGCAACGACACCACGGTCACCCTGGACGGAAGGTGGACGCGCCCGGTACAACTGGGGGTCACCGACCGGCCGGAGGCCCGGGCCGGCGTGCGCAGTGTCCAAGTCGAAGCGATATCGTCCCGTGACGGCTCACGCATCTTCGGCCAGGTCGTCACGCTTCCGCCGGAAAGCGTCGACGTGTACGCCGGAACCGCCCCGGGTGTGAACGGAACCCAGTTCCGCTTCGTCGACACGGCCAGCCTCGAACGCCCGACCCTGCAGTTGACCGCGACCGCACCGGAGCATCTCGGCACGACCGGCTTCTGGTACACCACCAACGGGCAACCTCCCTTCACCGGCCGCGTCGAGCTGGCCGCGGTCGCGGTCCCGGCGGACATCGCGGCGACGGCACCCCCGACGACCGTCGCCGGCAAGCTGGTCGTGCTCACCGCTCCGGAACAGGAGGAAGAGACACCGGCCCTCGCCCCCACCGTCCAGGCGCTCGCCACCGCCGGTGCCGGGATGGTGGCCGCCGGCGCCGACCTGCCGTACGACGGAGAGCCGCTCGCCCTGCCCAGCATGAGGCTGTGGGGCTCGACCACCGAACGGTTCGTGGGGCTCGCCGCGACCGGTGCCCTGACCGCATCCGTCCAGGGCAACCCGGTCAGCCCGTACCGGTACGTGCTCGCCTTCACCGAGAAGGGCGCCATCGCGCAACAGGGCGAGCACCAGACGTCGACCGGTGAACTGGCCGCAGTGCCGACCAGTTACCACGCCACGGGCGATGAGCTGCGTTATCTGATCTCTCAGTACACCATCGGTGGCGACAGCTTCTGCGTCTGCCGCTCGGTGGAGGTCTACGGCCCACTCGCCCGGACGGAGTACTACACCCCGGGAGTCTGGGAGTCGCGGAACAACCGGAACGGCGAACCAGGTCTCGTCGCCAGCGGGCTCGATCTGCGGGCCGGCGCGAACCGGCCGCTGCGGTGGGACCGTGCCGTCACCGGTCCGACGTTGGGCGTGAAGGGTGGCAACGGTCGGCTCTTCGCCACCCGTGACGACAACGTGATCGCGGTGGATCTGCCGTTGCTCGG
Organism: Micromonospora sp. KC213; assembly: GCF_004348325.1. Classification (GTDB taxonomy): domain Bacteria; phylum Actinomycetota; class Actinomycetes; order Mycobacteriales; family Micromonosporaceae; genus Micromonospora. Next base: position 54,019 of record NZ_SMKF01000013.1, on the reverse strand, counting down.
TGACGCGGACGGGCACTGGCGGCCGGTTCATTACACGCCAGGTGTGACCGGCTCGACCAGCCTGGACCGTAACGGCGTCCGGATCGGCACGGCGCAACAGGCCGGGTCGGCTAGCTTCCTCGTACCGGCCGGTGCCGCCGATTACCGGCTCACCGCGGAAGCGGTACGGAACGCGCCGAACGATCCGCCGACCACGAAGATCGGGGTTGTCTGGACATTCCGCTCGGACACCACATCCGCCCCGACAGCGCTGCCGCTGCTCGGGGTGACCGTGGCCGCCCCGGTGGACCTGCGCAACTCGGTACGTGTCAACGACGCGAACCCGGTACTGATCACGCCGCACCGCCAGCACGGTCTTTCCGCGCCGACGGTCACCAGGGTGACGGTGGAGTTCTCCCATGACGACGGCAAGACCTGGAAGGGCGTGGTCACCGGAACCTCCGACGGGCGGAATTGGCGAGCCCAGGTGCCGCACCTGCAGCGGGGCTTCGTGTCGCTGCGGGTCAAGGCCGCTGACGGGCAGCAGAACAGCGTGGTCCAGACCGTGCTGCGCGCGTACCGGGTGAGCTGATCTCGTTCGATTACCGTGATTCCGGAGAGTTCGGCATGCTATCGCTGGCCGAACTCTCTGTTTCGCGGAGCCGATCTCCACTTCGCCGTACGTCTTCGGGTTGGACGACGACCACGTCGACGTTCGCTCCGCCGACGCGGCATTCTGGGCCGACCTGGCCGGGGTGGTTGACGAACTCGGCACCGGACGCCCTGACCGGCGAGCACGAGCCACCGCACCCGGCCTGCCGCTACGACCAGCACCGCCAGGAGATTGTCGCCGCCCGCCGCCGCGACGTCGTCGACCACGCCGCCACGGCGGCTGCCGAGCCGCACGAGCCGAGTGGAACGACCGTGACGCCGCGGTCCAGGCCGAGCGCGCCGGCAGCGGCGCCGCCCGCCGGGCCGCCCTCGCCGCCGCCCGCGGCGACCACGCCACCACCCGCGCCATCTCCGCGGCGGCCGAGTGCGAGTGGCCCGAGGTCGCGCAGCCCGGCGCAGGTCTGCCAGGGCGGACCTCGTGACCGGTGGCAGGAGATCGCGCGGGCCACGCTGCGCGAGCGGTTGGCGGACGCGGACGCTGCGTTCGCGGCCTTCGTCGCGGATGACCCCGCTCGGCCGGGGCGCTGGCCTCGTGCGCCATCGGCTCCATCGACCGCCGGCTGGGCGGGCCGGACAATCCGAGCGGCGAGATCGGGTACGTGTTCAGCGTGGCCACCGACCCCGGCCGCCGACGGCGGGGCTACGCGCGGGCGTGCCTGGAGGCGCTGCGCGGTTGGTACCGCGAGCGCGGGGTCACGAAAATCGACCTGCGCGACCGCGCCGAAGCGGTCCGCCGCAGCCCGTGAGGGCTGCGGCGGACCGGCGTGCGCGGTGTTCCGCCACTCAACCGATCTCGACCGAGCCGGAGTCGCAGATGGCCGTGCCGTTGGAGTCACCGTCGCGGGGGCGGGAGACGCCGCGCTGGTCGATCCCGGGGCAGTCGAAAACCGTGCCGGACCACCCAGCCGGCTCGGCGAAATCCACCGCCGGGCTGCCGCCGAGCGGCAACCGGGTCGTGGTCGATCCACCGTTGTGCGCCAGATCGCCCACCCGCGGTTTGAGCGGTGCGGCGGGATCCCGGCCGACCCGGTCGAAGATCAGGCGGTCGCCCCAGAAGTAGTCGTGGACGACACATGATCCCGCGACGAGCCCTATCACGTTGTTGCGGTACGAGCTGAACCGGCCGGCATCGGGGCTGTGGCAGTCCGGGGTCAAGGAGGCATGGTAGGAGTCGCGGTTGTCGGTGTTCCCCGCCAGAATCGTTCCGCCCATGAAGATCTGACCGCCGAAGTTGGCGATGCCGCCGCCGAGCTTCTCCTCGTCGGCACCGGACACGTTGGCCTGGTTACCGACGATCGTGGAGAACCCGATGTTGAAGGTGCCCGCCGCGCCGTAGTTGACGATTCCCCCGCCGCTGTTGCGCGCGGTGTTTCCGCTAATGGTGCTGTTGGTGATCGTCACCCGACCGGAAGCATTGCCGATGCCGCCGCCGCGGAGCGAGAGATTGTTGCTGATCGTACTGCGATCGATCATGATCGAGCCGCCGGTGAAGTTGTAGATGCCGCCGCCGACCGACGAGCGCCCCCCACCGCCGATGAGTGACGCGCTGCGGTTGTTGTCGACGGTACTCTCGACCAGGGTCAGCGACCCCGCATTGCCGATACCGCCGCCCTGCTGTGTCGTGACGTTGTCACGCACCGTCACCTGATACAGGTACACCGATCCGTCTCGGATCCTCAGGCCGCCGCCCCAGCCGAGGCCGCCACCCTCGTCGTCCTCGCCGCCGTTCGTGATCGTCAGGTTGCGCATGTTGACAACGGTCGACGAGTTGTGGACCTCGAATATGCTACTGAACCGACCACCGTCGATGACGGTGTAGCTCCCGTTCGTCGCGATCGTCACGCTGTCGGTGATGTCCAGGTCCCGAGAGTTGTCCGCGGGGTCGACGGTCGCGGCCGACTGCCGCACCCCGCCGGCGAAGCCCAGCCGATAGGTGCCCTCCGGTAGCCGGATGGTGTCCGCGCCCGCGGTCGCGTTGGCCTGCTGGATGGCCGCTCGCAGCGAACAGTCTCCGGCCGAGGTCCGGCAGACGTTGTCAGTGAGGTTGGTGTCCCGGCGGTCGTCGAAGCTGTTGACGTTGAAGGTGACCGCGGCGCGGGCGGGGGCCGCGAGGACGGTCGCCCCGAGCGTGGCCGCCATGACCGCGACGACAGGCGCCATCAGTGCGCCGCGCCGTGGGGAACCGATGATGACTGTGCCCTTCATTGCCTTCCTCCCGTGGCGAGAACGCGCCATCCTTGTAGCGCAGGGATGCTGGGGCGCGGAACTCTCGTTGTTGTCCAGTCAGGATGCGTGCCGGCCGCCGTCCGCAGTGGACCGCTTCGCCACCACAAGATGAGGACCAGTTGAACGCGAACGGGGCCACGCCCTGGCTGCCGCCGAGAACGCGCGCGCCGCGCAGGCCGAGCAGACCGAGCGCCGTCAGGCCGCGGACGCGCGGGCTGCCACCATCGAGGCCCCACCTGGGCGAGGTATGCGGCCAGCTCGACGCCACCCCGGGCCGCGCTGGAGACCGCCCGCGCCGACGCCGCCGAACGCCGGCAGCACGCCGCCGCGGTGCACCGGGCCCAGCAGGCCGAGGGCCCGGGGCGCCCACCTGACCGAGCAGGTCGCGCAGCTGCATGACCAGGTAGCAGCGGTCGCGGCCGAGCGGGACACCGCCGTCCAGCATGTCGACGCGGCCGCCGGTCAGCGCCTGCTCGGCCTGGTGCAGCGCCGAACGCACGATACGGTCAATCCGCCCGGCAGCCGGCGGCTCGATCCGCTCCGCCCGGCAGCGCACCAGCAGCTCGTCACGCACCAACTCCAGGCGCCGCTCGGCCTCACACACGCTGGCGGCCAGCCACCCGGTCAGCTTGTCCGCGTCGGCCACCGAACACTCTCTAAAGCCCAGGTGCCCGCGGATCTGCGCCCGGTGGTACTCGATGGTGCGCCCCGCCCACGCGTACAAGCCCAGCTCGTTCGGGTCCACGCCGACCTGGCGTGCGACGAACTCCACCGCTTCGTCGGGCAGTTCGCCGCGGCCGCGTGGAAACCGGCCAGCCCGCGTATAGAACTTCAACAGCAGCGCGAATCCCAACCGCGTCGGCCCACGTTTTGCCAGAGATCAGCGCCCGTTCGTCATCCAACAGCGTCCAGTGCCCGACAAACTCATCGAGATCCAGTGATCGGGCCATGGCCGGACATCATCGCGTAGCAGCGTGCTCTGGCGCAGCCCTCGGAAGCCAACCCCCGGGCTCAGCCACCAAGATCACGCCCATTTGCGGCTGGTGCCACGATCCGGGCGCTACGTGCCGCAACGATGAGCTCACTCGGCCGACGTGCCTGTGCGACATCCTGGTGTCAGGACTAGGTTCACTCAACTGCCGCAGATCGTGAGCGTTGTCTGGCCGATGCCCTTGGCTCCTGCTACACAGGGCGCATGGGGATGGACATGGATGATCGGTACGAGCGGGACGCTGACCAGCAACGCTACGCCGCTTTCCTCGACGCCTACTACCGGGACTCCTTGACCGCATAGGGCGAGCCGCTTTGTGGGCGGTCGTGAGCCAGCGTGGCGACATGAGCGGTCCCGAGACACCTGGCGAGCTGTTCCGGGTCGCCCTTCAGATCGACGGTGACTACCAAGTCTTCGCCGACACCCCGTGGCACGGTCGCAGCCCCGAGGAGCTGGCGCGCGAGGTGTGCGCCACCTTGGCACGTCCACCCAGCACCTGGCACGCCACCTGGCACCCCATCGAGCCCACACTGACCGCACCGCCGAACATCTCGGGACCGTCCTGGCAACCCGCGCGGTTCTAACGACCTCGCGCATGGTTCGGATCTTGAGCATCCGCATCCACCGCCGACCACGCGTTGTGGAGTGCGACCGGTTGACGGGTCACGACGCTCGAGCATGCCGAGATGAGCGCGTGTGCCGCCTGAATGCTCGTACTCGTCCGAGTGCTCGGGCTGCTAGCGTTCGGCGCCATGTGGAGCGAAGAAGTCGTGGCCGGGCGACCGGCCTGGCGGCACATCCCATCCGGCATGGTCTTCCGCAAGGTGCCAGGTGGGACGTTCCGCATGGGTCTGTCCGAGGCGGAACTGGCGGCGGTGCGCGCAATCGAGCACGGTGGAGGAGCCGAGGACTCTCTTGAACCGTTCTTCGCCGACGCCAGGACCGCCCAGCCGGTACGCGAGGTGCGGGTCACACCATTCCTGATCGCCCGGCATCCGATGACGGTCGCGCAGGTCCGGCACTGGTTGCCCGAGTACGAGGACGACTACGCCGACGCGGACTCCGGCACGGCACGGCTCGAAGATGACCTCGACGACCTGCTCGAGGCGCTGCCCTTCCGGCTGCCCAGCGAGGCGGAGTGGGAGTACGCAGCCCGGGCCGGCACCACCACCCTGACCTTCCGCGGTGACGGAAAGCCCGGCGAGGACCACCTGCTCGACGACTTCGGTGATGAGCAGCGGATCGCTGCCGTTGAGAACGCGTTCGGGCTGGCAGCCATGGGCTCGGCGAACGAGATCTGCGCCGACGTGTGGATTCCCGGTTTCGTGGGCGCGCCGACGGATGGCCGCGCACGCACCGGTGACGGTCCCAGGGTGGTACGCGGCGGCGCCGCCGACGTCTACCCCTGGCAGGGCTGCGACGAATGGCTCCTCCTGCTCGCCGCCACCCGATACCAGCACACCCAGTTCACCGCAGTCCGCCCGGTCGCACCACTACCACCCGGCACGTAGCCAACGACACCGAATGAAACAGATAGACCCCAATGTCCGCTCATGGCACCCCTCTGTGTCAAGGCGTGGCCGGAGCCGGTGTTCTAGGGTGGGGTTCGGCGGTCCGGGAAGTGGCTTCTCCGAAGTGTCGGCCCCGGGGTTCGGGTCGGCCGCGCTGGATTCCAGAGTCGCCCCCGCTTGTCCTCCCGGGCCCGTCCTGAGTCGTGTGGCGTCAGAGGTCATCTGCCGGTAGACGACGTCGGAAAGTCACCGCTTCAGGGCGCGCATGGCTTCCATCGTGGTTTTGCCGTCGGCGAGTTTGCGGCGGTAGTAGCGGCGGCCTTCGGTGTCGTTGCGGAGCTGGACGATGGCCATGATGTGCAGGACCCGGTTGATGCGCCGGTTGCCTGCCCGTGAGAGCCGGTGCCGGTTCTGGTCGCCGGAGGAAGCGTCGATGGGTGCGGTGCCGTTTCAGGACGCGAAGTGGGCACGGCTGGTGAAGCGGCTGACGTCACCGATGTCGCCGATCGGCCGGGCGGCGCCGGACGGGCCGATGCCGTGCAGTTACTGAAGGCGGCTCCCGGTCGCCCCGACGAGTTCGGTCAGCTCCTGGTTCGCCACTTTGATCTTCTTGTCGGTCGTCACGAGCTCGGCAATGAGTTCAGAGGCCAGCCAGCGACGCGTCTTGCCGACAACATCGCTAGGCCGGACCGTGTTGAGCCGGCCCCAGCCGGGCCAGTTCAGCCGTGCTGAGCGCGCCTCTGAGGGCAAGCTGATGCAGGCAGATCCTGGCCGCGAATGCGGAATCGACGTTGTCGACCGCGTTGCGCCACATCGCGATTGTCGTCGTCGAAGGTTCGCGGGGATCGCCTGCGAGAGCCCGGATCAGCGGCTCAGCCGGTGTGCCGCGCATATAGATGGTTAATCGACCACCACGGCGCGGCGGGTGCGGGGCACGAGGGGTTCGGGCACGTGCACGCCGTCGCGTCCGATCCGGGCAAGCTCGCTGACGATGCGTTGCTCCTCGATCCGCATGCGGGCCTCGTGCATGTCGATGATCTCCAGGGACAGGATCCGGCCGACGGGCACGTCGGTTAGCGCCGGGCCGCGCCACAGGGCAGGGCCGCGGCCCAACCGCCCTGGTCCGGCTCGCCGACGAGTGGCTGCGGTCGGCCCGCCGCGGATCCGCCACCGGCCTGCTCGGCCTGCCCGCGGGCTGATCGGGCGTGATCCGACCTCACTTGGTCACTGCCTATTGACGTGGTCGTAACACCTGACCTACTTTCTGTCGAACCGCTCAGTCGAAGCGCTTCGACAGCAGCCGAGGCGGACCGTGAGGAGGTGCCCGATGGCCACCATGCAGGACGTCGCGCGCCGCGCCCAGGTCTCGGTCAGCACCGTGTCGTACGTGCTCACCGGGGCACGCCCGATCTCCCAGGCGACCCGGGACAAGGTCCTCGTCGCCATGGCCGAGCTGGACTACCAGCCGAACGCCCTGGCGCGAGGGCTGGCCAGCCGACGCAGCCGGATCCTCGGTCTGCTGCTGCCGATGGACGAACGGGGCATCGGCGCTACCGAGACCGCCTTCGTCACCGGCGCCACCGCCGCCGCCGTGGCGGCCGGCTACCACCTGGTGCTCTCCCCGATCGGCGTGGGCGACCTCGACGAACTGCGCCGGCTGGCGAGCCAGCGGATGCTCGACGGTGCGCTACTGATGGAGGTTCAGCTACACGACCCGCGGGTGGACGTGCTGCGTGAGGCGGGCGTACCCACGGTGCTGATCGGACGCACCGAGGACACCACCGGCCTGCCGTACGTGGACATCGACTTCGACCGGACCGTCCGCGACGCCGTCGACCACCTGGTGGGGCTGGGCCACCGTCGCATCGTCTACGTCAACCACTCGGCCGACACCATCGCCGAGGGTTACGGCCCGGCGCTGCGCACCCGCGACGCGTTCATCGCCGCAATGACCGAGCACTGCCTGGCTCCGCTGATGATTCCCGCCGAGGACAGCGCGGCCAGTGGCCGGGCCGCGCTGGCCGTGGCGCTGCGACAGGCACCCGACCTCACCGCCGTGCTGGCGATGAACGAGAGCGCCGTCTTCGGGCTGCTCGGCGAGCTGTCCACCCGGGGCCTGACCGTCCCCGGCGACGTCTCCGTCGTCTCGATGGTCACCTCACCCCAGGTCGCCGAGCTGGCCACCCCGGCCCTGACCGCGATGACCTCGCCCGGGTCCGCCTTGGGCCGTATCGCGGTGGAGACACTGCTGCGGCACGTGGAGGGCGGCGCCGGCGAGATCCACCAGGAGTTGCTGCCGTGCGTGCTGGAGGTCCGTGGCTCCAGTGGACCGCCCCGTACGCCGGCCGCCAGCGCAGTAGACCCGGGGCCCGCCGTTGACCGGCTGTCCCCGAGCACCGAAGCAGCCCGCCGCCGCGCTGCCACGCGACGGCGGGCTTGAAGGAGTACCGGCTCGATACTCACCAGGGAGACTAGCAATGCGACGATTCCGTGAAGTAGCCATAGCCGTCACAGTGGCGGCGCTCGCGGCAACCGGCCTGGTGGCCTGCGGCGACGACGGCGGTGACAGCGAGGCGAAGGTCCTCAAGCTCTGGCACTACGAGAGCGCCAACAGCGCCATGGGCATCGCCTGGGACCGGGCGATCGAGATCTTCAAAGACGAGCACCCCGGCGTCGAGGTGCGCTTCGAGCGCAAGGCGTTCGAGCAGATCCAGCAGAACGCCGGTATGATCCTCAACTCGTCCGAGGGCCCGGACATCATGGAGTACAACAAGGGCAACGCCACATCGGGCCTGCTCTCCTCGCAGGGCCTGCTCGCCGACCTCACCGAGGAGGCGACCAAGCGCGGCTGGGACACCGCGCTCAGCCCCAGCCTGCAGACCACCGCCCGGTACGACAACGGCGTGATGGGATCCGGCAACTGGTACGGCGTGCCGAACTACGGCGAGTACGTGACGGTCTACTACAACAAGGAACTCTTCGCCGAGCACGGCGTCACGGTGCCGAGGACGCTGGCCGAGATGGCGGCGGCGATGGACACCTTCGTCGCCAAGGGCGTCACCCCGCTGGGCATGTCCGGCGCCGAGTACCCGGCCGGCCAGCTCTTCTACCAGCTCGCCCTCTCCCGGGCCGACCGAGCCTTCGTGAACAACTACCAGCTCTACGCCAACCCCGTCGACTTCAAGGCCGACCCGCTGCGCTACGGCGCGGAGACGTTCGCCGAGTGGGTCCGCAAGGGGTACGTCGCCAAGGACTCGGCCAGCCTGAAGGCCGAGGACATGGGCACTGGCTTCATCTCGGGCAAGACGCCGATGATCGTCTCGGGCAGCTGGTGGTTCGGCCGCTTCAAGAGCGAAATCTCCTTCGACTGGGACACCTTCCTCTTTCCCGGCAACACCCTGCACGCGGGCTCGTCGGGCAACCTGTGGGTGGTCCCGGAGACGAGCAAGGCCAAGAGCCTGGCCTACGACTTCATCGACATCACCATGCGGCCGGAGATCCAGACGCTGATCGGGAACAACGGCGGGATTCCGGTGGCCGGTGACCCGGCGACGATCAAGGACCCGAAGGACCGCAAGCTGATCGAGGATTTCAACCGGGTCAGCTCCCAGGACGGCCTGGCCTTCTACCCGGACTGGCCGGTCCCCGGCTACTACGACGTGCTGGTCTCCGGCTTCCAGGGCCTGATCAACCAGTCCCGCTCGCCCGAGCAGGTGCTCGACGCGATCGCCAAGCCCTACCAGGACGGCGTCGCGGAGATCAAGCGCGACTGACGGCGGCCGGGGCAGGTGCGACGACCGGCGCGCCTGCCCCACCCTGGAAGGATTCCCATGGCATCCCCCGACACGGTCGTCGCCGCACCGGCGACCTCGACACCTCCCTCGGCACCGGCATCCGCCGGCCGGCGACGGCGGTCGCGCTCCGACACCGGGTACTGGCTCTACCTGCTGCCCGGCGCGCTGCTCTTCCTGCTGGTCATCGGCGGTCCGCTGGTCTACACCGGCTACCTCTCGCTGACCAAATGGTCCGGCGTCGGCGACCCCACCTTCATCGGACTGGACAACTACCGCAACCTGCTGACCGACGATGTCTTCTGGACGTCCTTCCAGAACACCGTCGCGATGATCATCGCGATGGTGGTGCTGCCCACCCTGATCGGGCTGGTGCTCGCCGCGGTGCTCTTCGACACCATCGGACGCCGGTTCCGGCCCCGTACCGCCGCCGCCCTCCGGGCCGCCTTCTACCTGCCGCAGGTGCTCCCGGTCGTGGTAGCCGGCATCGTCTGGGGTTGGATCCTGCGGCCCGGCGGTGCCCTCAACGGACTGTTCGACGCGGTTGGGCTCGGCTCGCTGGCCCATGACTGGCTCGGCGACCCGAACACCGCGCTGCCCGCCGTGATGGCCGTGATGATCTGGGTGCAGCTCGGCTATCCGGTGGTGGTCTTCATGGCTGCCCTGGAGCGGGTGAACCCGGAGCTGTACGAGGCAGCCGAGATCGACGGGGCCGGCTGGTTCCGGCGGTTCCGCGCGATCACCCTGCCGCAGATCCGGCCGGAGACGTTCGTGGTCGGGCTCACCTGCACCATCGCGGCGATGAAGGTCTTCGGCCCGATCTTCGCCCTGACCCGGGGTGGGCCGGAGAACGCCACCAACGTGCCGTCCTACTTCGCGTACTTCACCTTCTTCAAACGGTTGCAGGTCGGCTACGGCTCGGCGATCTCGATGGTGCTGACACTGATCATCGTCGTGGTGGCGGTGCTGTTCATCCGGGCGCAGAACCGGGCCGAACGCCGGGACGGAGTGCTCTGATGGCGATCACCCTCACCCCGCCCCAGCGGGTACGGCGACCGGCCGACCGGCGGCACCGGGGCGCCGGCCGGTGGATCGTGCTCGCGCTGGTCGGTGCGGCGGCGCTCGCCATGCTGGTGCCGTTCGCGTTCATGTTGCTCAACGCGTTCAAGTCGCCCGCCGACTACTCGACCAACGGACCGTTGAGCTGGCCGAGCGAGTTCTACACCACCGGGCTGCGGACCTACTGGGAGCAGGTCGACTTCCCGGTCAAGCTGTGGAACTCGGTCCTCATCTCCGGCTCGGTGGCGGTACTCGCCGTCGTCGTCTCGCTGCTGAGCGCGTATGCCCTGGGCGTCGGCCGGGTCCGCGGCCGGCTCTGGATCATCGGCCTCTTCCTGCTGGCGAACATGCTGCCGCAGGAGGCGTTAATCTATCCGCTCTACCACTTCGCCAAGGAGGCCGGGCTCTACAACACCCGGCTGGCGGTGATCATCATCTTCACCGTCATCCAGGCCGCCTTCGGTACCTATCTGCTCGCCTCGGTGCTCGGCACATTCCCCCGTACCCTGCTGGAGGCCGCCGCGCTCGACGGGGCCGGCCGGTGGCGGATCCTGTGGCGGGTGGTGCTGCCCAACGTCCGCCCCACCATCTCGGTGCTGCTGGTCTTCTTCTTCATCTGGACCTGGAACGAGTTCCTCATTCCGTTGGTCATGCTCATCGACAACCAGACGCAGACCGTCCCGGTCGCACTCGCCTCGTTGCAGGGCGACCGGCTGATGGACGCCCCCACCACCAACGCCGGGGCACTGATCAGCCTCCTCCCGGCGATCCTGTTCTTCCTCATCTTCCAGCGCACCCTCTCGCGCGGCATCACGGCAGGAGCCGACAAGTGAAGTTCACCGACGGATACTGGCAACTGCGTCCCGGGGTCAGTGTGCTGCGTCCCGGCACGGTGGAGTCGGTGGAGCCGGACGAGCGATCCTTCACCGTCTTCGCACCGACCGGGCAGATCACCGGACGCGGCGACACCCTCAACCAACCGGTGATCACCGTACGGTTCTTCTCTCCCGCACCCGGCGTGGTCGGCGTGACGATCGGTCACCACAGCGGCGGGCTGCCCAGGCAGCCCCGCTTCACCCTGACCGAGAGCACCGACCATCCGGTGCGGGTGGAGGTGACCGGGATCAGCGCGCGGCTGACCACCGGCGAACTTACGGTCCGGGTGGCGCTGACCGGCCCGTGGCGGGTCGACTTCCTGCACAGCGACCGGCTGGTCACCTCCTCCACCGAGCGCAGCATCGGCGTGGTCACCGACGGCGAGGGCAACAGGTACGTGCACGAGCGGCTGGCGCTCGGCGTCGGTGAGACGATCTACGGGTTGGGCGAACGCTTCGGGGCGTACGTCAAGAACGGCCAGGCCGTCGACATCTGGAACGCCGACGGCGGCACGGCCAGCGAGCAGGCGTACAAGAACGTGCCGTTCTACCTGAGCAGCGCCGGCTACGGCGTCTTCGTCGACCACCCCGAACACGTGTCCTTCGAGGTCGGGTCGGAGGTGGTGTCGCAGACCCAGTTCAGCGTGCCGGGTCAGTCGCTGACGTATTACCTGATCGACGGCCCCACCCCCAAGGACGTGCTGCGCCGCTACACAGCGCTGACCGGGCGGCCGGCGCGGGTGCCGGCCTGGTCGTACGGGCTGTGGCTGTCCACCTCGTTCACCACCGCGTACGACGAGAAGACGGTCACCGAGTTCATCGACGGGATGGCCGAACGGGACCTGCCGCTGTCGGTGTTCCACTTCGACTGCTTCTGGATGCGGCAGTTCCACTGGGTCGACTTCATCTGGGATCCGGCGACCTTCCCCGAACCGGAGAGCATGCTGCGCCGGCTGCACGAGCGCGGTCTCAAGGTCTGCGTCTGGATCAACCCGTACATCGCCCAGCGGTCGTACCTGTTCGAGGAGGGCCGCCAAGCCGGATATCTGGTCCGCAACCCGGACGGGTCGGTTTGGCAGTGGGACAAGTGGCAGGCCGGCATGGCGCTTGTCGACTTCACCAACCCGGACGCGGTCGCCTGGTACTCCGGCAAGCTCAAGGTGCTGCTGGACATGGGCGTGGACTGCTTCAAGACCGACTTCGGCGAGCGCATCCCCACCGACGTGGTGTGGCATGACGGCTCGGACCCACAGCGGATGCACAACTACTACGCCCACCTCTACAACAGGACGGTCTTCGAGCTGCTCGAGGCCGAACGCGGGCAGGGCGAGGCGGTCGTCTTCGCCCGGTCCGCGACGGCCGGCGGCCAGCAGTTTCCGGTGCACTGGGGTGGCGACTGCGAGTCCACCTTCGTGGCGATGGCCGAGTCGCTGCGCGGAGGGCTGTCACTGGCGGCGTCGGGGTTCGGCTACTGGAGCCACGACATCGGCGGCTTCGAGGGCACGCCCGACCCTGCGGTGTTCAAACGGTGGATCGCCTTCGGCCTGTTGTCGTCGCACTCGCGGCTGCACGGCTCCGGCTCGTACCGGGTGCCGTGGGCGTACGACGACGAGGCGGTCGACGTGCTGCGCCGCTTCACCCGGCTCAAGCTGAGCCTGATGCCGTACCTGGCGGCAGCGGCCGAACAGGCCCACGTCGAGGGCGTGCCGATGATGCGGCCGATGATCCTGGAGTTCCCGGACGATCCCACCGCAGCGTACCTCGACCGACAGTACATGCTCGGTCCGGACCTGCTGGTCGCGCCGGTGATGAGCGCCGACGGCCAGGTGACCTACTACGTACCGGCCGGCACCTGGACGCAGCTGATGACCGGTGCCCAGGTCACCGGGCCGGGCTGGGTGACCGAGAAGCACGGCTACGACAGCGTTCCGGTGCTGGCCCGCCCCGGCGCGGTCATCGCGTTCGGATCGGTCACCGACCGGCCCGACTACCCGTGGGCCGACGGCGTCCGGCTGCGGTTGTTCGCCCCAGCACCCGGGCAGCGGACCCGGGTTCGGATACCGTCGCCGGACGGTGGTCCGGGCACCGAGTTCGAGGTGCACCACCAGGGTGGAACGGCCACCGTGGAGCTGGTGGCGGGCGTCTCGTCGGGATACAGCTGCGAGGTTACGGAGGTGGCGAATTGAGCGATCGTCAGCGAGCGAATGATCAACTCAGCGATGTGGTGTTCCCCCAGGGCTTCGTCTGGGGTTCGGCTACGGCGGCGTACCAGATCGAGGGCGCGGCGAAGGAGGACGGTCGGGGACCGTCGATCTGGGACACCTACAGCCACACGCCAGGGCGGACGTTGAACGGGGACACCGGCGACGTGGCGGCCGACCACTACCATCGCTGGGCCGCCGACCTCGACCAGGTGGCCGCCCTCGGGCTCGGCGCGTACCGGTTCTCCATCGCCTGGCCCCGAGTGCAGCCGGGCGGTTCGGGCGCGCTCAACCGCGCCGGTGTGGACTTCTACTCCCGGCTGGTGGACCGGCTGCTCGAACTCGGCATCCGGCCGGTGGCCACGCTCTACCACTGGGACCTGCCGCAGGAACTGGAGGACGCCGGCGGCTGGCCCGCCCGGGACACGGCGTCGCGTTTCGCCGACTACACCACACACATCGTCGGCGCGCTCGGCGACCGGGTGCACACCTGGACCACCTTCAACGAGCCGTGGTGCTCGGCATACCTCGGGTACGCCTCCGGGGTGCACGCGCCGGGACGGACCGAACCGGCCGCGGCGCTGCGGGCCGTACACCACCTGAACCTGGCGCACGGCCTGGCCGGCCGGGTGATCCGCGACCTGGCACCGGCGGCGCAACTGTCGGTGACGCTGAACCTGCACGTCATCCGGCCGGCATCGGACTCTGCGGCCGACCACGACGCGGTGCGCCGGATCGACGCCCTGGCCAACCGGGCGTTCCTCGGCCCGATGCTGGACGGGGCGTACCCGGCGGATCTGCTCGCCGACACGGCCGAGGTCACCGACTGGTCGTTCGTGCACGACGGCGACGAGGCCACGACGGCCGTTCCGCTGGACGTGCTCGGGGTCAACTACTACTCGACCACGCTGGTTCGCGCCTGGGACGGCGTCTCGCCCAGGTCGGCCGCAGACGGTCACGGCCGCTCGGCGCACTCGGCCTGGGTGGGCGCCGATCAGGTCGAGTTCCTGCCCCAACCCGGCCCGCACACGGCGATGGGCTGGAACATCGAACCGGCCGGCCTGACCGAGATGCTGCTGCGACTGCACCACGACTACCCAGACCTGCCCTTGATGATCACTGAGAACGGTGCCGCCTTCGACGACGTTGTCTCCTCCGACGGCGCGGTGCACGACGACCGCCGCGTGGACTACCTGCGTCGGCACATCGCCGCGACGGCCGAGGCGATGGCGGCCGGGGCGGACGTGCGGGGCTACTTCGTCTGGTCCCTGCTGGACAACTTCGAGTGGGCGTACGGCTACGACCGCCGCTTCGGCATCATCCACGTCGACTACGACACCCAGCAACGCACCTGGAAAGACTCCGCCCACTGGTACCACCGCCTCACCACCACCAACCGCCTGCCCTGACTGTGCGGCCTACGCAGCCGACGTCAGCCGCCGGCGTTGACCTCGGAAACGCCGAGGTCAATGCGATGTTGATCGGCGCGCCACACCTTGATCGAAGGCAGTACCAACAACCCCGTCTGGCACCGGCACCGGCACCGTGCCCGGAACTCAGGGGCACGGTGCCGGCGCTTAGGCAGTCGCGCGGCCGCGCAGCATGACGAAAACCGCCGTTGCGGCTACAGCTGTCGGCGTGCTGGTCTTAACGCAGAGATAGTTTTGGCTTGACGTGCAGACCGTGCAACGGCAACAGCCGCTGGCGGGTCAATGGCGGAACAACCGCAGTCCGGTGCGGGTTACGCCGATTCCGTGCCTGCGTGCTGCTTCGGCCACCGCATGCGAGCGGATAGAGCCGCCCGGCTCAGCGATGTGCCGCACGCCGAACTCAGCTGCTTCGGTGATGTTGTCCTCGAACGGCAGGGCCCCGTCGGATGCCAGGCTGACCCACTGCAACGGTACGTCCGGCGACGCCGCAGCAGTGGTCCCGGGCTCGGCCGCGGCCTCCCGGACCAACTGCCGTGCACTGATCGCGTCGAGCAGGTTGAGGTAGGAGGGACGCCCGTGCACCACGGTAAACGGTGCCGCACCGATCGGCTCGACCGATGCCGGACTCTGTTGAGGGTTCATGCCATAACGCAGCTGCACCAGGACCTCCGGGGTCTGCTGCACCGATAGGTGACATCTGAGATGGCTTGCCCTGTGGGCGGGCTGGAAGGATGCCACTGTGCCCAAGCCCTACCCTCGAGAGTTCCGCGACGACGTGGTGCGGGTCGCGCGTGAACGTGACCCGGGCGTGACCGTCGAGCAGATCGCCGAGGACTTCGGGGTGCACCCGATGACGCGCCGTGCACGGCGAAGTCCTGTTGAAGCCCGCGTCGACCCAGGCATGGGTCACCGTCGGGGCGTGCTCGGCGACCGTGTCGAGCAGCCGGATACCGATCGCGTTGTCGGTAACCGACGCCGCGGTGACCACGACCGCGATGATCAGCCCCAGGGCGTCCACGGCCAGTCCTCGCTTCCTGCCCGGCACCCTTTTACTCGCGTCTTTGCCGGTCGTGGCGGCAGGGACGTGGTTCGCGGCCTTGATCGACTGGGTGTCGACCGCGACCGCGGACGGGTCCTCGCGATGGCCGACCTTCTCCCGGGCCTGGCAGCGCAGCAGGTCATGAATCGCGGCATCGGTGCCGTCGTCGCGCCACACGGCGTAGTAGTAGGTCACCGGCTCCTGCGGCAGGTCGTGCGGCAGGTACGCCCACTGGCAGCCGGTCCGGTTCTGGCACAAGATCGCGTCACGATCTCCCGGAGATTCTGCTCGCCGTAGCGGCCCGTGACCGAGACCCGCCTGGCTCGCCAGGCGTCCAGGAACGGGCCGATCAACGCCCACTGCTCATCGGTGACATCGCTCGGATACGGCTTGCGCTGGCTCATACCGACCCAACACCGAAGCCCACGAACAGGACACGACCACCGCTCATTTCCCTGTCATCGAATGATCACTATCTACCGCGAACCCGCAGAGCGATCTCCAAACGGACCGAACGCAAAGATCAAACCGAACGTCCATAACCGCCCTCTAACTACTTGAAGGACGCCCTGATCATGAGGAACGGCGGTTGGGCAGGATGCCGACCGCCGGCAGTATCGCCTGGTCAACGATCGCGGCCAGCTTGTCGTCGTCCGGCAGCTGGTTGGTGTCCGTCACGTGCTTGAACACCAGCGCCTCCCCGATGTCGCGCACGACCGGTGTGACCAGGTCAGGGTCGATCTGTCCGCGCTCGGCATAGTGGCGCAGCACCGTGTAGGTGAAGGTGGTGCCGCGGGCGTCGAAAACCCGGTCATACAGCGCCTCGACCAGCTCCGGATGGCGTTGCCGTTCGGACATGATGGCCATGACGGCCAACCCGGCCGGTTGGACCATCCAGGCGACGAGCTGCCGCAGCGCTCGGATCAAGTCACCGCGCAGATCGCTGGCGCGCGGCGACGGCAGCTCTTCGGGATGCGCCTCGTAGAGCGCGTCCAGTAGCAGTTCTCGTGGCGAGGGCCAGCGCCGGTACAACGACGTCTTCGCGGTCGCCGCGCGCTTGGCTATACCCTCCATGGTGAGCCCGCCGACTCCGACCTCGGCCACCTCCGCGAGCACGGCGGAGTGGATGGCCTGGATCAGATCATCTCCCCGGCGTCGAGACCGTCGCAGCGTCGGGTCCTGCGGCTTCTCACTCAAGACGGCTCCCAACTAAGGCACGCTTGCGTAGCTTAACTCCATGGTGTTAGATACGTCTGCGTATCTAATCGATCCGGGCCTGCCGCCGGCTTCCCGGCAATTCTGCCGCGCCTCCACGAAGGTCCACTTTCGACAACGGAGTGTCAGGTGTCCAGACTTGTCCTCGAGCCCGCCGCCGGTCCGCCAGGGGCGGCCACCAGACTCTCCGACCGATCGCCCGCCCCCGATCTCGCCCGCGGCGTCATGCTGCTGTTCATCGCTTTGGCCCACGCGCACATGTACCTGTATAACAGCGACTCCAGCGGGTTCCGCGGCTACGACCTGAACGGTGGCCCGGTCGACCGCTTCGTCGCCGGCCTTCAGGTGCTCTTCGTCGATGCCCGCGCCCTGCCGATGTTCGCCGCGCTGTTCGGCTATGGGTTGATCCAGCTCGCCAACCGGCGAATCGCGGCCGGAGCCGAATGGCGGGACGTACGCCGCCTGCTGCGCCGCCGCAGCCTCTGGCTGATCGTGTTCGGCTTCGCCCACGCGCTGCTGTTGTTCTTCGGCGACATCCTGGTCACGTACGGGCTGCTGGCGTTGGTCCTCGTGGGCATGCTGCGGGCCCGGGACCGGGTGCTGCTCTGGGTCGCCGGGCTATGGACCCTGGTGTTCGCCGCGCTCGCCACGCTGCCCGCGTGGGCCATCGTCATCGAGGGGTCGCCGCCCCTGCCCACCAGCGTCGAGTCGCCGATCGAGGCAGCCGGCCAGCGGTTGGCCATCTGGGCCGGACTCGGCCCGATGCTGGTCCTCGACATCGTCACCCCCTTCCTGCTCGGCATCTGGGCGGCCCGGCGCCGGCTGCTCGACGAACCCGGCCAGCACCGAGCCCTGCTGGCGCGGGTCGCGGTGGCCGGAATCGTCATCACGGTCGTCGGCGGCACCCCGCTGGCGCTGATGGACGCACAGATCTGGACGGACTGGACGACGGGCACGGCGGTAGCCGCGTACGCGATGCACAGCGTGACCGGCATCGCCGGCGGGCTCGCCTACGCCGCAATCGTCGGTCTCATCGCTCACCGCGTCGCCGGCGCGCCCGGCCGGGTGACCATCGCGCTGACCGCCTGCGGGCAACGGTCACTCACCTGCTACCTGCTTCAATCGGTCGTTTTCGTGGCGCTCTTCGCACCGTTCACCCTTGGACTCGGCGGGCAGCTCAGCGACGCCGGTGCATCAGCGGTAGCGATCGGTACGTGGCTGACAACCGTGCTACTGGCCGAGGTGATGCGCCGGGCCGGATGGCGAGGGCCGGCCGAAAACCTACTCCGCCGACTGACCTACGCCAATCACCATCCCTCATGATCAGGGCGTCCTTCAAGTAGTTACAGTCCCTATTGCGTCGCTTGTACGGGCAAAGAGTGTGGATCTGACGGCACCTCTCTTGTTAACTTGCCGGTCGTAGGTTTTGTTCGTAGATCTTGGTGGTTGGGGACGGCGCGTAGCCAGTCGAGGGTTTCGACCAGGTCGAAGGGGCTGCTTATCTCGTTGGGGTGCAGGCCGTGTTCGATGCCGCTGTCCGCTTCGCGTCCGGCCTGTTGGCTACCGGCGCGGTGGTGACGGCTTCTCGGGCGGGCAGCCCCGGGCACGCCGCGCGTCGGCTACGGCCATTCCGGTCAGGACCGTCGCGGCGGTGACCGTGACGAGCAGCGGCGGCCCGAGGAGCAGCGGTGCCGCGAGGGCGGCTATCACGACCAGCGCGACCAGCCGGGACGGTGAGACACGGGAGAACACCGCCCACTCGAAGCGGGCCCGCCCGACGATGAACAGCGCCGGCCCGCCGAGGATCGGACCGAGCCACGACAGGTCGGTGTGCCCGAGCGGCTCGCCGATGACGAGCCCGTACCCCACCGCGGTGAACACGATGCCGATCACCATCAGCAGGTGGGTGTTGGCAATCGATCGACCGAGCCGGTTGGGTTGCGCCGACCTCCTGATGGCCTCACCCATGATCCGCCCGGCCCGCTGGATGTAGATCCGCCACATCAACGCGGTGGTGGTGAACGCCACCACGAATGCCGCCATCCGGGCGGCCGTGAGGTCGTTGTAGAACAGCGTGCGGCCAAGGATGAAAATCGTCTCACCCAGCGCGATGACGTAGAACTGCCGGTACCGCTCGGCCAGATGCTCAGGGGCGAACACCCACTGCGATGTTGGGACCCGCCCCAGTTTGGGCGTGGGCCACAGGAGCCTTCCGCCCGTGTAGTCCACCGCCAGCGCCACCGCCCACAGCGCCAGGCGGGCCGTACTGTCGGAGTTGAGCGCGCCGGCGATCCACGGCACGGCGGAGACACCGAACCAGAACAGGATCCGGGTGGGATTGAGTCGCCGCTCGTCGGCTCGGAGGAGGTAGACGATGGCGAGCGTACGGCCGATGTGGACGGCCACGTACGTGCCGGCGAACAGCATGCCTTGATCCGCGAACGCCCGGGGCTCCGCGGCCGCCATCAGCACGGCGCCGAGCATGCTGACGATCGTGAGCAGTTGTATCTCGCTCGATTCCGGGTTGAAGTAGTTGGTCACCCAGGCGGTGAAGGACCACAGCCAGAAGAGGGCGAGCAGCAACACGAGCATCTGGGCGGCGCCGACGACGTCGAGACGATCGATCAACGGCAGGGTGACCCGGGTGAGCGCGAAGATGAACGCCAGGTCGAAGAAGAGCTCCAGGAAGTTGGCCTGCTCCGGCTGCTCAGGCTTGCGCATCACCCGGGCGATCTGCCGCTCAGCCGGACGTCTGTTCTGCCGGTCCGCCATCCGTCGCGGCCGGCTACCGGTAGCCGACGAGTTGGTTGCGCTCCACCGTCCCGATGGCCCTTAGAGGGATTCGTACCGGCAGGTCGTCGTAGTCGCTGGTCATCGCGTGATCCCTGGCCCGTCCAACTGGAAACTGTGTGGTCAAACGAATCGGTCGGCACGCTGGTCACGTGGTGTCCGAAGATATTCCTGTGCCGTTGGTCGACATGTCTGCCCTGGTCGAGCCACTCCCCCTGCGGCACGACCGTGTACTTCGGCCCGCGAGGCCATGTCGGCCGGAAGAGGCCGAGCCGCGTCGCCAACGAGGCGGCCACCAACGCCGGTCATCCCGAACCGCCCCATCCGGTGCTCGACCACGCATACCTGCCCGGCCGGCGCTATCCGACGGGCGGGACCGGCAGGCGCGGCCGGTGCCGCGATCAGGCCTGCCCGGCCGCCGCGACCAGGAGCCTGCCGGCATTCGGGTACGGCAGGTTGCGACTTGTCCGAAGAGGCTGCTGTCGGGATCAGGCTGTCCGCGCTGGATTGCAGAGTCGCTCCCGAGTGTCCTGCCGAGCCCGTTTCCCAACTCTGCTGGTTCTGGCGTCGTGCAGCATCCGCTTGTAGATGACGTCGGACAGCTGGTGGTTGAGGGCGCGGAGCGCGCGTCGGTGCGGAACCGTGGCGGGTCTGGGCGACGATGCCGTCCGGTGGCGGCGCGGCGCGCAGCAAGTAGCTGGCCTGGCCACGGGTGAGGAACTTCTTCGCTCCGCCGGGGACAAGTTCGAGCAGCAGGTGTCGAATGGTGGTGCGCAGGCCGCGGCTGCGCAGACCGGCGACTGCGACGCTGTGCGCATCGACCGGGTCGGTCTTGCGATGCTGGCCGGTGTCGAAGACCCGCACCCGTGCGGACAGCTTGGGCGGTACGCCGAGGACCGCTCGGTGATCACTCGTGGTGGCTTGCAACGTCCAGCGCACCGAAGATCCTCGCCACCGACACCCTTGGTCTGCTCCTGGCGGTGATCACCGTGGGGCTCGACCAAGCTGGCGGAAACCCCCTTCCGCTCGACATATTCTTTGACTCAGCTGGCGCACTCGGCCGGGCGTCCGCCTTCGACCAGCCGCCAGTTCGCGTACCGGATCCGGCCGTCGCCGGAGCGGCACTCCTGCCTGGCCCACAGCCGGAAGTCGCCGCCGAGGGCGAAGACGTGCCGCCTGCCGTCCGCGGCCACGAAGGCAGCGGGGTCGCTCGACAGGTCGCCGCCGAGGTCGGTCTGCGCGCCCGTCCGCCCTTCCGTGAACGGCTGTTCCCGCACTGAGCGGGTGAAGTGGCGGACGTAGACGGTGGTGTCGAGGAATCGCGGTGTGGTGGTCGTCGTCGCGACCGCGGGCGACCCGACGTGGGGGGTCACGGCAAGCCGGCGGACCCACTCCATGCCGAGGGCTTCCGACCGGGACACGCCGCGGATCTCGCTGCCGGTCGACACGAACGCAATCGGACGGCCGCGCTCGTCCACCCCGACCGACAGCCGACCGACGAACGGGACCGGGTCGGCCCCTTCCCATACGCCGTACCCGAGCCGGTTCTTCACGATGCTGTAGAGCGTGTCGTCCTCGCCCTGCACGAACACGCGTACCCCGTCCCCGTTCCGCCTCATGGCGGCACCCGGGTCGCCCTTGATCCCGCCGGCCACCGTGGTCCAGCGCCAGACGTCGGAGTCGACGCCGACCTGCTGTGCGCTGTGCAGGTTGCCGTCGTCGCCGCGCACGTAGACCTCGACCTCGGCCGGCACCCGGCCGGTGCTGGTGAGGATCGTGTGGGTCACCGCAGCCGGGGAGCTCGTACCGAAGCCGCCGAGCCGGCGCCACCCCTCCCAGGCCGGGTAGCCCTGGCGGATGTACCAGTACTCGCCGAACACGTCGCGGACGAACACGATGAGTCGACCGTTGCGCTGCCTGGCGACCGCAGGGGTGCCGGTAACCGTTCGTCCGGCAGCTCGGCCGAGGGAGAAAAGGCGCTCCACTCGTAGCGGTCCGCCCCGGGGTTGTACACGTGCACAAGGTCGCCGCCCGCGCCGACGGCGAAGACCTCCAGCCGGCCGTCGGCGTTGTCGGTCACGGTCACAGGACCGGGGGCCAGCAGGGACGGCAGCGCCGCCGCCGGCTCCACCCCGGCCACCAGCCCGGCCACGGCGACCAGCGCCACCACGGTCACCCTCGCTGCCTGTCGCAGTCGCATCCGCCGCCCCCGCCATCCGGTGACCCACACGGTGGACCAAGAATCGCCGAACCCGTCGACACTGTCATTCGTCGATGCAGGAAGCCGACAGCGGCATTGTTCGACGTACCCGGAAGCCGCCGATTTCGCGAAGGAGATGGATCGGTCACCAGCCGCTTGCGGTTCATCTCCGCCCACCGCGCCGCCTTCGGCGTCAAGCAGCTGTGCCGGGTCCTGGCAGTGTCCCGCTCCGGGTTCTCTCACTGCACCACAGCTAGCCGAACAACTTGAGGTGACCACACCCACCCTCGACGAGGTACACCGGTACGCCCAAAAGGAGCAGTTGGCGCACCTCGTCCACTTCGACGCACTGGAGTAGCTACGGCCCTGGTTGGCGCCGTGCGACGAAGAAGTTGCGTTCCCCCGCTGCCGTGTGGCGAAGGTTGCCCGACTCCGGTTCGCGCCTGATGGCTCCGACAGGCCGATCGATGCCGCTGCCAACCTAACCGGCCGGAAGCTGGGCCCCGGTGAAGACGAACCTCCCATGCGCCTCCACCACGAGGATTCTTCGGCATCAAGGTCGACGTGTCAGATGACCAAGGTGACGAGATCCCTTGACCCGATGGCTGAACGAGCAGTCGGAGGCGCGTACGAAGCCGCGAACCCGAGGACATGGCAGTCTGCGTTCGCGTTCTACGGACGGATGGCGACGCATAGGATCAAGTGGCCCTGGCCGCAGGCGAAGCCGCATCTCTGGCACCCACGCCTCCAGGAGACCATCAGGAATGACGGCGCCAGTGGGGCGATCTAACCTTTGGCGATCCATAACGGCATCGCTGGTAGCGTATGAACACCTTTGTCATCTCCTTTGCGGAGGGATTCAGGAATCCCAGCAACCAGCGGGTGCTTCTCGCCGGTGAGAGCACTGAGCGCGCGCGCCACCTCATATACATCTGCCTTGACGTAGGTGCTTGTTGTTCCGGCAGCGGAGCGGCCGTCATGGCCTGCGTAGGCTCGCGCGATACCGTACCCAAAGTTGCGCTCTACCCAGGTTAGCGTTGTGTGGCGTAACCAGTGTGTGCTGATTTGCTGAGTCGCCACCCACGGAAGGTGTTTTCCCAAGCGACTCCAGAGGTAGTCGTAACGGCGGCGTGTGATTGGTGCTCCGTTTCGATACCTCAGCACCTGCCCGTCGCCTTCGCTCGTTACTCGATCGTCATAGTGCTGCACCAGCGAGCGCGCCAGGGTGTGCGAGACTGGCTGCCACCGCACCGTCTCGCCTTTCTCATGCAACTGGACGAGGCACTGCCGACGCCACGGATGGCGTGGAACTTCCACATAAAGTTGGGTTGGGACCAACTCTAGTCGTAGTCTGGGGCGTCATGGCGGCACCGAACGAGGACCAACCAGGTGGCTCGGGTTCGGCACTCATTAGAAATCGGCCTCGATACCTGTATACGCACCACCACCCGAAGGGCCGGGGTCCCTACACGGACGCCGAGGTGTCCGAGGCGCTGAAGGCTCGAGGTCATCGCATCTCTGCGGAGACCCTGCGAAGACTTCGCACCGCCGGGCACACCAACCCGACAGCCGCGACACTGACGGCACTGGCCGACTTCTTCGGCGCCAGCCCGGCCTTCTTCCTGGACCCATCGCAGAGCAGCGCAGAGGTCCAGGTGATGACGCGGTCCATCGAACAACTCTCGCCCGCAGCACGCGAAGGCATCGCCGCGATCATCCAGAACATCCTGAACATGGAACAAGCCGCCCAGGCTCCGCCTGACTCTTCGGCGAGGAAGCGTGGACGGACAAACGAATAACTCGGGGGATCCGCACCGTAGTAACCGAACCGGCCTCCTACAGTCGATAACCTCACCGCAGCGCCGACTGGCAGGCGCCCGCCCTCCCCCACCGCCGACGACCACCCTTTACGTCTACGGGTGACTGCGGCGGGTCGCCTTCAGATGCCCGGGCCGCTCGAAAACTACGGGCCGACCCTGGCCACGTGGCTTCACCTGGTTGGAAGGTCTCCGGGAGAGGGACGACCCCGTCGGGGGAAGTGACCTGACGTAGCAGTGAGTGTGATCGAATGCCGTACCTCGTGGTCAGCCAACAACAGCAACCTCCCGTCTGGACTCCGAGCGTTCGAGCAGACGCGACAACGACCGACCGCACAACGACGAAGATGCCAAGCGCAACAACGATGTCTCAGAACCCCTGACCGGTAGCGGTCACCAGCCGCCCGCCGCAATGACGCCAAGCTCGCCGAGTCGACCATCACCTCGGGGTGGGGGCCCTTGGTGTTGAGACCTCCGTTCACACCGGAACGCAGCGTGAGCAACGCGACCAGGTTGACCAGCAGACCGACGATGACACAAGGCTTTGTGAACAAATGGTCTTTCTTGAGAAGAAACCTTCCAGCCGCAGCGGCTCGGCTATACAGTCAGCCTCGGTCTGTCCGGCTAGGCAGTGTTGACCGAAAGGTCCATGGTGCACCGACCCTTCATGCGAGCCCTCATGCTGCTGGCTCTGCTGATCTGCGTCGCCACGGTGCACGATGGCACCACCCACCACCATGCAGGTCACGCCACTGCCGCGGCGACATCAATCACCGAGCCAGGTGAGGTGCCTGACGGCAGTCTGACGGCCTCTGTAGGCGGCCATGCCGGGGAGGTTGGTCACGGCGAGCATGGAAGCTCCTGTGACGCCGTGTCCTCCGTCGTTTGGCGCACCGTCATCCTCGCCTCACTGGGTGTTCTCTCGACGCCGCCAGCCACTCACGCCGGAGGCGACCTTGTCGCCGCCTCAACCGTACATCCGACGGCCCGGCCCGGACGGACTCTTCTGCTGAAGATTTGCGTCAGCCGGACGTGACGTCACCGGCACCCTGACATCAGCGCACTGGTCCGCGCTCGGTTCTGAAACCCGCCTGTCCGTCAGGCGTGCCCGAGCCGCGGTAGCGCTGTCTGCCCGCACGTCATTGGGCGCTTCGCCCGACATGCCGCATCTCAGGCTGCTGGTTTCACATTGATGCGGCTACGTCACGTCGCTGAAAGGACCGTCGTGGTCAACCTTGCTTCCATCCGTCCCGCTGACCTGCCCACTGTGAGTCAGCTGATCGCCAGTTCGCCGTGCCACCTGCTCGACCAACTCGTCGGTAACACCCCCGTGCTGTGGATCCCCGACATTGGCGGCGGCTCAACCCACGGGTTCTGGGCCAAGCTCGAAGGGCACAACCCCGGCGGCATCAAGGACCGTCCCGGGCTGCACCTGGTCCAGCGCGCACGTGAACGTGGCGACCTGGCTCCAGGCGCCCCGGTCGTCGAGTCCACTTCGGGCACGTTGGGGCTGGGCCTTGCGCTGGCTGGGATGGTGTACGGACATCCCGTCACCCTGGTCACCGACCCAGGCATGGAACCGCCGATGTATAACCTGCTGTCCGCCTACGGCGCCCGCGTTGACGTCGTAAACGAGCCGCACCCGACAGGCGGCTGGCAGCAGGCACGCCGCGACCGCGTTGCGGAGCTGATGAACAGACACCAGGATGCCTGGTGCCCCGACCAGTACAACAATCCCGACAACGTCGACGCCTACCAGGGCCTCGCCCTAGAGCTCGCCGCCCAGCTCGGGCGCATCGACGTCCTCGTCTGCAGCGTGGGCACCGGGGGGCACAGCGCCGGCGTCACCCGGGTGCTGCGCCAGTTCTTCCCCGACCTGCGTCTGGTCGGCGTGGACACCACCGGCTCCACCATCTTCGGTCAGCCGGCCCGCACCCGGCGGATGCGTGGACTGGGCAGCAGTATCTACCCGCGCAACGTCGACTACGGCGCTTTCAACGAGGTCCACTGGGTCGCCGCCCATGAAGCGGTCTGGGCCTGCCGGCAGCTAGCCGCCGGCAGGTACGTCACCGGCGGCTGGAGTGTCGGCGCGGTGGCCCTGGTGGCCTCGTGGCTTTCGCGCACACTGGCGGACGACATCCGCATCGCCGCGGTCTTCCCGGACGGACCGCAACGCTACGCCGAAACGATCTACAACGACGCCTACTGCCGGCAGCACAACCTGTTGGACCGGCCCCCGGCATCAGCACCGGAGTACATCAGCCACCCCCGCGACCGCGAGGTCATCCGGTGGACCCGGTGCACCACCGTGCTGGACCCCGTTGCGATGGACAACGTCACAGACAGAGGCACCGCCAAGGCGGCGGTGACAGAGGCCGGGGCCGACCGGCAGACCTCCACCGCACTGGTGAACCCCGTCGGGGGGCCAGCGTGAGGGCCACCATGTCACAGGTCGGCTCGTTCAACCGGCCCATCAAGCTGCTTCTGGTCAACCAGCTGACCATCAACGTCGGTTTCTACATGCTCATGCCGTACCTGGCCGGTTACCTGTCCAACAATCTGGCCATGGCCGCCTGGATGGTGGGGCTCATCCTCGGCATGCGCAACCTCAGCCAGCAGGGCATGTTCCTCATCGGCGGCAGCCTCGCCGACCGCATCGGGTACAAGCCGATGATCCTGGCCGGGCTCGGACTGCGGGTGGCGGGTTTCGCCATGCTCGGTTTCGCGCAGTCGGTGCCGAGCCTGCTGGTTGCCTCCGCGTTGACCGGCCTCGCCGGTGCCCTGTTCAACCCCGCCGTGCGCGCATACCTGGCTGCCGAAGCCGGCGAGCGAAAGGTGGAAGCCTTCGCCCTGTTCAACGTCTTCTACCAGGCGGGCATCCTCGTCGGCCCGCTCATCGGCCTCACGCTGCTCGGGGTCGCGTTCCGGTGGGTGTGCGTCGTGGCTGCCGCGCTGTTTCTCGTTCTGCTCGTGCTGCAGGCCCGCGCGTTGCCGTCCCGTCGTGGTGCCGGCGACGAACCGAAGCAGAGCATGCTGGCGGACTGGCGGCAGGTCGTCGGGCACCGGCCTTTCCTGCTGTTCTCCCTGGCCATGATCGGCTCATACGTACTCAACTTTCAGGTCTACCTGGGACTGCCGATCGAGGTCCGGCGAGTCACCGGCGGTGAGACCGGCGTGGCGGTACTGTTCGCCGTCTCCGGGGTACTCACCGTGGCCGGGCAGGTCCGGCTCACCAACAAGGTGAAGGCACGGTGGACGCCGACACTCGCCATCACCCGCGGACTGCTACTCATGGGGGCGTCGTTCGTGCCGTTGGCGCTGGCTGCCGGGCTACCGTCGGCCAGCACGAACCGACCGCTGAGCTGGTTCGAGTTTCTGCTTGCGATGGCACCTGTGCTGATCAGCACGGTTCTCCTGACGCTCGCCACCATGATCGTGTACC
Source organism: Micromonospora sp. KC213 (assembly GCF_004348325.1). Classification (GTDB taxonomy): domain Bacteria; phylum Actinomycetota; class Actinomycetes; order Mycobacteriales; family Micromonosporaceae; genus Micromonospora. The sequence continues at coordinate 26,781 of NZ_SMKF01000013.1, read as the reverse complement.
CGTTCGAGATGGCCACCATCGTCAACCTCGCCAGCGAACGAACCGTCGCCACCTACTACGGCTTCTACAACACCCTGTCCGGTATCGGCATCGCCGCCGGGAACGTGCTCACCGGCCTGGCCCTGGACACCGGCCGCAGCAGCGGCTTCCCCGCTCTGCCGTGGATAGCACTGACTGTGACCGGAGTCGTGTGCGCGACCGCGGTCGCGGCGCTTGGCAAGCGCGGCAGCCTCAGCTCGAAGGCACCGGATGCAGATTCGGAAATAACACCGGCCGCCGCACCGCCCCAGCATGTGGCGGCGAACAGCCGCTGACCTCGCCCAGCACACGTGGTTGGGGCCGGCCGCGGTTACTGGTCGGCCCCAACCACGTGTGCTCGCCGATGCTGCTGCTCAACCCCCTGGCTGTCCGGGCATCGAGGCGGCCCACGAGATGACCAGCGCGACACGCGCTCCAACGAGCGTCGCCAGACCGACTGGCAGAGCTCGCTCCCGCAGACGTCGATCGCGCGAACAATCTGTCCCCGGTCGTGCACGCCGCGGCGGCGGTGGTGCTGCTGCTGCTCACGGCCCTGGTTCTGTCCGTGCTCAAGCCCCGAGGAATCACCGCATACGGGCAGCGCAGAATCGCCGTTAGCCGAGGCCGGAGCCGTGTGGTTGACCGCCACCGGCGAGGTCCAACGATGCCTGCGAGGGTACGGCTCACACCCTTGAACGAGATGCCTATGCGCACGTCTAGGCGCACCTGCAAACTCGCAGGTGCGCCTAGACGTGCGGTCGCTAGCTGACGGCGCGGAAGCCGCGCAGGCGCAGGCTGTTGGCAACCACGAACACCGAGGAGAAGGCCATCGCGGCACCGGCGATCATCGGGTTGAGTAGGCCGGCGGCGGCCAGTGGCAAGGCCGCCACGTTGTAGGCGAAGGCCCAGAACAAGTTGCCCTTGATGATCGCGAGGGTGCGACGGGATAGCCGGATGGCATCCACGGCGGCGGTCAGATCACCCCGGACCAGGGTCAAGTCTGATGCCTCTATCGCCACGTCCGTACCCGTGCCCATGGCCAGACCCAGGTCGGCCTGCGCGAGGGCGGCGGCGTCGTTGATGCCGTCGCCGACCATCGCCACCACCCTGCCCTCGGCTTGAAGCCGCTTGACGACGTCGACCTTGTCGGCCGGCAGCACCTCGGCGATTACCTGGCCGATGCCGACCTCGGCGGCGACCGCCTTGGCGACGGTGGTGTTGTCGCCGGTGAGCAGCACCGGGGTCAGGCCGAGTGCGCGCAGCCCGGCGACAGCCGCCCGGCTGGTCGGCTTGACGACGTCGGCGACCGCGAGGACGCCGTGGGCTTTTCCGTCCCAGCCGGCCAGCACGGCGGTTCGGCCGTCGGCCTCCGCCGCCGTCGCCGCCTGCTCCAGCTCCTGCGGTACGTCGAGCCCGCGCTCGCGCAGCAGCCGCAGCCGACCGACCAGCACCTCCCGGCCTTCCACAGTGCCGGTCACGCCGAGGCCTTCGACGTTGGCGAAGCCGGTCACCGGTGCCAGTGCCCCTGCCCGCGACGCCCCGGCGGCGATCGCCTGGGCGATCGGGTGCTCACTGGCGGCCTCCAGCGCACCGGCCAGCCGCAGCAGCTCATCCGCGTCCTGACCGCTGGCGGGCAGCACGTCGACCAGAGTCATCTTCCCGGTGGTGACGGTGCCGGTCTTGTCCAACACCACCGTGTCGATTCGCCGGGTGGACTCCAGCGCCTCGGATCCCTTGATCAGGATGCCGAGTTGGGCGCCGCGGCCGGTGCCGACCAGCAGCGCGGTCGGCGTGGCCAGGCCGAGGGCGCACGGGCAGGCGATGATGAGCACCGCCACGGCGGCGGTGAACGCGGCGGTCAGGCCGGCACCGGCACCTACCCACCAGCCCAGCGTGCCCACCGCGAGGGCGATCACGATCGGCACGAACACCCCGGAGATCCGGTCGGCGAGGCGCTGCACGGCTGCCTTGCCGGTCTGCGCCTGCTCGACCAGCTTCGCCATCTGGGCCAGCTGGGTGTCGGCGCCGACTCGCGTCGCCCGTACCACGAGGCGACCGCCGGCGTTGACCGTAGCCCCCACTACCGCGTCACCGGGGCCGACCTCGACGGGGACGGACTCGCCGGTCAGCATGCTGGCGTCGACCGCGGAGGAGCCTTCCTCGACCACGCCGTCGGTAGCGATTTTCTCCCCTGGGCGTACGACGAACCAGTCCCCCACCGTGAGCTCGGCGACCGGAATGCGAGTCTCCACGCCGTTGCGCAGTACCGCGACGTCCTTGGCGCCGAGCTCGAGCAGGGCCCGCAGTGCCGCTCCGGCGCGGCGCTTGGACCGGGCCTCGAAGTACCGGCCGGCGAGGATGAACGTGGTGACCCCGGCGGCGGCCTCCAGGTAGATGTTGCCCGCCCCGTCGGTACGGGCGATGTCGAGGCTGAACGGGTGCGTCATGCCGGGTGTGCCGGCGGTGCCGAAGAACAGCGCCCACACCGACCAGGTGAACGCCGCCAGGGTGCCCATCGAGATCAGGGTGTCCATGGTGGCCGCGCCGTGGCGCAGGTTCGTCCACGCGGCCTTGTGGAACGGCAGCGCCCCCCAGACCACGACGGGTGCGGCGAGGGTCAGGGACAGCCACTGCCAGTTGGTGAACTGCCATGCCGGCACCATCGCCATCGCGACCACGGGTACGGACAGCACCAGTGACACCCACAGCCGGGTCCGTAGCCCGCGCAACTCATCGACCGCAGGTGCTGCCTCGACGGGTCCGTCACCGGACGACTGGGGAGGCGTTGGCAACTGGGCGGTGTAGCCGGTCCTCTCCACCGTCATGATCAGGTCGGCCGGCGTCACGTCATCGGAGAAAGTCACGCTCGCCTTCTCGGTGGCGTAGTTGACCGTCGCGGTGACGCCGTCCATGCGGTTGAGCTTCTTTTCGATGCGAGACGCGCAGGAGGCACAGGTCATCCCGCCGATCGACAGTTCGATCTGGTTCGGCGCCACCTGCAACCGGTTACCGACGGATGTCATGTCGTGTTTCTCCTTACCCGTGGGAGTGGCCCGGCGCGCCGTGCCCGGCAGACGTGGTGGGCGCCGGTGTGGCGGCACTCGACGTGGTTGCGGTCGGATCAGGATGTCCGGCCGACGCGGTGAACGCGACGGTGCGGACCTTCCCGCCGTGTCGGAAGTCGAGGAACAACCGGTAGGTGCCGGCGGACGGGACCTCGGTGTGGAAGGTGATCTGCGGCCCGGCTGCCGTGTGCCCGTCGCCCGGTGTCCCGTCGGGGTGCACGTGCAGGTACGCCAGGTCGCCCTCGCGCAGCGCCACCAGGTGCCCGTAGGCACCGAGGTACGGCTGCAGGTCGGTCACCGGCTGGCCGGCCTCACTGACAGACAGGGTCAGCCTCGAGGACGTGCCCGGCGTGAGGTCGCCGTCGAGAGTGACGGTGTAGCCGTCGACGCTCGCGGTACGCGCCGGCGAAGGCAGCGACGCAGGTTGGTAGTCCCCCGGCGCTGGCACATCGACGCCGAGGGTCAACCCGTCGGCGTGCCCGTCGGGCTGGAAGTCGGCGAACACCCGGTACTGCCCCGCCGCGCCCACCGCGATCGGCACCGACCAGGTGCCGTCGGCAGCCAAGGTCGGGTGCAGGTGCTGGAAGCCGGACAGGTCCCGGCGCACCACGATCAGGTGCAGGTCCTTGTCGTGGCTGGTCACGTACCGCGTAACCGGAGCGCCGTCCAGGCCCAGCACTCGGAAGCGGAACTCCTTGGGCGTACCGAGGGCCAGGGTGGTCGAGACCGGCACGAGCCGGTAACCGTCCTGACTGACCTGCAGCCCAGCCGGCAGGTGACCACCCGCGCCGTGCTCCCCCGCGCCGGAACTGTCGCCGACGTGAACCTCGTCGTGTGAAGTCAGCACGGCGGGGGTCGGGCCGGCCAGATGGCCGGCCCCAAGGGCGGCCGTGAACACCGCCGCCAGCCCCAGCGCGTACGCGCCCAGCTTTGCCGAAGTTCGCATCCCTACCTCGCCAGTTCGTAGCCGGCCTCGTCGACCGCCGCGGCGACTGCCGCGTCATCCAGCGGCCGATCGCTGGTGACGGTCGCGGTGCCGTTGGTCAGATCCACCTGTACGTCCCTGACGCCGGAGATCTTGCCGATCTCCGACCCGACGGAGTTGACGCAGTGCGAGCACGTCATACCGATCACGGTGTAGCTCTTGGTCTCCATGACGAATGTCCTTTCATTGGTCTCGATGACACTCGTGGCTCATCGGTCCGCGCCGCTGCCGTCCCGATGCCGCCACCTTACGATACCCCCTGGGGGTATTAGCTTCCTGGGCCTGGTGATCGGGGCCACGCCAGCCCTGACCCCACGCCTTGCCGTCGGCTTCCGCGTTTCCGCTGGGTTTCTTGACGGCACGATGCGCCAGGTGGTCATTGAGCAGCCTTCAGCTGTGACACTCCGGTGGTGGTGAGCCGCGGCGGCGCCGGGGGCGGGCCGTCCTACCGGCCTCGGCGCCGCCCCCGTACAGATCGCGGCCTTACCGGCTGACTGGTTGCGCGGCCGTGTCCGCCACATCGTGCGCCGCGTTGCCTGCCTCGGAGGCGACTGCGGCTCCTGAAGTTCGCAGGGTGAGCCCGGCGAGCACCGCGCCGGCGGCGGCGATGCCGGCAGCGCCGAGGAAGGCTGCGGAGAATCCGTCGGTCAGCGCCCTCAGGTTGCCGAGTTGGTCTGCGCCGTAGGAGCTAGCTACGGCCGTCATCGCGGCGAGGCCCAGCGCCGAACCGACCTGGTAGCTCGTGTTGACGATGCCAGAGGCCAGCCCGCCTTCCTCCGGCCGAGCGCTGGAGATCGCGGTGCCCAGCGACGGGATGAACGCCACCGACATGCCCAACGCCGCGACCAGGGAGGCGGGCAGTACGTCGACCAGGAAGGTGCCATCAGCGCGTATCAGCGACAGCCATCCCATGCCTACCGCAAGCAGGGCAAGACCAGCGACGACCATGGACTTCGGGCCGAACCGGCCGACCGCCCGCGGGGCGATAGCGATCATCCCGACCATGATGAGGAGGGTCATCGGCAGCAGCGCGGCGCCGCTGGGGAAGGCACTGTAGCCGAGCACCTGCTGCAGATAGAGGTTGAGGAAGTACCACATGGGAATCCACGCCGCCCCGAGCAGGATCTGGGCGAGGTTCGCCGCGCCGAGGTTCGGCGTACGCAAGATGGAGAGCCGCATCAGGGGCTGACGCCGGGCAGCCTGGCTGGCCACGAACACCCCGAGCAGGACGACCGCGGCGGCCAGAACCCACCAGGTACGTGATGAGTTCCAACCGATCTCGGGTGCCTGCACGACCGCGTAGACGGCCAGGCCGAGACCGCTGGTCACCGTCAGCGCGCCAAGCAGGTCGATGGATCCGCGTGCCCCCGGCCCGGCGGAGGGCATCAATTTCGGAGTGGCGAGCACCGCGAACACCGCGATCGGGATGTTGATGTAGAACACCCAGGGCCAGGAGATGTACTCGGTGATCAGACCGCCGAGGAAGACTCCGACGGTGCCACCGGCGGGAGCCGCCGCCCCGTACAGGGCCAGAGCCCTGGTCAGTTCCCTCGGGTCGGCGCCGAACAACATCATCAACAGGGTCAGCGACGACGGTGCGATCAGCGCGGCGCCGACACCTTGTACGACACGGCCGAACAACTCGACGCCGACGGTGCCGGCCGCACCGGCCACGGCGGAACCGGCCAGAAGGACCAGCCAACCGGCGACGAACATTCGCCTGGCGCCGAACAGATCAGACAGGCGCCCGCCGAGCAGCAGAAGCCCGCCGAACGCGACGACGTACGCATTGAAGACCCAGGACAGGTTCTCCTGGGAGAAACCGAGATCCTCCTGGATACGCGGAAGCGCTACCCCGATGATCGAGGTGTCCATGATGACCATGAACTGGGCGGCGGCGATGAGCGCGAGTGCCCACCAGCGACGCGGATGCGGTGACATCACTAGTCCTTTCCGGCCCTGACAGCGTCGGGCCGCACATACGGGGGTGGTTAGGGTTGGTGGCGGTGTAGCCGTCAGCGGGGATCGTGAGGCGGATCGGGCCCTGCGCTACGGTGCCGCGATCCGGCCGTCGGCGTGCCCGTCTCTGCGAGCAGGCACCTCACGTCCCGCGTCACCTTCATGGCACGTGCCTGCCATGCATCCCGGCAACCGTTAGCTCGATCCTTCGACGGCAGGCGGGCGTGTGCACAAGCACGTCGCACACGTGAGCCAGTCGGAATGGAGGCCCTCTTGGGCACGCTCATCGCAGACGAGCCTGAGGTCAGCGAATGCGATTCCATCGATGGCTACCTCCGTCATCCCCCGGCGAGAGCCGGGTGTTCGTGCTCACTGCCGAGGATGGCGAAAGGCCGGAATCGAGAGAAGGTGAATAACATGCACGGACGCTGCACGAAGCTGCACAAGCACGCTGAAGGGAGGTGGAGGTGAATCTGGCCAGCCTCGGGTTGACGGCGGAGCAGGAACGGGTGTACCGGTACTTCCTGCGAGCGCCCGGCGCCAGCGTTGACGCCGCAGCCGCCGACCTCGGCATCCCCCACGCGCCGACCGTCGTCGCCCGGCTAAAAACCATGGGAATCATCGACGACGGCTTGGCACCCGTTTCGCCCACCGTCGCCGTCGACCTCCTCATCCGGCGTCGTATGGAACAGACCACACGCGAGCTCAACCAGCTCAGCGCTGCGTGGGACATCGTGCGTGACCTGACAGAGGAGCAACGCAGCGGCCGCCCTGTCGAGCTCGTCGAGCGGATCGAGGGCATGCACAACGTCAACCGGCGCGCCAGGGAAATGTCCGCCTCATCACGAGAACTCATGAACATCAAACCCGCGCCGATGAGCCACGGGATCAGCAACACAACTGTCCAGCACTTCCGGAAACGCCTGTCCAACGGGCTCATCAGCCGGACTCTCATCGGAATAGACAGTCTCGGCCAGCCGGACCAGATGGCCTACGCTCAACAGCAACACGCCCTCGGCGACCTGCACCGAGTGACCGCCGAATACAACAGGCGCGTCTCTATCTCCGACAGGGCAATTGCGTTAATACAGGTAGACCCTGTGGACGTCTCGGTGGGAGCCTTGCTGGTCCGCCAACCCGGCATGGTGGCAGCCCTCATCGACATGTTCGAGGGCATGTGGGCGCGCGCCCGCGAGTTGACCGATCCACCGCTGTCCGCCATCGAGCGGCAGGTGCTGCAAGCGCTCGCCTTGTACGACAAGGACGAGGTAGCGGCACGCGCGTTGAACATCTCGCTACGCAAGTTCCGCTCCCACGTGGCGGACCTGATGCGGCGCCTCCGCGCCGGAAACCGGTTCCAAGCTGCGCTGCTGGCCAAGGAACGCGGCTGGCTGTAACGCCCGGTGCGAGGTTGGCCGCGCGAGCGCGCCGCCGACGTATCAGGCCTCGGCGCACCCGCGGACGTCGCTGCGCCACAAACTGCAGGCCCTCAATTCCGTTTACTGGGTGCGATGTTGCCGTGAGCCGCCTCTCGCCGTCTCGACGAGGGCCGGCGAGATGCGGCCCACGCCCTGCCGCCCGTGGTTTGCTACTTGACAGCACTGAAGACCCTGCAATCGCAGGCTGTTGGCCACCACGAAGTTAGATGGGCAGCCAATCCGCGGCGCCAGTGATGTGGCCTTCGTGCTCGGACGAGCTTCATCCGGTCGAACAGGAACGTCATCGCGCTCAGAACCGCCTCGTCGGTGACGACGACGTCGCCCTACGATCAGCGGCGTACCAACCTCAGCCGCAGAACATGATGGCGGTGACGGCACTGACCAGGGCCGGCGCGAACACCGCGGCCAGCGGAAGAGCGACACGGGCCGACGTCGGGTAGTCCGCCGCCTTGGTATGCAGGCGGCGCAGCCGGGTCGGCACGTCCGCTGCAGCCATCGGCAGGGCAGGCGCGGGGTGCGGCGCGCCATTGAGGGCGATCAGCGCCGCGCGAACTGCGGGCGCGCCGCAGGCGCGCGCAGCGACGGCGTCGGCGCACAATTCGACCAGAAGTCGCATGGCGCGCGGGGCGCGGCGGGTCAGCGGCGCCCATGGTGCGGCCGCGGCGAGGACCTCGGCGAGGGCGACGATCAGATGGTGACGGCCGCGCAGGTGCGCCCGCTCGTGGCACAGCACCGCCGCGCGTTGCGCTGCCGGTAGCCGCAGGACGCCGGCGCTGACGACGAGTAGTCCCCGGCGGCCACCAACGCTGTAGGCCAGTGGCGCACCGTGTGGAACGCACAGCACCGGTTCGCACTCCGGCGTCAGGGTTTCACCAAGCAGCGTCACCAAGTCCTGGTGCGCTTGTCGGGACTCGCGCTGGGCACGCCACTGCCGAAGGGCCACGACTACGCATCGCGTGGTCAGCACAGCACCCCCCACCATGCCGGCAACCCCGAGGAGCTCGTCGTGCACCGGCAGTCGGCCATGGCGCACCGCGAGCCAACAGTGGTGCGCGAGATGCCCTGCCCAGGCCTCGACGCTGTTGACGGGTGTGAGCAGCAGCACCACACCGGCGGCGAAGGTCAGCAGCACTGCGGCCAGACTGCCCCACCAGGCGAGCAACACGGCGACCGGATCACGAACCCGGCCGACGGCGCGCTCCAGCAGGGCGGGGGCCAGCCAGGCTACGACGAGCGCACCGACGACGAGGGCGATGGCCGGGCTCACCGGCGATCCGACCGCTCGTCGAGCACCTGCCGCAACACCGTCAGTTCCCGGTCAGAGGCCGAACGGGCGAAGTGCAGCAGGACCACATCCGGTTGGAGACTGGTCTCCAGCATGCGCCGCAAGGTTCGAGCGACGAGTTCCTCCCGGCTGCCGGCCGGCCGATAGTGGTAGGCCTTACCACTCTTGTTGCGCAACACCCACTGCTTGCGGTGCAGGTTGTCCAGCACCGTCATGACGGTGGTATAGGCCAGGGTCCGTCCGGTCAGCCTGTTGAGCACCTCGCGCACCCGCAGTGGCTCGTCCGTCTGCCACAGCACGTCCATAACGGCGGCTTCCAACTCGCCCAGGCCGTTCAACGACACAACGCCTCCCACATCCACGTCAGCCTACGCTGACATTGCAGCGCCCGTGCCTCCGTCTGCGCCCCGCAGGGCCGGCGGGAGAGCCGAACGCGGCGGCCGTGTGCAGGGCCGCCGCGTTCGGATCAATCGTGGGTGTCAGGCGGGGTAACCGCGCGGGGCAGCCCACTCAGCCAGCTCGCCGACGGATATCCAGTAGGTGTCGTCGCGACCGGCTGCCACGGGTCGACGATCTTCACCTGGTCGCCCTCATAGGCCACCACCGTCAGGTAGTGCCCGACCGGAAAGTCTCGCGACAGCCGTCCACGTCGATGCCCGCCCCGATGACATTCAGCACGGCAACGCGGTCGTTGTCGATCGCAGTGGTGAGGTCGTCCCTCAGGCGCCGCACCTCGTCCACGGTAGCCATGTCGTTCGGGATCTCGCCGGTCTGGTAGACGTCCTTGCCGAGCTCTTCGTTGAGGACCCGGGTGACGTCGAACGCCGAGGCCGTCCCGGCGACGGTGGTGCCCAGCTTCGAAGCCAGCTCGCCCTGACTCTGGATCTTGCCCTGCGCGCTGGACGCAATGCGGGTCGACGCCGAACCGGCGTTTGGTGGATCGCGGTGCAGACCGGACGGGGTTGCTGCGCTGCGCTGCCGTGCTGTCGGCCACCACCGGCCTGAAGCAGGAAGGCCGAGGCCGCGGCGAACGCCCGACGACGCTGCTCCGGTCTACACCTGCGCAACCGGCGACGGCCGAAGGCATTCCGTGATCATGGCGCAGGGATGTCACCGGATGTTCCTGCACCCTGCGAATCCGACAACCCTCGCGGACAGGACCGAGACGGGCGTTTGTCAACTGTCAGGGTCGAGGACCGGTCGGCCACCTGGCGCGGCGGCCGGACCCGCGGTGGGTCCGGCCGCCGTGTCGTCGTTCCTTACAGGCGGTCGAGGATCTTCTGCAGGGTCTTCACCTCGGCGGCCTGGTCCGCTTCAATCTTCGCAGCGAGAGCCTTGGCCTCCGGATTGGCACCGTTAGCCTGCTCGGTCTTGGCCATCTCGATGGCGCCGTTGTGGTGGACGATCATCATCTGGGCGAACATCTTGTCGAATTCGGTGCCCTTGGCCGCCTTGAGCTTGTTCATCTCATCGTCGTCAGCCAGGCCCGGCATGCCGGACGGGCCGGTGCCGTGCATGTCGTGCCCCTCGGGGGCGGCGGTGGGCTTGGCCCACGCGGTCAGCCAACCGGTCATCGTCACGATCTCCGGATCCTGCGCGGCCTTGATCTTCGTCGCGAGGTCCTTCAACTCAGGGTCATTGGCGCGGGTCGACGCCAAATCGGCCATCCCGACGGCCTGCCGGTGGTGCGGAATCATCATCTGGGCGAACATGACGTCGGCGTCGTTGGCGGTGGCGCTGGTCTGCTCCGAAGCCGACGAGGCGGCGGTCGGGCTGTTGCCGCTGCCGTGGTCCATGCCGCTCATGTCGTCGCCGCATGCCGCGGTGGTGGCGAGGAGAGCGGACAGGGTGACGCCGGTCAGCAGGGCGCGACGGATCACGATGGTGCGCTTCATGGTGAAGGAATCCCTCTCGGGTTGATGGTGAGCGGATATAGGTATGTCGGCTTGGCCGGCAGCGCTTCCTATATCTGCAGCACCGACACCGCGGCGACGCGCAGGCCCAGCAACGGCACCGGGGGGCTACGCCCACCCCTGTGGACTGCGAGACGAGTCCGGGCAACAGACCTGTCGCGGTGGGATTGCCCACGCAGCAGCGCCAGTCCGACGGTCAGTCCGAACGCGCTGAGAATCGCCAGGCACACCGTGAAGAGGTCCAGGTTGGTGCTGCCGCCGGTCGTCGACTCGTCGACCTGCGCGATCAGGTGGAAATCGCGGGAGTCGTCCTGAACGGGAGCGGCGAGCGCGCCGTGGAGCACACCCTCCGCCGCCGTGGTCTCGTGCGTGCTCGCGGCGTGGCCGCCGTGGCCGAAGGTGTGCATTCCGCAGACACCGAGGGACAGCAGGACGAGCAGCAACAACCGCAGCAGGCTGACCAACCTGACCGGGCGCTCGGGTGCTGTACCGGTCCAGGATGATAGGCGGTATAAAGTGGCGACTATCCGTGCCCGGCGGAGAGGCCCAACGTGCAGGGTGGCCGGGCGAGGTGGAACGCCTGACGGTTGGCGGGTCACGGGGTCAGGTTGGGGATGTCGAACCAGGAGAACGGCGTCCACGGCAGGTTGCGCAACACCGTGCTATAGAGCAGGAAGACGGCAATGTAGGCCCCGTAGACCCAGGTCGGCAGGCGCAGCGCGGGTAGTTCGCGCCCGAGCCAGGCCGAGGCGAGGAAGCGTAGGCCAAGGTACGCCAGGAATGGGACCGCAACCAAGGCAGCCAGGTGGTGACGAGCGGCCTCGGCTAGGTTGCCGTGCACCAGGTAGTAGAACATGCGGGTGCCGCCACAGCCTGGGCCGTTGATGCCGGTGACGGAATGCCACAGGCACGGGCCGGTCGGGTCGGCGACGCGGTCGGTGGGATCGAACCGCAGCACAAATCCGGCCACCGCAGCCAGTACCACAGCCGCAGTCACCGATGCGGCACGCCGCATCGCCCGGTCAGGCGCCGCCGTGACCTGAGGCACCCGCAACCTCCTCGCTGCGCCAGCGGAGGGCGCGCACCCGACCCGTCGCGGTCATGTCTGCACCGTGACCCCTCACGACGGCACTACTATCGGGCAATAGTAGATGACTTACCATCGGTGCGCTGCGGCGGGGCAGTCCCGCGCTTCCCGCGCAGATCACGGTGTCGAGGCAAGGGAGCTGGGTGTGGCCCACAAGGGACAGAATCCGATGGCGTGGCTTGGCGTCGCCGCCGGCGTCCTTCTGCTGGTTACGGCCGCAGCCACCGCAGCCGGATGGCGTGGAGACACCGCCTCGTCGACCGCCTCGACGGCGGCGGACAGTGGTGCGCTGAGCCACGTGCACGGACTCGGCGTGAACCCCGCCGACGGTCAGCTGTATGTGGCCACCCACCACGGCGTGTTCCGGCTCTCCGGCGGTGAGGCGATCCGGGTCGGGGACGGCCGGCAGGACACTATGGGCTTCACGGTGACCGGCCCCGACGAGTTCCTCGCCTCCGGTCACCCGGCCCCCGACGATGACGGGCCAGCGCACCTGGGGTTGATTCACAGCAGCGATGCCGGCCGTTCCTGGCGGAGTCTGTCTCTGGCCGGGCAGGCCGACTTCCACGTGCTGCGCTCCTCCGGCGGCGTCGTGTACGGGCTCGATTCGACCAGCGGCGCCTTGCTGGCCAGCAGTGACCGGGTCAGCTGGCAGACCCGATCCAGGCTCGATGCCTACGACCTGGCGGTCGATCCCTACCGTTCGGACACCCTCCTGGCAACCACTGACGAGGGCATGCGCCGTTCCATCGACGGCGGCCGCACCTGGACGCCGGCCGAGGGCCCGCCTGCGGTATTGCTGCACTGGTCCCCACGGGAGCTGGTGGGTGTCATGGCGGACGGCACGCTGGTGCGCTCCGTCGACGCGGCGGCGACGTGGTCGTCCGCCGCCGGTCGCGCTCCGGGCGCCCCGACCGCTTTCACCGTGCACGAGAACGTGATCTACCTGGCCACCCAGGACGGTCGGGTGCTGCGCAGCGTCGACGCGGGCGTGACGTGGCAGCCGATGATGCCCTGAGCCGGGGTCCGACTCGGCTACGCCCGTCCGAAGCTCGTGCGGCGGCCCGGTCGGATGATCCGACCGGGCCGCCATCCTTACTGTTTCAGTACTGTCCGGGGGTGAGCTTGACCCGGCGCAGCAGCTGGGCGTTCAGCGCTACCACGATGGTGGAGGCGGACATCAGCACCGCACCGACCGCCGGGCTCAGCGTGACCCCGGCCCATGCGAGGGCGCCGGCGGCGAGCGGGATCGCCACCACGTTGTACCCGGCGGCCCAGGTCAGATTCTGGATCATCTTCCGGTACGACGCCTGGGACAACCGGATCACGCCGGTCACACCACGCGGGTCGGACGAGGCCAGGATGACCCCGGCGGACTCGATCGCCACGTCGGTGCCGGCCCCGATGGCCAGGCCCACGTCGGCGCGGGCCAAGGCGGGCGCATCGTTGACCCCGTCGCCGACCATCGCCACGGTCAGCCCCCGGGCCTGCAGGTCGGCGACCGCCCTGTCCTTGTCCGCGGGCAGCACCTCGGCGAAGACCTCATCGACTCCGGGCCGGAAGCCCAGCTCGGCGGCGACCGCCTCGGCGACCGGGCGGGCGTCTCCGGTGATCATGACGATCTTCTTGACGCCCTGTTCGCGCAGGTCGGAAATGGCCTCGCGGGCCTCCGGACGGACCTCGTCCTCCAGAGCGAACGCGCCAACAGCGGCCGGTTGGCCGGTCTCCGGCAGGCGGATCAGATGTAGCACCGCCGCGCCGCGGGCCGACCATCCCCGCGTGACGCTGGCCAGTTCTTCGGGCACCTGCGCGCCGAGTTCCCGCAACAGGGCGGGACCACCCACCGCCCAGGTGGTGCCGTCGACGATCGCCTGAACCCCCCGACCGGTCAGGGATCGGAAGTTCCCGGCGACCGCCCGCAACCCCCGGTCCTGCGCGACCTTGACCACAGCCTTGGCGAGCGGGTGCTCGCTGTCGGCCTCGACGGCGCCAGCGATGCGCAGCACCTCGTCCTCGCTCACATCGCTGGCGGCGGCCGTGGCGGTGACGGTGTGCGCCCCCTTGGTCAGGGTGCCGGTCTTATCGAACAGCACCGCGTCAACGGTACGCATCCGTTCCAGGGCGAGGCGGTCCTTGACCAGGATGCCGGCCTTCGCCGACACCGCGGTGGACAGCGCGATCACCAGCGGGATGGCCAGCCCGAGGGCGTGGGGGCAGGCGATGACCAGGACCGTCACCATCCGAACCACGGACTGGTCGAGGTCACCCAGCGCCCACCAGGCGGCGAAGGTGACCAGCGCGGCAACAGTGGCGATGTAGAAGAGCATCGCGGCGAACCGGTCAGCCAGAACCTGCGCACGACCGCTGGAGGCCTGCGCCTGCGCCACGAGCCGGCCGATCCCGGCCAGCGCGGTGTCCTCCCCGACCGCGTCGACCCGAACACGGAGCGCGGAGTCGGTAGCCACCGTCCCGGCCACGACTCGATCCCCCACGCTGCGGAGCACCGGCCGGGACTCCCCCGTGATCATCGACTCGTCCAACTCGGCAACACCGTCGACGATCCGGCCGTCGGCCGGCAGGCGGCCACCGGAACGAACCAGCACCACGTCTTCGACCCGCAGCTCGGACACCGACACCTGATGCACGGTCCCGTCATCGTCGACCCGTTCGGCGTCGTCGGGCAACAGCGCCGCCAGCGCGGCGAGGGCACCCTGCGCTTGGCCGATGGCCTTCATCTCCTGCCAGTGACCCAGCAGCATGATCGTGACCAGCGCGGCCAGCTCCCACCAGAAATCCAGATCGAACGCGCCGAGGCTGGTGGCCATCGAAGCAACGTAGGCCACCGTGATCGCCATCGAGATCAGCAGCATCATCCCCGGCGCCCGGTCGCGTACCTCACGGACGCCGCCGACCAGGAATGGCCAGCCTCCGTAGAAGAAGACCACCGAACCGAGAACCGGGCCAACCCAGCTCACGCCAGCAAAGTCGAGGGTGTAGCCGAACCAGCCCATCACCATGTGGCTGGTCACCACGATCGGAACCGTCAGCGCCAGGCTCAGCCAAAACTTGCGCCGGAACTGCTCCGGATCGTGCCCCGCGTGCTTGTCATGATCCCCGTGCCCACCGGCGGATCCGTACCCCGCATGGTCGTGGTGGTCGCCGTGGTGGTCACCCGCCGGCGCAGCGCCGCCCGGATGCCCGTCGTGCGGTCCACCGGCGTGATGCTCACCCACCGGCATCTGATGGCCGTGATGCTGCCCTGGACCAGTGATGACTGCGGCATCGGCGTGGGTTGTGTGTCCGTGTCTCATGCCGTCCACCTCCACTCGGCACCATATACCCCCGGGGGGTATCTAACAACCGTGCCTGTCAAGACGACCATCCCATGCACCACCCCACGTTTGCGCATCGGCCAGCACCGCGGATAGGTCGAGCCACGACGAGCCCGGCGAGCAGGAACAGGTGGACGTCCACGTTAGGCCTGCTCGCCGGGCGGTGGCCGGGTCAGCAGTCACGCAGCTCGGGAGACTGATTGAGCAACAGGCCGCGAACGGAGACGAAGCGGCAGTAGGTGTCGCAGTCGACGGCGGAGAGCCGGAACGCCGCGACACGGTGACAGTTCTGGAAAGGCCAGTTTCACACCGAAGTGGCGCTCAAGGCTCGACCGGATGGCGTCGCTGGCCAGAGCGCGCAGGAGCCCGGCGGGGATAGCCGGTGGTGCGGCGCCCATCTATCGCTTGGACTTGATGCGGTGCCGCCCGCAACGCTGGGGTCCGTCATGGGGTTGAGCCACACGTGGGTGCGGCCGGGCAGCTCAGCGGCGAGACGGACCTCCCCAATGACCAGCCGGACGGGCACACGGCGCGGTCGGGGCAGCACGGGCCGTTCATGCCGGCCGTCGGCGCGGCCGGCGACGCCGAGGGTCACCCAGCGGGGGCGGCATCGCCGTAGTCGTGGTCGTGACGGCACTGCTAGTACTTCTGGTGGTCGGGCAGTCGCCGTTCGCTGTCGGTCTCGGCGCTCGGCTGCTGGCAACGTGGACCACTGTCTTCGTTTCGGTGCTGGTGCAGGCGGTGCCCTTCCTGGTGGCGGGTGTGGTGTTGTCCGCGGCCATCGCTACGTGCGTTCCTCCGTCGTTCTGGGCGCGGGCGCTGCCGGAACGATCCGTCCTCGCGGTGCCGGTTGCTGGCGCCGCCGGTGTGCTGCTTCCGGGTTGTGAGTGCGGCGCCGTACCGATGGGTGCTGCGCTCATGCGCCGAGGCGTGACGCCGGCGGTCGCGGTGACGTTCCTACTGGCCGCGCCGGCAGTCAACCCGGTTGTGCTCACGGCTACCGCGGTCGCGTTCCCGGCCAACCCGGAGATGGTGCTGGCGCGTGGCCTCGCCAGCATGACGGTGGCCGTCACCATGGGCTGGCTGTGGTTGCGCTGGGGCCGCACGGACTGGATCAGGCTACCGAACCGACCTGAGGAGACCCGCCGCGCGGGAGCGTTCTGGCTGTCGCTGCGCCACGACATTCTGCACGCCGGCGGATTCCTGGTCGTCGGCGCGGCTGCCGCCGCGAGTGTCAACGTGTTGCTACCGGAACGGGCTCTTGGTCTCGTTGTCGGCGACTGGGTCCTCGAGGTGTTGGTCCTCGCCACATTGGCCGTGATCCTGTCACTCTGTTCAGAGGCAGACGCTTTCGTCGCGGCGTCGATGTCGCAGTTTTCCCTGACCGCGCGGTTGGTGTTCCTGGTCGTCGGCCCCGCCGTCGACCTCAAGCTGATCACCATGCAGGCCGGCGTGTTCGGTGCTCCATCCACCCACCGTTTCGTACCCGCCACACTGGCCGTGGCCATCGGGCTCGCGTCCGCCGTCGGCGCGGTCTTGCTGTCCTGAGCTGGGAGGACATGTGCACCGATTTACTCAGTCGCTCCTGCTCCTGGTACTCGGTGCCACCGTGCTGCGGGCGGGAATGACCGACCTGCACCTGCGCTACGTTGGCGAGCCGCTGCGCCCGTTGCTGGTGGTCGCTGGCGGCACAGTGGTGATCGCCGCCCTGGCGCATTGCGCTACGACCTGGACCTGGCGGACACACGGGCCACCGTCAGCGACGGTGAGAGCTCGGTTGGCCATCAGCACGGCGGCGAGCACAACCCGACGATTGCCTGGCTGCTCGTCCTGCCCGTGCTCGCGCTGACGTTGCTGGCGCCGCCAGCGCTGGGCGCCTACCGGGCGGAGCAGACCGGCACCGTGCTGCACTCGTCGCCGGAGGTGTCGATCCGGGCGCTGCCTGCCGAGGATCCCGTCACGCTCACCCTGTACGAGTCCGCCCACCGGGCCTCGATGGACGCCGGTACCTCTCTTGTCGGCCGCAGGGTCCGGCTGACCGGTTTCGTCGCGACCGGTCCGGACGGCCGGCTCCTGCTGGCGCGGATTGTCGTATCCTGTTGCGCCGCGGACGGCAGACCGATCAAGGTCGGCCTGACCGGTAAGGCACCTGCCGGGCTCGTCCCCGACACGTGGATAGAAGTCACTGGCCGACGCAGCACTCGCATCGGCACCGACCCGACCAACGAAGGGCTCATCCCCTACCTACACGTTGATGGTTGGCAACCCGTGCCATCGCCTCGGCAGCCGTACGAGCGAGGTATCACCGCCGGACCGTGCAGAAGAGGCCGACCGCACGGCATCACCGGAGGAAAGGCCGGGTGGCTAAGCCTTGATCGTCCTCGCCGCACTTATCGATGCACCTGGACTGCGCGGCGGGCCCGCCGGCCAGCGGGCGCACACGTCAAGACCGTCGCGGGCGTCGTCAGCGAGTCCGTCCGCCGCCGAGTTCGCTAGGCCGGCCACTTCTTGCCGTCCGTGCGTGCCGGCGGAAGTAGGGGCCGGCGCGAGGCCCGGGTGGGTGGTGGGCTCGCGCCGGCCGGGTCCGCCGCTGTTCAGGTACCCCCTACCCCGGCGGACGTCTGGTGCGGCTGCTGCGTGTGGCGGTGGTCAGGGGAGGACTTCGAAGGTCCAGGTTTTGGCACCGGAGCTGATGGTGCTGCCGTTGGAGGCGAGCACTCCGGTGACTTCGAAGGTGACGGTGTAGGTGCCGGCGGCGTCGAAGCCCCAGTTGGCGTGGGCGTGGATGTTGCGGTTGACGTTGAGACTGTCGGGCAGTCCGTTGCCGCTGTCGAACAGCACCGTCGGGGTGCCGCCGGAGACGGTGTAGACGCTGAAGCCGGCCGGACCGGTGACGTTGGTGAGCTTGAAGGTGACGCGGTTGTTCTGGAACACGCCGCTGGGCACTTCGGCGGTGTTCCAGCCGCCCCAGAGCAGTCCGGCGGTGCTGGCCTGGGGCAGCACCCAGGCTTGGCCGCCGGTGCCGAGGAACGACCAGGCGCTGCCGCTGGGGACGGTGACCTTGGCGGTGTTGGGGACGCGCAGGACGACGTCGGCGGGGTTGCGCTCCACCGACGGGCTGACGGTGTCGTCGAGCAGGTTGACGGTCAGCGCGCCGCCGGCGTAGTCGACGTCGATGACGTCGACGTGGCCGCTGGACAGCACGATCGGCGCCGCGACTGCCGGGGTGGCGGTGGCGGTGCCGACAAGCAGCGCGGCGGTCAGGGCGAGACCGGCGAGGAAACGGTTATGGCTACGCACGGCGCTCACGCCCTGACCACGACGTGCAGGGTGGCCGGTTCGCTGGTGACCTGCTGTCCGGTGGCAGCGAGGGTGCCGGTGGCACGGAGGGTGATGCAGTAGATGCCGGCGCGGTCGAAGGCCCAGTTGGCGTGCAGGTGGTCGCCGGCCGTCAGGGCGATGGTGTCGGGCAGGCCGTCGCCGCTGTCGGCGAGGATGTTGGGCTGCCCGACGGCGTTCTCGGTGTAGATGGCGAGTTGCCCGGGTCCGCTGACCGACTGCACGTTGAGGGTGAGCGCGTCGGCGGTGAAGGTACCCGGCTCGATCTCCTCGGCGGCGATGCCGGGCCAGATCAGGTCGGTGTTCTGGATCTCGGGCAGTATCCACACCTTCGACACCCCAGGGGTGCCAAGGAAACCGAAGGCGGGATCGTTCGGGACGGTGACCTTGGCCTGCCGCTTCACGACGATTTTGACCTCGTCGGTGGCGTACTCGACGTCGTTGTCCTCGTCGTGGACGCCGAGCTCCAGCTCGCCGGCCTCGTAGGCGATATCGACCAGGTCGACGTGCCCGGAACTGAACGTCACCACGGTGGCCTGCGCCGGTGGCGCTGCCGCGAGCAGCGCCACGGTCACCGCCCCGGAGGCGAGCAGCAGGCGGACGGGCTTGCGCACGAAGAACTCCTTCCCCCTGAGGTCCCCTTTGGACCACAGTAGTTGCAAACGATAGTCGTTCTCGATAACACTGGGAAGGGCTGATCGGTGGAGGCGGTCATGGCTGCACCGGCACGGCATTCGGGCGAGTACGTGCGCCGCGGCGACATGTCTGGACACTGCAGGCGCGGCGCTACCGGGGGACGGAGCACCCGTCTTGATGGTGGCGTTCAAGGAACCGCCCGGGTCATCGGGTCGGAGCCCATACCGACGTGGCGGCCTCGTCACCGAGACCGCCACGGCTCCCCTGATCCGCCCGCCGGAGCTTCGTGCTCCTCAGTGGAGCGTGAACTGGCAATCGCGTTCGTATTGTCTCCGGTGGCCGGGCCACGAATTTGGACGGTGGTGTCGGGCAGGGGTACTTCAGGCCGGCAGCGCCTCGCTCCCGGGAGCTGCCGGGCGCACCTCACGCCCGACACCGGCCAGGTTTGCCTCCCTGAAGGTGATGCCGGCTCCCGGAGACCGGGTTGCTCACCGTCCCGGACTCTTGCGGCTTCGTCTATCGCACGGGAAGTGACGGGTCCTGCGGGTGAGCGAGGTCGGACAGCGGCATGGGTCGTGTGACGTCAGTGGGTTCCTGCCCACTCGGACGCCGCCACCGTTTGGTCAACAGGCCGTGTCGGGGGGCGATCAGCCAGGCGGCGAGGAAGATGGCGGTGGCGACCAGGACGATGGTGCCGCCGACCGGTGTGTCGTAGCTCCAGGACAGGTACAGCCCGACGGTCGCTGACGCGCCGCCGATCACCGGGGCGAGCAGCATCATCACACCAAGTCTGTCGGTGAGCAGGCGGGCCGCGGCAGCGGGAGTGATCAGCAGAGCGAGCACGAGGATGTTGCCGATGGTCTGCAGGGAGATCACCACGGCCAGGGTGACCAGGACGTAGAGCACGATGTCGAGCCAGAAGACCGCAAGCCCCATGGACCGGGACATCTCCCGGTCCAGGCAGACTGCGACGAATTCCTTGTGCAGGGCGAGCACCAGGCCGAGGATGACCAGGCCGGCGCCGCCGACGAGGTAGAGGTCTCGGTCCGGAATGCCGGTGATCGAGCCGAACAGGAACTGTTGCAGCGACCCGGCGTATCCGGGGGCCTGCGAGATGATCACGATGCCCAGTGCAAACGCGCCGACCAGGAAGACGCCGATGATCGAGTCCTCCTTGACGCGCCGGTTCTGCGCGAAGATCGCGATCAGCAGTGCGGTGGCGACGCCGGCGACGGCGCCGCCGAGGACCAGGCTGCCCTGCAGGACGAAGGCGACCGCGATGCCCGGGAAGACGGCGTGGGCCACGGCGTCGCCGATGAAGGCCATTCCTCGGAGTACGACGTAGCAGCCGACGACGCCGCAGACGATGCTGGACATGACTGCGATCGCCAGTGCCTTGGGCAGGAACGCGAGGTCGGGGTTGAGCAGGTCGGTGAGGAAATCGGTGATCGACATCAGGTCGCCCTCACGAGTTTCAGCAGCGGAGAGGTTTCGCTCACGCCGAAGGTCTTCGTCCACAGTTCGGCGTCCTGCAGGTCCGCAGGGTGTCCGTCGGCGATGATCCGGCCGTTGAGCAGGACCAGGCGGGTGCAGGTGTCCACCGCGGCGACGAGGTCGTGGGTGGTCATCAGCACCGCGTGGTCCTCGCCGGCGAGGCTGGTGAACAACTGACCCAGCAGTTCCTGGGTGGGCATGTCCAGTCCGGTGAAGGGCTCGTCGAGCAGCAGGATGCGCGGCGCGAGGGCGAGGGCCCGGGCGACCAGGACGCGTTGGCGTTGCCCACCGGACAGCTCACCGACCGGTCGGCGGCGCAGCTCCGTGAGGTGTACCCGGTCCAGGGCGTCGCCGACTGCCCGCCAGTCGGCGACGCCGGGGCGGCGGAGCAGACCCAGGCGGCCGGTTCGGCCACTCATCACGGCGTGCTCGACAGAGATCGGGAAGTCCCAGGTGAACTCGTGGCGCTGGGGGACGTAGCCGATCTCGGATCGGCCGGGACGCGACGGCTTGCCCTCCACCAGCACCCGGCCGGCGCGGGTGCGGGTCAGTGCCAGGATGGCGCGCAGCAGGGTGGTCTTCCCGGCGCCGTTCGGACCGAGCAATCCGACCAGCTCGCCCCGATCCAGGTGCAGGCATATGTCCCGCAGGACCGGCCGGCCGCCGAGGTCCACGTCCAGCTGATCAACCTCCAGCGCTCTCAACGGTCACCTCCGGACAGCGAGGTCAGGCGTTCTCGCTCGGCCCGCCGTTTCGCGCCTCGTCCGCGCAGCAGCAGAAGCACCAGGCCGGTGGCGAGCAGGGCTGCTATTGCCACCAACGCGACGAGCAGCACGGTCCTGGACTCACCGGCCGGTTCGCCGGCCTCGGCCCGGTCACCGGCGGGCGATGCCTGACCCGCCGGCGCGGGGATGTCCGCGGTGGCGGCGTACGCCTCGTCGGCGCTGGTGGCGTCTCCCACAGCGAAGCGCAGCGTGCGTGTCGCCGACACCGTCTCGCCGCCGACCAGGTCAGCGGACACTTGCACCGCGATCAGGTAGACCCCAGGGGCGGTGAAGACCCAGTTGGCGTGGGTGTGGGTGTTGACCTCGGCCCAGAAGGGCTGCGCCTTCGACTCGGTGGAGCGCCACAGCGGCTGGGGCGCGGCGAAGTTACCCGACTGCAGATACGTCGTGAGGGTCCCCGGTCCGCGCACGCCGAGCAGGGTCAGGGTGACCCCACGGTCGATGCTCTGCATCACCCGGGGGTCCTGGGTGTTCCAGCCGAGCCACACGACGTCGGGGTTCTGCACCTGCGGCACCACGTACACCCGTTTGCCGGCGTCGACGCCGAGGAAGGCGTACGCCGGGTCGTCCGGAACAGTCTGTAGCGCGGCGTCGGAGACCCGCAGGACGGTCTCGTCGGGGTTGCGCCACACCGGCCGTGCCTGCGTGCCGTCGTGGATCAGCAGCGTCCACTGGTTGTCGACGTAGCGGGGGCCGATGTCGACGTGTCCGGCGGAGAGTTCCGCCCGGCCGGTAGTGAGAGGCTGGTCGGCGGCGATCGACTGGCTGAGGCCCGGAGTAGGCTCCTTCGCCGTCGCGGCAGTCTGTGCCGTGGTCAGCAAAATCAGCATCGTCAGCGCGCAGCGCGCGATCATTCCGGATGCGCGGGTGCGGTGTCGCGCCCGTCCTGCCGTCACTGGTTTCTCCCCTGCTTGTCGGTGGTCAGGCAGTCGTGCAGCGATTCGGCGTTGAACCGCATCATCTGCGCGTAGCTGGTGATGTCGCGGTCGAGGGTGTCGCCGTAGATCGCACACACGCGCAGCCCTTCCTCCCGGGCGACTTCGTTGAGGGTGGTGGAGCGGGCCGCCAGGTTCGGCTCCAGGAACACCGCGGGGATCTTGAGGTTGCGGATCGTCTCGGTGAGCCGGCGGCGGTCGGCAAGGCTCGGCTCGGCGGCAGGGTTCGGGGTGACGAACCCGGAGATCTGGACGCCGTACGCCTGCCCCAGGTAGCCGAACGCGTCATGCGTGGTGACCAGGTGCCGTCGCGAGGGCGGAATCCGGGCGATGGTGTCCCGCACGTAGGTGTCGAGCTTTTCCAGTTCCCGGATGTAGGCCGAGGCGTTAGCCCGGTAGGCCGGCGCGCCCTGGGGATCGGCCCCGATGAGGGTGTCGCGGATGAGCTCGGTGTAGGAGATGGCGTTGCGGACGTTCTGCCACAGGTGCGGGTCGATCTCGCCGTGCACGTGCTTGCCGAGGACCGCCTGCGGAAGCTGGTACACCTGGGTACCGGGCCGGCCGAGGAACCGGAACTTCCGGTCGCCGGGCACCTCGAGCAGCGCCTTGCTCGGTACCTCGATGACGGTGCGGGCGGGGTCGTAGACCCGCTGGTTCGCCTCGCCGCTGCCCTCGGGGTCGGCGAACAGGTAGAGCCGCCGTTGGTCGAGGTCGACGGTGAGGTCGGCGTGCCCCGAATTCAGCACCGCCGCTCCGGCCATGCCCGGCACCGAGTGCGGATCCACCCCGACGGCGAACGTGAACACTTGCTCGCCCATCGGGACCGGCGGCGACTGCGGGTCGACGGACAGTTGCGCCCGCATGGTCAGCCGGTAGACACCTGGTTTGGTGAACGCCCAGCTCATGTGCGTGTGCGCGTCGGGCGGCAGCGTGGCGGTGTCGTCGCGGAAGCCGTTGGCGGGATTGAACCCGTCGGTGGAGTCGACGTAGAACGACGGGTTGCCGAACGACTCGGTCAGGTACGCGACCACATCACCCGGACCGTCAGCCGAGGTTGCGCTGAGCAACACATCCGAAGCGCGGTTCGCCCCTTGCGCCGCACCGGTGCCGCGTACCCGCATGCCCAGCCAGATCGCGTCCAGCGACACGTCCTCGACCAGCGGGATGATCTCCGCCGCGTACTTCACCGCCCCCTCGGCCAGCGAGATGTTCGGTACGCCGTCGCGCAGGTTCGCATCCAGGGCCTTGATGATGGCCTGCTCTTCCAGCAGCAGGTAGTTGCTGAACGCGACGTCGGCGTAGACGACGTCGCGGATGTCGCGCAGCGACGGCTCGTAACTGTGCGGGTCGGCACCGTCCGGCACCAACGAGGTGACCGCTACCCGGTCACCGCCGACGTTGCTCACCAGGTCTCGCAGAATTCCGGTGGTCGTGATGACCTGGAGGCGCTCGTCGTTCGCGCTCAACGCCACCTCTGACCGGCAACCGGCGACCAGCCCCACGATCAGCAGCGGCAGGATTGCCCGTCGCAGCCGTGGCGCGACCCGCGGGCTCACGTGTTCGCCGTTGCGGTGTCGGCGAGACCGGCGCGGCGGCGACGGGTGAGCAGCACCAGCAGCACCCCGACGGCGACGAGAACCACGCCGGCCGCGCCGGCCGACAGCACCCAACCGGTGCCGGTGCGCGGGAGACGGCCAGCACCGCCCCGGTCCTCGCCGTCCTTGTCCCCGCCGCCTCCGGAGCCGCTGCCAGGTCCGAAGCCGCTGGTCGGGTCAGTGCTGTCGCCGACGGCGATGGTGAGCGTCTTGGTGTCGGTGACCGCCCTGCCTCCGGTGGTGGTGCCGCTCATCTGCACCGCCAGGCGGTAGAGGCCGGGCTTGCTGAACGCCCAGTTTCCGTGCGCATGGGTGTTCAGCGGAACGCTCAGCTGCTGCGGGAACGCCTTGGCGGAGTTGAACAGCACGTCGGCCTCGCCGAACGAGCCGGTCAGGTAGAGAGCGAACCGGCCCGGCCCGTTGACGCCCTTGAGCGTCCAGGTGACGTTGCCCTTGACGCCGGACACGACGGACGGGTGCTGGGTGTTCCAGCCGGGCCAGACGATGCCAGCCTGCTGGGACTGCGGCAGCAGCCACACCGTGTCACCCGGCTTGCCGAGGAAGTCCGCCCCGGCCGGAACGGTGATCTTCGCGTTGTCCTTGACCTGCAGGACCACGTCGGCGATCTCCCGCCACACGGCGGGGCTGGTGCGGTCGTCCTTGATCCGGATGGTCCACGCGTCCCCCGCGAGCTGCGGGCCCATGTCGACGTGCCCGTCGGCGATCACCTGCCGGGCCCCCGTCGCGGTGCTGGCCGCCGCCTTCGCGGCCAGCGGTGCCGGCGCGGCGGCGGGTTTCGGTGCCGCAGCCGGCTTCGACTCGGCGGCGGGAGCGGCGAATGTCCGCGCCGTCGGCTGCTCGGACCGGGTTATCTGCTGCGGCGCAGCCGGTGGCAGTATCTGCCCGGCCGGGGCGATCGCGGGTACGCGGACCCGGTACGTCGCCTCGGCGCTGACCGTCCTGCCGGAGCGCAGGGCCGCCGATGCGGCCAGCGTGAGCCGGTAGTCGCCGGCGGCGTCGAAGGCCCAGACCACACCGCCGGTGCGCGTTGCCGCCGGCAGTTGCACCGACCGGGTCACATTCGCGCCGCTGCCGAACAGCGCAGTGGCCTCCTCGATGCCCGCCAGTGTGTAGGCGGTGAACCTTCCCGGCCCTTCGACCGAGCGCAGACTGAGGGTCACCGTGTCGTGGACGACGGCGCCGCGGCGTACCCCGGTGGTGTCCAGGGCCGGAAACCCGGTGTCGCCGGCGGACAGTGACCACACAGGGTGTCCCGGCGGCCCAAGGAAGGCGAAAGCCTTTCCAGGCGGTACCCGGCCGGCAAGGCCGCCGTCCGGGCCGAGTATCACCTCGGCCGGGTCATGCCCGGGCACACCGCGAGCTACCTGCGCGGCGTCCCGGATGCGCAGCGACATCGACTCACCATCGAGCGCCAGGGAAACCAGGTCCGCACCGACAGCGGTAACCCCGGCCGGTTCCGCGGCCGCCGGCGTCGTCCCTGCGGTCACGGCCAGCACGGCCAAGGCGAGGCCGGCGGCGCCGGCACGCATGCTTCTTATCGTCATTGCTTGCTCCCCAGGCGACGTGGTGGTGTCGTCGTGCGCATCGCGACGGCGTGGCCGTTGGCGTTGCCGCCGCCCGACGCGATCCGGGGACAGGCACGGGGTGACCGTGTCACTCCTTGTCCTTCCCCGTGTGGTCGATGTCCGGTCGTCGGTTGTTGCGGCCCTGGTCGGGACGATCCGCCTGCGACGTCGGGCGGTCGGACGTCGTCGCGCCGTCGCCACCGGCCGGGGCGCTCGCACCGATCGTGGCGGGGACCGCGGCGTCCTGGTCGCCGGAGGTCCGTGCGGTCTCCCGGCTGGCTTCGGCGCGGCCCTGCTCCCGGGCGGCGGCCACCGCCCGCGCGATCTGTCGCGCCCGCCGTCGGCGAGCGGCGATCAGCGCCCAGCCGACGAGGGCGAGCAGGACCAGCAGGACCATCTGCGACCAGGGCACCGCCCAGACGGTGACCCGCGCCGTGTCGACTGCTGGCGGTGGGTCGAGGACCTGGCCGCCCACGGCGGCTGGGGCGATGGCAGCGCTCGCGGTCAGCCGGAACAGCGGCGGGACGTTCGTCATGCGTACGGTCGTGGTCAGTTCACCGCCGGGCAGGATCTCCGGCAGGGTCGCCGCGTCCACGGAACGCCGACCGAGGCCGAACAAGCCAACCACCCCGAGCGAGGGCCGCCCGGTGAGCCGGACGTTGCCGGTGTTACGGACGGTGAAGGTGGCGGTGAGCGTGCCACCGGCAAGGGGGTCGAGCGAGCCGCTGTGCCGTACCTGAAGATCTTCGACGGTGAGTGCCGGCTGCAGCTCACCGGTCACTCGCAGGTAGATCCGCGCGCCGACGCGGTGGTCGACGGCGACCTGGTTGCCCTGCGCGTCCGCTGTCGTGGCGGCGAGTGAGGCGACGATTCCCCCGGCGTGATCGCCCGGCGTGGCGTTGCGCGGCACCGTCAGGGTGAACGGGACGTTCAGGCGGGACGTCGACGGGATGGTCACGCTGCGTTGGGTGAGGCGGACCCAGGAGCCGACGTCGGTGGGTTGCTGGCCGCCGGCCAGCAGGTCAAAGCCGCCCTGTGCGGTGGTGAACGCGTCGCTGGCGTAGAGGTTCAGGGTGAGCGGGCGCTTCGAGTGGTTGGTGACCGCGACGTAGTCGGTCAGGGTGGTGCCGGGGTCAAGCTTGTAGGTGAAGGCCGGCCGGCCGTTCGGGCCCTTCGCGCTCGACGGCGCCACTCCCCACGTCACCGCAGCCGAAGGCCCCGGCGTCGGGGTGGGCGGTGCCGGGGCCGCATTTAGCAGGGCGAGGCCGACGGCGATGGCGGTGAGCAGGGGCATGGCGGGGAGGTGGTCCGTTTCCTCGGGGTGACGG
>NZ_SMKF01000139.1 GCF_004348325.1 Micromonospora sp. KC213 | reverse complement strand
GCCCGGCACCGGTGCTTCCGGTGCCGGGCCGCCGCCCGGTGAGGGACCTGCGCTCAGCTGTTGCTGCTGGCCAGTGCGGCGATCTCGGACGCCGACAGGGCCGTCCGGTAGATCCGGAAGTTGTCGACCTCGCCGGAGAAGTACGGGTCCGCCGGGTACAGCGACCTGCCGATGTAGCCGCCGAAGCCCTTCGTCGGGTCGAACAGGTCCGCCCCTTGGATGCCGATTCCGGCTGCCGTGGCGATCGCGGTGCCGTTGAGATACACCGTCATGGTCCTGCTGACCGCGTCGATGGTCACCGCGACGTTCTGCCAACTGTCACCCGGCAACGCCGCGTTGTGCACCAGGGAGTACTCGCCCCGGTTGCCGTCTGTGGTGACCGCCGTGCGCAGCAGTCCGGCGTTGTTACGGGGTGTGGTGAACAGATACCGGGTGGTGTCCGCTCCCAGCGCGCAGATCCACTGGTTGATCGTGGTCGAGGCGTTCCACTTCACCCAGTACGACACGGTGGTGCTGCCGACCCCGTTGAGCACGCCGTTGGGGATGGTGACGTACGGCGCCGTGCTGGAGTTGCCCGCGCCACCGGCCATCTTGAACGAGCCGCCCTGCACGCCGGTCCCCCACGCCGGGGTCCGGTTGTACGTGCCGTTGAACCCGCGCCCCGACGAGTCCTGGACGACGGTGCCGCTGCTCTCGTCGAACTTGTAGTGCAGCAGCAGGTGCGACACCGGCTGGGACTGCACGGTCACGGTCGCGGTGACCCGCAGGTTGGCGTTGCCAATCGGGGTGCCCTGCACGGTGAACGTGCCGACCTGCGCGTACGCCGAGGCCGGCACCGCGTCCCAGGTCACCTGGGTCGCGCCGGTCGAGCCGTCGGCGAGGGTCGCCGGGACCGTGGCCGGCAGGACCGGCGCCTGGTTGACCCCGGTGGTCGCCGACACGTTCTGCGCGCTCACCGCCGCCTGGTTCGGCTGGTACGCGCTCAGCAGGCGGTTGTACTCGGCCGCCGTCACCGGCAGCACCGTGCCGTGACGCGGTTTGCCGGGCATCGAGTAGTTGGTCGACATCGTCCAGTTCCCGGAGGTGGGATCGGTGGACTCGAACGGAACGTAGCCGCGGCCGACGAACTCGTCGATGAACAGGTACCACTTGTCCTCGGTGTTCGACTTGAACACCAGCGGCCCCTCGCCCGCCGCGATCGACGGCCGGCCGATGCAGTCCTTGACGAAGCTCCAGCTGAGGTTGCGCAGCGTGGTCGACTTCTCTTCGAGAATGAACTTGCTACACGGCGTGGACGAGGTGTTGTTGCGCTCGTCCTTGGTGAACCGGTAGTAGCTGCCGTTGTGCTTGAGCACGGTCGAGTCGATCACCGAGTAGCCCGGGTCCACCCAGATCTTCGGCTCGCTGAAGGTGTAGAAGTCGCGGGTGGTCGCGTACATCATCTTGTTGTAGGTGTTCGCGGTGTGGTTCGGGTCGCTCTCGGCGTAGATCTTCGAGGCCCAGATGACCACGTACGCGCCGATCGTGTCGTCCCAGTACGCCTCCGGCGCCCAGGTGTTGCCCGCGGTGTCCGGCGAGATCTTCACCAGCCGGGGCGGGCTCCAGTTCACCAGGTCGGTCGACTCCCAGACCAGGATCGACTTGCTGCCGGTGCGCTGCGCGGCGTCCCAGTTGGTGCTGCCGATCCTCAGGTCGGTGGCGATCTGGTAGAACTTGTCGCCCTCGGGCGAGCGGACGATGTACGGGTCCCGGGCACCCTGCTCGCCGAGGGAGGAGACCAGCACCGGGTTGCCGTTGTTCAACTGCCGGTAGTTGAGCGGGTCGTTGCCCTCGCTGAGCCCGAAGTAGACCTGCTCGGTCGGGGCGAAGTAGCTGAACAGGTAGCCCTTGAACGGCTCGACGGCCGGCCGCGGGGGCACCGTCGCGGTGAAGGTCCGGGTGGAGATCGCCGCGTTCTTCGTCACCGTCGCGGTCAACGTCACCGTGGCGCTCGCCGCGCCGGTGGCCGGCCGGTTGACCTCGCCGGTGGTGGTGATGACCTGCGGGTTGCTCGACGACCAGCTCACCGTGGTGCCGTCGGCGCCGGTGGTGGGCAGGGTCAGGTTCCCGCGTACGTCGTTGATGTTGCGCACCACGAGCGCCGCCGCGGCGGCGTCCGCGGTCTGCTGGTCGGCGGACTGGGCGACCTGCGCCACCTCGGCCGCGCTCAGGGCCCGGTTGTAGACGCGGAAGTCGCGCATCTTGCCCTTGAAGAGCTTGTCGGCCGAGTACAAGGAACGGCCGATGTAGTCGGCGGTGGTGGTGCCGTTGCCGATGGAGCCGGGGGTGAGCGTCACGGAGGTGTTGCGGCCGACCTCCACGCCGTCCTCGTACAGGATGCCGGTGCTGCCGGTCTGGGTGTACGTGACGTGCTTCCACACGCCGCGGGCCAGGTTACGCGAGGGCGACGGCCGGGTGCTCTGCTCCCCCACCCAGTACGAGTTGGAGATCGCGGTACGGAACTCGTCGCCGGTGGTGAACAGGTAGCCGTTGCCCCGGGTTCCGCTGACGTTGCCGAACCCGTACAGGAAGTACGGCGTGCCCTGGGTGGTGTCGACGCAGACGTCGAACGCGACGCTGATCGAGTTCAACCCCGCCATGATGTTGTTCGGCGCCTGGATGTACGTGCTGCTGCCGTCGAAGGCCAGCCCTTCGGTGCCGCCCCACGTGGCGGTGCCGCTGACCGTGCCGTTGCGGCCGTTGCCGGAGGAGTCGACGGCGACCGTACCGGAGGTCTCGTCGAGCTTGTACCGCAGCACGAGGCCGTTGGTGACCTCCGCCGCCTGTGCCGGTGCGGTGGCGACAGCCCGCCGGCGACCAGAGCCAGGGACAGGGCGGCACGAAGACCGGCGACGCGGCGATGGCGCGGGGTGGCGATGGCGCTGACGGGCAGAAGACGGGAACTGACCCGTCGATGCGATGTTAGCGCTAACAATCACAATCTGGGGAGCATGTCGCCCCTTCTCTAGGACGAGCAGGGATGCCGCGCCGAGGCGGGGCACACCGTCACGTGGCCCCCCCCCCCCCAGCGGCCGCCACAGTGCCTCGCCTCTGTGACGCAGTGGTTGCGAGAGTGTTAACCACCACATCTGCCCACGTCAAGGACCTGGTAGTAACCCGCGCGGTCCTTCCCCGGCTCGTTGGTGTGTCCGAGCAGCAGCGGGGAAGTCACCCGCGCGGACCACCGGCCACCATGAGCCAGGAAGGAAGTGCTCGTGCCCCGCTCACTGCCCGAGCAGGTCGTGGTCATCACCGGCGCGTCGTCCGGGATCGGCCGGGAGACCGCACTGCTGCTCGCCGAGCAGCACGCCACGGTGGTGCTGGCCGCCCGGAACACCGCGGCGCTGGACACCCTGTACGACGAGGTGACCCGCCTGGGCGGCACCGCCCTGGTCTGCCCCACCGACGTCGCCGAATGGGACCAGGTGCGCCGGCTCGCCACCACCGCCGTGCGGCGGTTCGGGCGGATCGACACCTGGGTCAACTGCGCGGCCACCTCCCTCTACGGCCCCGTCCACCGCCTGACGTCCGAGGAGATCACCCGGGCGATCCAGGTGATCCTGCTCGGGCAGGTGTACGGGATGAAGGCCGCCCTCGACCAGATGCGCGCCCAGGGCCAGGGCGGCATCGTCAACGTGGCCAGCGGCCTGTCCGTGCAGGCGGTGCCGCTCCAGGCGGCGTACGTGGCCGCCAAGCACGGCGTCCTCGGCTTCGCCGAGTCGCTGCGGATGGAACTGCGCCACGAGGGCAGCCCGATCACCGTCAGCACCCTGCTGCCGTCATCGGTCAACACCCCGCTGTTCCAGCACGCCCGGTCCAGACTCGGGGTGCTGCCGCAGCCGATCCCACCGATCTACCAACCCCGGGTGGTCGCCGAGGCGGTGCGGCACGCCATCGTCCACCCGCAGCCGCGGATGCTGGTCGGCGGCGGCGCGAAACTGCTCGAACTGGTCCACCGGGCGGCACCCCGACTGGCCGGCACCCTGCTGCTCACGGTCGGCCGGGTGGTGGACAAACAGCACTCCGGCCGCCCCGACGACGGTGTCGACAACCTGTTCGCCCCCAGCGTCGGCCCCGGCGACACCGACGGGGCGTTCGGGCAACGCGTCAAGTCCACCAGCCTCTACACCACCCTCCTCGAACAGCATCCGCACCGCCTGCGCGCCCTGGCCGCCGGCGCCACGGTGCTCGCCGTGACCGCCCTGCGCCGGCGAGGACGGTGACCGGCGTGGAGCTACGCACCCGCCCCCACCAGCGGTTCGTCTACCGAGCGCAGACCATGCTGGTCACCAACCCGCTCGGGCTGGTGACCGGCGAGGGCGCCGAGGGCCTGTACGTCCACAACAGCCGCCTGCTGTCCCGGCTCACCTGGAGCATCGACGGACACCCGGTGGCGCCGTTCGCGGTCAGCGACGTCGGCCCCGACGCCATGCTGTCCTACGCCGAGGCGCCCGACGCCACCGCTCGACACGAGAACGACGTCTACCGCGAGGCCAGCGCCGTCCACCTCGAACTCGCGGCGTTCCTCGACAACGGCCTGCGGCTGCGCGCCGACATCGTCAACCACAGCCACCACGACCGGTCGCTGACCCTCGGGCTGCACCTGGCGGCGGACTTCAGCGGCCCCGCCGAGGCCGACGACGGCCACCCGCAGCGCCTCGGCGGTACCGCCGTCGAGTGGGATCCGGCGCGCCGGCAGGTCTGTTTTCGCCTCGACCACCCGTACCTGAAACGTGCCGTACGGGTGCGGCTGGAGACCGAGGCGGACAGCGACTGGCACGACGACGCCCTGCTGGTGTCGCTGTCGGTGCCCGCACGAGACCGCCGCCGGGTGGAGATCAGCGTGGCCGGAATCCTCGACGGCCGGGAGCACACCCCCGGCCCGGGGCGGTTCACCGTCGGCCCGCCGGCCGACGTCGTCGCCGAACGCCTCGGCGACGACCTGCCCGAGTTGCGGGTCGCCGACCCCGGTGTGCAGCGGACCTGGGACACCGCGATCCAGGATCTGGCCAGTCTGCCCCTCGGTCGGCCGGAGGGACCGACGGCGCTGGTCGCCGGAATCCCGCTGTACGACCAGTTCTTCGGCCGTGACACGCTGACCACCGGTTGGCAGGCCCTGCTCGCCCTGCGCAGCCCGCTGCGCGACGCGCTGCGGGCCAACGCCGCCCTTCAGGGCACCCGGATCGACGACTGGCGCGACGAGGAACCCGGTGCCATGATCCACCAGGCCGGTGATCCGCCCTCCTCGGTGCTCGGCGAGGACCCGTTCAACCGCTACTACGGCGACTACGCCACGCCCGTGGACTACGTCGCGATGCTGGGGCAGTACCACGCGTGGACCGGGGACACCGCCACCGCGCTCGAACTGCTTCCCGCGGCGCGACGCGCCCTGACCTGGCTGGACCGCTACGGTGACCTCGACCGCGACGGGCTGCTCGAATACCGGCAACGCGCCCCGCGGGGAGTGTGCCACCAGGGCTGGAAGGACGCCCCGGACGCCATCGTGGACGCCGACGGCCGCGAACAGAAGGACCCGATCGCCACCTGCGAGTTGCAGGCCTACTGGTACGGCGCGCTGCGCAACATCGTCCCCGTCCTCGTCGCCGCCGGCGACCGGGTCCACGCCGTCCGGCTGCTGGGCCAGGCCGCCCGCCTGCGGCGGCGCATCAACCAGCGGCTCTGGCTCGACGACCTCGACGGGTACGCCCTCGGGCTGGGCCCGGACGGCCAACTGCTGCGGGTCGTGTCGAGCAACGCCGGACACCTGCTGCTCGCCGCCGTCGCCACCGGGCAGCAGGGGCAGTGGGTGGCGCGGCGGCTCATGCGACCCGACATGTTCTCCGGTTGGGGCATCCGCACCCTGAGCACCGACAATCCCGCCTACCACCCGTTCAGCTACCACCTCGGCAGCGTCTGGGCCGTCGAGCAGGCGAGCATCGCCGCCGGCTTCAGCCGCTACGGTTGCTGGCCGGAGCTGCACCGCCTCGCCCGTGGCTTCTTCGACCTCGCCGAACTGTTCCCCGCCCACCGTGTCCCGGAGGCCGTCGGTGGGCTGGCCCGCGACGCCGACCACCCGCATCCGGGCGTCTACCCGAAGGCCAACGCCCCGCAGTCCTGGTCCGCGAGCGCCGTGGTGCTGATGGTTCAGGCACTGCTCAGCCTGCGCCCGTTCGCCCCCGCCCACCTGCTGCTGCTCGACCCCCATCTGCCCGACTGGCTGCCCGAGCTGCGTCTGCGCGGGCTGCGCGTGGGCGACGCCGTGGTCGACCTGCACGTCTGGCGGCACCGGGACCGTACCCGGTGGCAGCACCGGGTACGTCAGGGCCACCTGTTCGTGCGGCAGAGCCCGTCCCTGCGCGACCCCCGCGCCCGCCTCGGTCGCGGCCTGGCGCGGCTGCTGCCCGGGTGACCCGACGGGGCGGGGGTGTCGCTGCTCAGGACCGGCCGTCCGGCTCCGGCGGGATGCCCGACGCGACGGTCAGGGCGACGGTCGGGGTGTAGCAGACCTGACCGAAGCTGGTGATCCTGGCCAAGGCCCACCACCGGCCACCGGTGCGCGCGCCGGCCGGCGCGCGCACCGTGAAGTCGAGCGTGCCGCTGCCCCCCGCCGGCAGCGCGAACCCCTGGGTCCAGGGGACGGTCGCCAGGTCGTCGCCCGGCTCGCCCCAGGTGCCGTACGGGCTGAGCAGCTGGGCCTCGCCACGGACCGGACCGGCGGCACGGTTGTGCAGCCGCAGGGTGAGCGTCCTGCTGACCCCCGGTGTCACCGCCAGCTCGACCGGTTCCAGCACCGCGTCGAGGTCGGTCGGCGGTTCCCCCGACGCCGGGGAGTCCTGGAGTTCCGTGCCCACGGTGACGGTCAGGACGTCCTCGAGGACCTGGCCCAGCCCGTCGCGGATCCGCGCGGCCAGGAAGTACCGCCCGGGCCGGGCGTCGGGCGCGGTGACGTGCAGGTCGACGTGCTGGTACTCACCGGGTTCGAGGGTGTAGCGGTACGGGCCGGCCGGGGTGACCGCCAGGCCCGCGGGCACGTCGAGGTCGACCGACCCGGCAGCGGCGACGGTCGCGGAACCCACGGTGACCCGCAGCGGGGCCGTCGCCCCGTTGCCCGGCAGCACGGCCGTGGTGGGGTGCACGTGCACGCTGACGGGAAGGTTGCCCACCGGCGCGGGCCCCTTGTTGTGCAACCAGTAGCGGGTGAAGACCGGCTGCACCACCTCGGTGACCGGTTCGCTGCGCGTGGCCGGATCCACCCGGGCCGAGCCGGAGCCGACCGGCAGCGCCGCCACGGTGACCACGTCGGTCGCGCTCAGCTCGACGGTGAGGTCGTCGCCGTCGCAGCCGACCGACGGCTGCTGCGCCGACCCGACGGGACCCTGTTCGACCACGTCGATGACGGTCGGGTCGCACAGCCCGCCGCGCAGCCGGACCCGGGCCGGTGTCGGTGATCCGGCCGACTCGTAGAGGCGCAGGGTGATGCCGTTCGCCGCATCGACGGCACCGGGTTGGCCGGCGGCGACCGGATTGCCGCGGGGCTTGAGCGCGGAGAGGATGACGGTGTCGGGTTCGACCGAGCCGAGGCTGGCCGACCGGGGCAACGGGCCGGGTGCCGCCGGAACGCTCTCGGCCCGCAGCCGGTGGTTCAGTTCCTGGGCGGCCCGCACGAAGCCGGCCCGCCGCCAGTCGCCGGGGCCGGCGAGCAGGCTGTACCGGAAGGTGTGGCTCCAGTGTTGCAGGGCGAACCCGGCCCCGTCGGGCGTGCCACGGCGAGGACCGTCGATCCAGACTCCGCTCGGCCAGCCGGTGCAGGCCCGCATCAGCGACAGGTGCAGCGTGCCGTCGTGGTGCGCCACGTAGCTGGGGGTGCCGTGGTTGACCAGGGCCACCGAGTAGTCGGTGAGCGGATCGTCGGCGCCGGCCAGTTGCGCCGGTTGCCGTACCTCGATCGTCGCGTCGTCGAGATCCTCGGTGAGGGTGTCGACGGCCTGGCCGAGGTCGGCGGCGGCGACGATGAGCACCGGCAGGTCGCGCGGAGCACGCAGGTCCGCGCCCGGCACCCACACCTGCGGGCGGGGCCGGGCGGCCGGGACGAACACCCGTCCGGTCGCGGCCAACACGGCACGGTAGGCGTCACCGGCTGCCGCGAGGACGGCCTCGGCGAACCGGTTCTGCGCGCCGAGCACGATCCGCACGTCGGGCAGGTTCGAGTCGGCGTCCAGCGCCCCGTAGCGCGGCCCGTCCGGGTAGGTGCGGCTGGCGGTGACGCCCTGCCGGGCCAGCGCGGTGAGCAGCCCGCGTACCCGCGCGGTGTGCTCCGGGTGGTCGTCGGCGACGAGCTCGGCGACGCCGATGGCGTGCTGGTGGACGCCGCCGTCGGCGTCGTGCAGCCGGATGCGGGCCGTCGACGACAGGCCGGCCCAGGTGTGTGCCGGGTTGTCCAGGGTCCAGAGGTGCTGCGCGGTGTCGGTCTCGGGGAACCCGAACGGGCGACCGATGGCCGCGAAGCCGACCTCCGCGACAGGCAGGGCGCCGGGCAGGGCGAGGTCGAAGCGGACCCGCAGCAGTCGGTCCCGGCCGATGGATCCGTCGACGTGGGTACGGAAGTCGATCCGTTCGACGTCGTGCCAGAGGATGACCTCGCGGGTGACCCGCAGGTCGTCGAGGGTGGCGACGGTGACCAGCCGGCTGCCGGCGGCGCTCTGCTCGACCCGTACCTCGGCGGGACCGAAGGCGCGGCCCGGCCCGGTCGGCAGCAGGTGCCACGGGCCTTCACCGTGGTGCGGGTGCTCCGGGTACTCGTCCTGGACGACCAGTTCGCCGCCGAGCCCGTCCGGGCGCAGCAACTCCCGGCCGCTGCGCCGGTCGAGGATGCGGCTGAGCCCGCCGCCGCGGCGCGGATCGACGTCGATCCGGAAGACGGCGTTGCTGATCGAGTGGGATCCGGCAGCGGCCGTCCAGCCGGTGACCGGCCGTGCCGTCCCGGCGTCGGCCACCCGCAGCACCCGGTAACCCAACGCCGGCACCTCGCGGACCGGGACCGACAGGTCGATCTCCGCGATGCTGCCGTCGTCGTGGTACGACACCCCCTCGGCCACCGTGGGCAGATGCGCACCGTCGTCGTCGCGGACCACCACCCCGGACGGGCCGGGTGCGGGATAGCGCAGCCCGATCCGGGTGATCCCGTCCCGGGCCCAGGACAGCGAGTTGGCCACCAGCACGGCGCGGCCGTCGCCGGCGGTGTCGGCGTGGGCCGCGAGCACACCGGCGGCCCCCCGCCAGGCGGCGTCGCCCAGCTCGTACGCCTCCCGCCAGCCGGCCAGCAGGTCGAGGTAGACCTGGTCGGACTCGGTGCCGGTGATGGCGTCGTGGTGGGCGCCGTAGGCGAGCAGCCGCCACGCCTTGTCCAGCGCCTCGCTCGGATAACGGTCGCCGAGCAGCAGCGCCAGGGTGGCGAGGCGTTCGGCGTCCAGCAGCAGCGTCTCGGCGGCGCGTTGCGCCTGCTTGGTGTCGGTGTAGGAGACGTCCTTGCCGGTGTAGACCGGGTTCATGTCCCGGGTCTGCGAGGAGACCGGCCGGCCGTCGGGGCGGGAACCACCGGCCAGTTCGGCGCGGACCGCGGCGAAGAAGTCACGGGGCAGCCCCATCCGGAATCGGGGCCACTGGTAGCGGCGGGGCCAGGCGCGGTGGATCTCGGTGCACCACCGGGACGGGATGTTGTGGTCGTGACCCACCGGGAGCAGCACGTTGCGGGTGGCGGCGACCTTGCGCAGCTCCCGGTACTGGGCGTACGCCTCGGCCATCGCCTCGTCGAGGGTCTCCTTGCGTTCCATGTCCCAGCCGGCCACGTAGTGGTTGGCCAGGTACGCGGTGAGCAGACCACGGCCGGTGGGCGACACCCACTCGAACTCGCTGGGAAACTGCATCCGGGTGATGTCGCCGGTGTGCCGCTTGGCCCCGACCTGGTGGAACGGGCCGCGCGCCCACACGCTGGAGGTGAGCCCGGCGTCGGCCATCAGGCCGGGGAAGGACGGGTCGTGGCCGAACACGTCGAGCATCCAGGCGCTGGCCGGGTCGCCGCCCAGCACGTCGCGCTGGTAGCCGATGCCGTGCACCGCGTTGCGGATGGTCGACTCGGGGTGGGTCAGGTTGGTGTTGGGCTCGTTGTACATGCCGCCGACCAGTTCGATCCGGCCGTCGCGCAGCATCCGGCGCAGGTCCGCCCGGTCGTCGACGAAGACGTTCCAGTACGGCTGCAGA
This sequence comes from Micromonospora sp. KC213, assembly GCF_004348325.1. Lineage (GTDB taxonomy): Bacteria > Actinomycetota > Actinomycetes > Mycobacteriales > Micromonosporaceae > Micromonospora. Next base: position 5,744 of record NZ_SMKF01000139.1, on the reverse strand, counting down.
TAGTCGACCTCGGCGAGCACGAACCGGTAGTCGTCGTCGTGGCGGGCGGCGTCGAGGTGGGCCCGCACCAGGTCGAAGGCGGTCCGGACGAACGGCGGTCGCAGCCGGTCGGCGCCGGGCACGTCGGGCAACTGCTGCCACAGTTCGGTGAAGCCACGCTGGGTGTTCCACCAGACCGGGTCGTAGTGGAAGTGCGAGACCATCCACACGGTCCAGCCGGTGGCGGCGGCGCGCAGGTCGCCGTCGGCGCTGACCCGGTCGGTGGCGGTCTCCGCCACCGCCGTGATCCGGTGCCGGGAACCCTCCGGGGCCGGGGCGGCGACGTGTACGCCGACCTCCACCGTCACCGGTTCCCCGGCGGTCAGCGGTCCGGTGACGGCCGGTTCCGGGGTGCGGACGGTGGGCCCCTCGACCCGTACCCGGGCCGGTGGACTCGGGTTGTCGGCGGTGAGGGTGACCCGGACCACCTGCCGTGGCGCGTCCTCGGGGCCGAGGAACAGGTCGGTGCCCTCGATCTGGCTGATGCGCATGTGCTGTCCTTCGTGGTCGCCGATCCTGGTCACCCGGAGGGTGGTTGCCTCATGGTCACCCGGTGGGTGGCTGCGGTGGTGGGGTCCACCGGAACGGCTCGGCGCGGGCCCAGTCCACGCCGAGTTCGTGGTACAGCCGACCGGTCCGGGCCGCCCGTCGGGTCAGCGCCGGCAGGTCGGCCAGGGACTCCTGCCCGACCGGCACCGGCGCCGGACCACGGTGGACCGCCTCGGCGACCTGGGTGAAGGCCAGGGTGTCCGCCAGCGGGACCAGCAGCGGCACCTGCGAATCGGCGAGGTGGTCGAGCAGGTTCTCCAGCAGGTCCGTGCGGGGATGCGTACTGTCGCCGGCCGGGGTGCGCAACCGGTCCTCGGTGTAGTGCAGCACGGCGGTGCCGGCGCTGCCGAACACCTCGATGACCGGCTCGACGGGCTGCGGCGCGCAGAGCGTGACGGCGATCGTGACCGGGGTGCCGAGGGCGGTGCGGACCCGGGCGCTGGCGGTGTCGTGCGCCTGCGCCGCCCGGGTCCGGTAGGTGTCCAGCTCGACCTCGCCGACCGGCTGGTCGCCGCCGGAGCCGTCCAGCCGCAGCGCCAGGGCGACCCCGTGCGCGAACGGGTTGGTCAGGGCGCCGTCGTTGACGCTACGGCCGTCCAGCCATCGGCGTCCCGCCCACGTCGACCGCGACCAGTACCCGTCGTCGCGCCACCAGAGCCCGGTGACCCCGATGTGGCGTACCCGGCCGAGCACGCCGGCGCGGATCTGCCGGGTCAGTTCACCGACGGCGGCGGAGCCGAATGCCTGGAAACCGACCTGGCAGACCCGGCCGGTGTCACGCTGGGCCGCGAGCAGCCGGCCGAGACCGTCCAGGGTGGGCGCCGGCGGCTTCTCCAGCAGGACGTGCGCGCCGGCCCGCAGGGCCAGCAGCGCGAGGTCCACATGGGTGTGCACCGGTGTGGAGATCACGACCAGGTCCGGTTCGACGGCGGTGATGAGCGCGGCGGCGTCGCCGTGGTGCACGGCGGCACCGGCCAGCGCGCGTTGCGCGGCGTCGAGCGGACGCGGGTCGGCCACCCCGACCAGGCGCAGCCGCCCGGCCGCGTGCAGGCACGCCAGCCGCTCCAGGTGGCCACGGCCGTAGCCGTGCGCGCCGACCAGCACGACGGTGGGCTGGTCGGCGCATCCGGGGATGAGCACCATGGTCGGAAGGTCGCCGGGTTCAGCCGCGCCGCACGCGGACGAGTACGGAGGTGCGGGTGTAGACCGGCTCGGCGCGGTATCCGGGGGTGCGTACCGTGACGGTGTCGAAGCAGCCCACCACCCGGGCGGCCCGCAGCACCGGGACGAGGTGCGCGTCGCCCTCGACGGTCACCTCCAGGCTGGCACCCCGACCGATCTGGGCCGTGCCGGCGACGGTCAGCGCGGCCCGCCCGCCGCGCCGCCCCACCACGGCGAGGACCCCGCCGCGCTGGCGGTAGTCGCCGTGCAGCGCGGCGGGCTGGGCCAGCCGCAGCGTGCCCGCGCGGACCTCGACGTCGCCGGTGCCCAGCGCGTCCGGCGAGCCGGCGGCCAGGGTGCCGCCCAGCACCCGCACACCGCCGCGGAACCGGTTCGCGCCGGTCAGGCCGAGGGTTCCGGTGCCGCGCAGGATGAGCCCACCCGGGCCGTCGATGTCGTTGCGCCAGGTGTCGGTGGCGTGGAAGCCGCCGCGGGCCGAGTCCAGGGTGACCTCGACGTCGTCCTCGAACGCGCCGTAGCCGTCGGCCGCGGCGAACAGGTTGAGCCGGCCCCACTGCTCCGGCCCGTCGAGCAGGGCGTAACCGGCCGGCAGCGCGGTGGTCCGCAGCACCGCCCGCCGCTGGTCGGCGGTCAGGTACGGCTGGCGGGTCTCGAGCAGGACCTCGGCGCCCTTGGGCACGGTCAGCGGCGCGTCGCGGCCCTGCCGGGGCAGGACGTAGGTGAGCTTCGGGGTGACCAGCCGTTGGTTCGCCGCCCGGTCGGCGTACGGGTCGACGCTTGCGTCGGCGCGGTGCGCGTACCGGAGGAGGGTGTCGGCCGTGGTGCCGGTCTGCGCCCGCAGGTACGCGGCGGCCTGCTCCCGCGCGGCCACCTTCAGCTCGGCGTTGGCCGGGTCGTTGAGGGCGGCGGCGGCCAGCGCGGTGGCCAGCACCCGGCCGCCCACCACGTCCAGCGGCGAGTGCATGCCGGCGGTGATCCGGGTGTCGGACAGATCGAACGCGCAGGTCACCAGCTCCTGAAAGCGTTCGGGTACGGCGTAGGCGAACGCCAGGGCGGCCAGGTGCAGCGCGTTGGTGTGCCCGCTGGGGAAGCCACCGTCGTCGGCGGGGGTGCGACTGCGCTGGCGCAGCAGCTGCGGCGCGACGACGACGTCGCTGCGGTAGATCGGGTAGCCGAGGTCGTCGACCTCGCCGGTGTCGACGACCTCGCTGTCCTCGGTCATCCGCCAGGGGCGCGGGTACTGCACGGCGAACTTGCTGGGGTTGCTGGAGGCGAACGGGCCGCGCACGGTGTTCACCAGGGTCACGACCGCGCCCAGCGCCGAGGTGGGCGAGCCGGCGCCGATCGCGGAATTGGGCGGCGCGCCCGGCGGCACCGCGTCGCTGATCGTGGTCGGCGGGGTGCCGGTCGGCGCCTCGGTGATGCTGGTGACCGCGAGCGCGCCGGCCTTGTACACGTCGGCCAGCGCACCGAGACCGGCGATCACCGCGTAGCTCTGGTGCTGGCGGTCGCAGATGAACGCCCGGGCGGCCTGCGCCTCGGTGCGCGCCGCGGTCACCGCCGCGCAGTAGCGCACGTTGGCCCGCAGCACCTCGGGCGCCAGCGGCACGCCGGTGTTCCAGGTGGGTCCGGTCTGCCACAGCCGCTGCACCCCGGAGAGGATGCGCACCGCGGCGTTGGTGTCGGCGGTGAGGTTGGCGGTGGTGTTGGTCCGGTAGTCGTCGACGAACGCCTTCGCCGCGGCGGCCACCGCGGGACCGGCGAGCCAGGACAGGACCGTCGGCCCGCCGAGCAGTCCGGCGGAGACGGCGGCGGTGTGGCGCAGCAGGCTCCGGCGGTTCACGGGTCGGGGGTGCGGTGTGGTGGCGCGCTCGGGCATCAGTGATCACTCCAGCGGGATCGGGGGACGGCGTACGACCGGGGCCGGTGCGGGGGCGGCACCGGTTACGGCTCGTACAGCTTGGGGCGGCTCGGCAGGTCGATGGTGACCGGCGCCCCGGTCTCGAGTGCCCGGACGCAGGCCTGCGCCAGGTAGGTGGCGGCGAAGCCGTCCCAGGCCGTCGCGGCGGGCGAGAACGCCGCCGGTGCCGCCAGCCGTACGCTGTCGACCCAGTCCTGCAGTTCGCGCCGGTACGCCTCGGCGAACCGGGGCCGCCAGTCCATCGCCAGCGGCCGGGCGATGACGCCCGCACGCCGCTGCACGGTCGGCGACGGCATACCCAGCTCCACCGTCCCCGACTCGCCGACCAGCTCGCACCGCACCTCGTAGCCGTACCCGGCGTTGACGAAGACCTCGATGTCCACCAGGGCACCCGAGGCGGTCCGCAGGACCAGCAGCTGGGGGTCGGCGGTGCCGCCCGCCGCGGCCGCCGGCCGGGGGGTGTGCACGGTCGCCTCGACGATCTCCTCCCCCAGCAGCCACCGGCTGACGTCCAGCTCGTGCACCGCCGAGTTGGTGATCACCGCGGCGCTCGGCTGGCCGGGGCTGTTGGCCGGGTTGCGGTGCACACAGTGCAGCACCAGCGGTGCGCCGATCACACCGTCGTCCAGCGCCTGCTTCAGCTCCACGTACCCGGGGTCGTAGCGGCGCATGAAGCCCACGGTGACCAGCCGGCTGCCGTACGCGGTCTCGGCGTCGATGATCCGTTGGCAGCCGTCCACCGTCGGGGCGAGCGGCTTCTCGCAGAGCACCGGCTTGCCGACGGCGATGGCGGCCAGCACGTACGCCTCGTGGGTCGGGTCCGACGAGGCGACCAGCACGGCGTCGATGTCGTCGTCGGCGATCAGCGCGAACGGGTCGGGCAGCACCCGGGCGCCGGTCGCCTCCACCACCCGGCGGGCCCGGGTCTCGTCGACGTCGCAGACCCCGCCGAGTCGCGCGCCGGAGACCGACCCGCTGAGCAGCCGGGCGTGGTCGGCGCCCATGACACCCGCGCCGATCAATCCGACCGTGACCGGCCGGGTGTTGCGCCACACCGTCGATCCCGGTGCCGCCGACGAGAACCCGGCCTGACCGACCCGGCTCACCGGGCCACCCCCGGCAACTCGGCACCCACCGCGAGCAGGAAGTCCAGGCTGCGCCGTACGTCGTGCACCGGACCGGCGCCCGCCTGCGGTACCTCGGACAGGGCGGCGTCCTGTTCCAGCACGTACCAGCCGCCGTACCCGGCCGCCTCCAGGTCGCCGACGATGGTGGCGATGGCGAGGTCCCCGTCGCCCAGCGGCGTGTAGAGACCGGCGCGCACGGCCGTGAGGTAGCTCGTCCCCCCCGTCGCCACGGCTGCGGCCACCGCCGCGTTGACGTCCTTGAGGTGCACGTGGGCGATCCGGTCGGCGGCCAGCCCGATCAGCTCGGCCGGCTGCATCCCGCCGATCATCAGGTGCCCGGTGTCCAGGCAGAGCAGGATGTCGCTGCGCTCGACCAGCCGCAGCACCGAGGCGCGGTCCTCCACAGCGGTACCGACGTGCGGGTGCAGCGTCGGGGTCAGTCCCCGCTCGCGGGCCATCGCCTGCAACCGGTCGAGCGTGGCGAACAGCACGTCCCACTCCGCGTCGGTGAGCCGCACCTTGCGGTCGTAGCTGCCGTCGGTGGAGCGGGCGGCGAGCACGACGACCTCGGAGCCACCCGCCGCCAGGGTGTCCATGGCCGCGGCCGCCTCGGCGAGGTCGGCGTCGGTCGCGACGTGCATCGGAACGGGCAGGAACCCGCCGATCAGGCGCAGGCCGTTGGCCCGCAGCCGCTCCCGTACGTCGGTGGGGGCGGCGCCGAGGTAACCGGTCGGCCCGAGTTCGGTGGCCCGGAAACCGAGCTGGGCCATCTCGGCGAGGACCCGCTCGGCGGGCAGCTCGACGCCCCAACCCGGGGCCTCGCACACGCCCCACGAGATGGGCGCACCGCCGATCCGGTCGGCGAAGTTGGTCATACCGTCGTCTCCTTGAGGGGTCCGCGTCGCGGAAGGGGTGACCGCCGGGGG
>NZ_SMKF01000138.1 GCF_004348325.1 Micromonospora sp. KC213 | reverse complement strand
GGCCAGACATGGGCGGGCCAGACATCGGCGGGCCACCCGGCCCCTGCTGCGACATGGGGGGTGGCCCGGCCGGGCCACGACCCCGCAGGTCACGCAGCTCCCGATCGGACATCCGAATCTCGGCCGTCATGTCGGCGCGACCGTGCCGGCCGGCCTCGAAACCATCGAACCGCGGCTCATCCTGGCCGTACCCGCCCTGCCCGGGCGGCAGGCCACGCTGCGGCAGGCCACCGTGGCCGCCACCCGGCCCACCGGGGCCCATCGGGCCGCCATGCCCCAACTGACCACCGTGACCGGCCGGGCCACGCGGCGCGTCGTACCCGCCCCGTGGGGCGTCGTACCCGCCGGCGAAAGCACCCGTGGGCTCGTCGTACCCGCCCCGTGGGGCGTCGTACCCGCCGGCGTAGGCACCGGTCGGCTCCTCGTACCGGTTGCCGTAGCGGTCGGCCGGGCCGGGCTGCGCCGGCATCGCACGCGGTGGCATCGGCTGCGGGACGGGCGGGACCGAACGGTGGTCGTCGCGCATCGGCGGACCGACCCGATCCGCCGCCGCGCGCAGGTCACCGCTGCGGCCACCCAGGCCACCGCGCTCCTCCAGCTCGGCCAGCTGCCGCTCCACCCGGTCCAGGTGCAGGTCCACCTGCCACTCGTCGTACCCGTTGAAGCGGACCCGGAAGACGACGTCATGGACCTCCTGGGAGGCAACGGGTGCGCCCACCGGCTGGCCGGCCAGTGTCGCCTCGACCCGGTCCAGGAAGGCGTCCACCTCGTCGACCTTGTAGCCCCGGCGGAGCGCTTTGCGCCGGAAACGCTGACCCTGACTCGCCACTATGTCTCCTGGTCTCGTACCGCTACGCCCGGTCACGCCCGCGAGGCGCGTCGGTGTCCCTGTCCTCGGCGGCAGCCAGTTGCCCACACGCGCCGTCGATCTCGCGCCCCCTGGTGTCCCGCACCGTCGTGGACACCCCGGCATCCCGCAACCGCCGGACGAACTCCCGCTCGACCGGTTTGGGGCTGGCGTCCCAGCGACTGCCCGGCGTCGGGTTGAGCGGAATAAGGTTCACGTGGGTCAATCTGCCGGCCAACAGCCGACCGAGCAGATCGGCCCGCCACGGCTGGTCGTTCACATCCTTGATCATCGCGTATTCGATCGACACGCGGCGCCCTGTCCGGGCCGCGTAGTCCCACGCTGCGTCCAGCACTTCGGCTACCTTCCAGCGCTGGTTGACCGGCACGAGTTCGTCGCGCAGATCATCATCGGGGGCGTGTAGCGACAGCGCAAGGGTCACCGAGAGCTCTTCGCTGGCCAGTCGGCGGATGGCCGGAACCAGCCCGACCGTGGAAACGGTGATGTGCCGCTGGGACAGCCCGAGCCCCTCCGGCGCCGGCGCGACCAGCCGGCGGATCGCGCCGACCACCCGCGAGTAGTTGGCCAGCGGTTCGCCCATCCCCATGAACACGACGTGCGACAGCCGCGGCGGCGCACCCGCCACCGCCCCGGAGGCGGCGACACCGGCCAGGTAGACGGCCTGGTCGACGATCTCCGCGGTGGAGAGGTTGCGGGTCAGCCCGGCTTGGCCGGTGGCACAGAACGGGCAGGCCATGCCACAGCCGGCCTGGCTGGAGATGCAGACGGTCACCCGGTCCGGGTAGCCCATCAGCACGCTCTCCACCAACGCGCCGTCGTGTAGCCGCCACAGCGCCTTGCGGGTGGCGCCGTCGTCGCAGGCCAGCTCGCGCACGGGGTGCAGCAGGGTGGGCAGCAGCCCGCCGGCGATCCGCTTGCGGGTCGCCGCCGGCAGGTCCGTCATCTGCTCCGGGTCGCGTACCAGCCGCCCGAAGTAGTGATGGGAGACCTGCTTGGCGCGGAAGGCCGGCTCACCCAACTCGGTCACCAGCGCCTGACGCCCGGGCAGATCCAGGTCGGCGAGGTGGCGGGGCGGCATCGCGGGCCGGCGGCCGGGGGCGTCGGGGTCTACGGGAATCACAGGCAGGCTCGTCATGACCGGTCCAGTCTGTCACGCCGTTCGGCGAACTCACCTGCCCGGAAGTGCCGAATCCGCAGCGACCGGGCAGGCCGGGCGGACAGCCGCGCGTGATTCATTCCTCAGCTCACCACCGGCACGAAGACCGCCAGCAGCAGGTAGGCGGTGGGGACGGCGAAGAGGATCGAGTCCAGCCGGTCCATCAGGCCACCGTGCCCGGGCAGCAGATTGCTCATGTCCTTCACGCCCAGGTCACGCTTGATCATGGACTCGGCCAGGTCGCCGAGGACCGCCGCACCGGAGACCGCGAGCCCGAACACCGCCCCCCACCAGGGCGAGATATCCAACAGTTGCCAGACCAGCAGGGCACTGCCGGCCGCCGCCGCGGTCACCGAACCGGCGAAGCCCTCCCAGGACTTCTTCGGACTGATCGACGGGGCCATCGGATGCCTGCCGAAGGCGACCCCGGCGGCATACCCGCCGGTGTCGGAGAGCACCACCGCGACCAGGGTCACCAGCACCCGCAGGTGCCCGTCTTCGGGAACCGCCGCGAGCAGCGCCGCGAACCCGCCGAGGAACGGCACGTACACCGCGATCAGGGTGGCCGCCGTGATGTCCCGCTGGAAGTTGGCCGGGCCGTCGCCGAGCCGCCAGATCATCGTGCCGAGCACGGTGACCAGCAGCCCGAGACTGAGCGCGTCCGGGCCGGCGAACCAGGCCAGCCCCACGGTGAGCACCCCGCCGGCAACCAGCGGCACCAGCGGCGGATGGGCGTCGCTGCGGCGTACCGCGCGGACCATCTCCCAGGTGCCGACACCGACCGCCGCGGCCACCACGGCCAGGAACGCGGGAGGGTAGAAGAAGAGGGGTACGAGGATCGACGCGCCCAGCGCGACACCGACCCCGATCGCGGCCGGGAGATTACGCCCGGCCCGACCGGCGGCGGGCTGCTGCGTCGGCGGCCGTTCCGCCGAGGCTCGGCGCCTACCGGGCGACCGCCTCGTGGGCGAGGGGTGCGGCTCCTCGTCGATCTCCGCCGGGACCGGCGGGATCTGGGCGGTCGGCGCGTCGTCGTCCCGCGCCGGCGCGAGCGACGAGGTCGGTGGAACGTCGCGGACCGGGGCCAGCGACGCGGTCGGCGCGTCGTCGTACACCGGTCGGACCGGGCCACGACCCGCGCCGGGAACCTCCGTCGGCCCGGTGCTCAACGCGTTGATCGGGCCGGAGCCTGACGCGCTGATCGGTCCGGGCTGCGGTGCGTTGATCGGCCCGGTGCCCGGTGCCCGGGTCGGGCCGGCGTTCGGTGTGCTGGTCGGGCCGGTGCCCGGCTGGCCGGACGGCGGGGCGGGCGGGCCGTCGTGGTGGCGGCCGGCCCGGGAGCGGTCACGCGCCTCGCCCGCAGACGGGGAGAGGCCGTCCTCGCGCGTGCCGTACGGCACGCCCCGGTCGTCCCAGGCGGGCTCGTACGGGTCGACGTCCGGACCGTCCAGACCTCGGTCACGCGGGCGGGGGCGGGCCTGCGGCCCGGCGTACGGCTCGGAGGCGGGCTGCCGGCCCCAGGGCTCGACGTTCCGCTCCGGCCAGGGCAGCGCCGAGGGGCGCTCCGGCCGGTTCCAGCCACGCGGCTCGGTGCCGCCGTAGGGGTCGAGGTGGGACATCAGGCACCAGACGACGGTACGAGTTCCACCACATGACGCAAAACCAAAGCCATCCCCTACACACGTGAGGTGTTCCGTCCGATTGGCCGGCCCGACGACCGGCCGATCCCCGGCGTTCACCGCGCGGTGGTCGGGAATCGTGCCGAGCCTACTGCACCGCTCCCCCGGACAGGGTGGACGATGACCCGCCCACCCGTGCCGCGCCCCGTGATCCCAGGTCTCGCCGCCCCGACGGCGGCGAGGGTGCGACAACAGCGGCACCGGCGTCCCACCGCCCGCGACGGGCGGCGGCACGCCGGTGCCACGGGTACGGCGAGGGCGCTCAGACCTCGAGCAGTTCCGCTTCCTTGTGCTTGACCAACTCGTCGACGGTGGCGACGTATCGCTGGGTGAGGTCGTCGAGTTCCTTCTCGGCGCGCCGGCCTTCGTCCTCGCCGACCTCGCCGTCCTTGACCAGGCGGTCCAACTCTTCCTTGCCCTTGCGGCGGATGTTGCGGACGGCCACCTTGGCTTCCTCGCCCTTGTGCCGGGCCACCTTGATCATCTCGCGGCGGCGTTCCTCGGTCATCTGCGGGAGCAGGATGCGCAGCTGGTTACCCTCGTTGTTCGGGTTCACCCCGAGGTCGGAGTCGCGGATCGCCTTCTCCATCGCGTTGAGCTGCGAGTTGTCGTACGGCTTGATGATCACCATGCGCGGCTCGGGGACCCCGATGGAGGCCATCTGCGGCAACGGCGTCGGGCTGCCGTAGTAGTCGATCACGATCCGGGAGAACATGGCGGCGTTGGCGCGACCGGTACGGATCCCGCCGAACTCCTCCTTGGCGTGCTCGATGGCACGCTCCATCTTCTCCTCGGCCTCGAGGAGGGTGTCGTCGATCACCGGTCTCCTCGCCTCCTTCTGTTGCTCGTCGTGGGCTGTGGCGGCGGCCCGTCGGAGGACCGCCACGGTGGGGCCGGCGGGGCCGTTCAGGCGGTGATCAGCGTACCGATCTTGTCGCCCCCGACCGCGCGGATGATCGTGTCGTCGCCCTGGGCGCCGAAGACCAGCATCGGCAGACCGTTCTCCATGCAGAGGCTGAACGCGGCGGCGTCGGCCACCCGCAGGTTGCGGCGCAGCACCTCGGAGAAGGTGATCGAGTCGAACTTGCTGGCGGTGGAGTCGACCCGGGGATCGGCGGTGTACACGCCGTCCACCCCGTTCTTGCTCATCAGCACCACGTCGGCGCGGATCTCCAGCGCGCGCTGCGCGGCGACCGTGTCGGTCGAGAAGTACGGCATACCGGCGCCGGCCCCGAAGATCACCACGCGGCCCTTCTCCAGGTGCCGGATAGCGCGCAACGGGATGTACGGCTCGGCGACCTGGGCCATCGTGATCGCGCTCTGCACCCGGGTCTCGATGCCCTCCTTCTCCAGGAAGTCCTGCAGAGCCAGGCAGTTCATCACGGTCCCGAGCATGCCCATGTAGTCGGCCCGGGCCCGGTCCATGCCGCGCTTCTGCAGCTCGGCGCCGCGGAAGAAGTTGCCGCCGCCGACGACGACGGAGACCTGCACGCCACGCCGGACGACGGTGGCGATCTGCCGGGCGATGGCCTGCACGACGTCCGGGTCGACGCCGATCGCGCCGCCGCCGAAGACCTCACCGGAAAGCTTCAGCACCACCCGGCGGGTCCGCCCCGGGGGCGGCGCCGTCGGATCGCCCGCCTCCAGGCTCCGGTCACTCACAACCTGCGTCATCCGCCCCGCCCTTCCCCGGGCGCACGTCCCGCGCGCCGCGTACCGCTCAGCTGCCGTTGCCGACCCTATGTGACGAGGAGGCCGAGGTGCCTGTCACGTACACCTGCGGCCTCCTCGTCGACGTTCCCTGCCCACGGACGCGCCATGCGCCCGGTCCGGCGGATCAGGCCTGGCCGACCTCGAACCGCAGGAAGCGGGTCACCTCGATGCCGGCCTCGGCCAGCACCTGCTTCACGGTCTTCTTGTTGTCGGCGACCGAGGCCTGCTCCAGCAGGACGTAGTCCTTGAAGAAGGCGTTGACCCGACCCTCGACGATCTTCGGCAGCGCCGCCTCGGGCTTGTTCTCCTCACGGGCGGTCTGCTCGGCGATGCGCCGCTCGGACTCGACGACCTCGGCCGGCACCTCGTCGCGGGTGAGGTACTTCGGCCGCATCGCGGCGATCTGCATGGCCACCCCACGGGCGTCCGAGTCAGACGCCTCGTCGCCGGCTGCCTGGCCGGCGCTCGCGCCGGCGGTGCCGGTGTACTGCACCAGCACGCCGACCGCCGGCGGCAGGTCCTGGCTCTTGCGGTGCAGGTAGACAGCGGTGGTGCCGTCGAGCTTGGCGAAGCGGTTGAGCACCAGCTTCTCACCGATCTTGGCGGACTGCTCCTGGACCAGGTCGGCCACCGTCCGGCCGTCGAGCTCGGAGGCGAGCAGCTCCTCGGCGTTGCTCACGCCGCTGCGCTCGCCGTGCTCGACCAACTGCTGGGCCAGCGCGATGAAGGCTTCGTTCTTGGCCACGAAGTCGGTCTCGCAGTTGAGCTCGAGCAGCGCGTGGCCGAAGTGCGCGACGAGGCCGTTGGCGGCCGTGCGCCCGGCCCGCTTGCCGACGTCCTTGGCGCCCTTGACACGCAGGATCTCGACGGCCTTGTCGAAGTCGCCCTCGGCCTCGGTCAACGCCTTCTTGCAGTCCATCATGCCGGCGCCGGTGAGGTCGCGGAGCTTCTTGACGTCCGCGGCGGTGAAGTTGGACATGACTCTCTCTTCGGTGTCGTGTCGGAACTGCGGTGGGATGGTCTGGATGCCGGTCACCCGGATCCGGGCCGGATGTGCCCGGCGTACCCGCCGCTCCCCGCCGCCGGCCGAACCGGACGGCGGGGACGCGACGGTGCGGTCACTCCGCGGCGGCGGTCGCCGGCTGCTCGACCGGCGCCTGCTCGACCGGCGCCTGCTCGACCGCCGGCTGCTCGTCGGCCTTCTTCGGCTCCTCGAGCAACTCGCGCTCCCACTCGGCCAGCGGCTCGTCGGCGCCGACCTGGCCCGCCTCGGGCTTCTCGTCGGCGCCCCGGCGGCGGCCCGACCGCGCGATCAGGCCGTCGGCCACGGCGGCGGCGACAACCCTGGTCAGCAGCTCGGCCGAGCGGATCGCGTCGTCGTTACCCGGGATCGGGAAGTCGACCTCGTCCGGGTCGCAGTTGGTGTCGAGCACGGCGATCACCGGGATGCCCAGCTTACGGGCCTCGTCGACGGCGATGTGCTCCTTCTTGGTGTCGATCACCCAGATCGCGGCCGGGAGCTTCTGCATGTCGCGCAGGCCACCGAGGGTCTTGGTGAGCTTGGTCTTCTCGCGGAACAGCTGCAGGGTCTCCTTCTTGGTGTAACCGGCGGCGGTGCCGCTCAGGTCACCCAGGGCCTCCAGCTCCTTCATCCGCTGCAGCCGCTTGTACACCGTCTGGAAGTTGGTCAGCATGCCACCGAGCCAGCGGTGGTTGACGTACGGCTGGCCGACCCGGGTCGCCTGCTCGGCGATGGCCTCCTGGGCCTGCTTCTTGGTGCCGACGAAGAGGATGCTGCCGCCCTCGGCGACGGTGTTGCGCACGAAGTCGTACGCCTTCTCGATGTAGTCGAGGGTCTGGCGCAGGTCGATGATGTAGATACCGTTGCGCTCGGTGAAGATGAAGCGCTTCATCTTCGGGTTCCAGCGCCGGGTCTGGTGCCCGAAGTGGACACCGCTTTCCAGCAGCTGACGCATGGTCACGACGGCCATGGTGGGGTACTCCCTCTGATCCCTGGTTGTCCCGCCCGGCCGGCGGCCGGGCGTCCTGGCGCCCGGTCGCCGGCCATGGTGGGCCCGACCGGGATCGGGACCAGGGAGACCGTCGCCCCACGGAACCGTGGAGAGGGCGCGCGAGGTCGACCGCGCGAGGCGGTCGCCAGTCGCCCAGTGTACGCCTCCGTCGCGTCGTCGGTCCGCCGGGTTCGCGAACCGCCCGATAGCACACCGCCCACATGATCAGGTAGCCGTCCACAGGCCGCCGCGCCGTCCACAGCCCCCGAGGTACGGGCGACCCGGTGACCGGTCGACACCACATCCTCGGCGGCATGACGAAGCGGAACCAGGCGGTCGGCGCGTACGGCGAACGGTGTGCGCTGCGCCACCTCATCGGAGCGGGCCTGCGTCCGGTCGCCCGCAACTGGCGCTGCCCGGACGGCGAGATCGACATCATCGCCTGGGACGGCCCGGTGCTCGCCTTCTGCGAGGTGAAGACCCGACGCACCGGCGACTACGGCACCCCGGCCGAGGCCGTCGTGCCACGCAAGGCCCGCCGGTTGCGTGGCCTGGCGGCCCGCTGGCTGGCCGAGAGCGGCGTCACCGCCGACGAGGTGCGCTTCGACGTGCTCGCGGTCCGCCTGCCGGCCGCCGGTCCGGCACTGGTCGAACACGTCAAGGACGCGTTCTGATGGGCCGACCGGGTATCCACCGACCCCGCCGCCGTGCTCCGGCGACGCCGGGAGGAGCGCGGTGAGCTACGCCAAGGTGCTTTGCGTGGGGTTGGTCGGGGTGACCGGGCACCTGGTCGAGGTGGAGGCCGACCTGTCGCCGGGGCTGCCCGCGGTGGCCATCTCCGGGCTGCCCGACACCGCGCTGCACGAGGCCCGTGACCGGGTCCGCGCCGCCATCGTGAACTCCGGGCAGCGCTGGCCCAACCGGCGCATCACGCTCAACCTCCTGCCGGCGGCGCTGCCCAAGCATGGTTCGGCGTTCGACCTGGCCATCGCGGCGGCCGTGCTCGGCGGCTCCGGGGAACTGCCCCTCACCCCACTGGACGGGGTGGTGGTCCTCGGCGAACTGGGCCTGGACGGGACGGTCCGCCCGGTGCGCGGGGTGCTGCCGATGGTCGCCGCGGCGGCGCGGGCCGGGCACGACCGGGTCGTCGTCCCGGTGCAGAACGCCCGGGAGGCGGGAGTCGTCCCCGGTGTCCGGGTCCGGGCCGTCGACACGCTGCACCGGCTGGTCTCGTACGTCCGCGACGGCAGCCCGCTGCTGGCCGCACCGACCCACCCGCCGCGCAGCGATCCCGGCGGGCCGGACCTGGCCGACGTGGCCGGTCAGGGGCTGGGTCGGCGGGCGCTGGAGGTGGCCGCCGCCGGCGGGCATCACCTGGCGCTGCTCGGGCCGCCCGGCGCGGGCAAGACGATGCTGGCCGAGCGACTGCCGTCGATCCTGCCGGAGTTGGACGACGACGCAGCGCTGGAGGTCACCGCGCTGCACTCGATCGCAGGGCTGCTCCCGCCCGACGGGCGGCTGGTGCGGCGTCCGCCGTTCCAGGCGCCGCACCACACCGCGACCGTTCCGGCGCTGGTCGGCGGCGGGAGCGGGCTGGCCCGCCCCGGTGCGGTCTCCCTGGCCCACCGGGGCGTGCTCTTCCTCGACGAGGCACCCGAGTTCAGCAAGGGCGCGCTGGAGGCACTGCGGCAACCGCTGGAGCACGGCCGGGTCCAACTGGCCCGCAGCGGCGGCGGCACCGAGTACCCGGCCCGCACCCAACTGGTGCTGGCCGCGAACCCCTGCCCGTGCGCGAAGCCCGCCGGCGACGCGTACTGCGAGTGCAGCCCGCTGGCCCGGCGGCGCTACCTGGGCCGGCTCTCCGGGCCGCTGCTCGACCGCATCGACCTGCAGGTGAAGCTGCTGCCGGTGCGGGCGGCGGAGTTGCTGGAGACCGTCGGTGCCGGTGAGTCGTCGACCGACGTCTCGGCCCGGGTGGCGGCGGCCCGGCGGGCGGCGGCGGCCCGGTGGGACCCGACCGGCCGCCGGCTCAACGCCGAAATCCCCGGCCCGTATCTGCGCCGGCCGCCGTGGCGGCTGCCCGCCGGGGACACCGCCGAGCTGCGCGCTCGGCTCGACTCCGGCGCGATCTCCGCCCGGGGGTTCGACCGGATCATCCGGCTGGCCTGGACGATCGCCGACCTGGACGGCCGGGACCGGCCGGGGCGTGAGGACGTGCTGGAGGCCATTCAACTGAGAACGGGGGAAGGGTCATGAGCGCCCGAGAGGAGCGGCTGCTGGCCCGGATCGCGTTGACCTGGCTCACCGAACCGGGCACCTGGGCGGTGTACCGGTTGGTCCAGCGGCTCGGCCCGGTGGCCACGCTGGACCTGCTGTGCGACGGCGGGGCGTCGGACCGGCGGCTGCGCGAGGCGGTGGCCGCGCGCCTGCCGGCGGGAGACCCCCGGGCGGTCGCCACCGACGCCCTCGCCCGGGCCGAGCGGGTCGGGGCCCGGATCCTCACCCCGGAGGACGACGAGTGGCCCGCCCAGCTCAACGACCTGCACCGGCTCGTCCTGGCCGGCGCCACCCGCCGGGTCGACCTGGAGACCGCGCCGCCGCTCTGCTTCTGGGTACGCGGCGGATGGCCGCTCGGCGAGGCCCTGGACCGCTCGGTCGCGGTGGTCGGCGCCCGCGCGGCCACCGGGTACGGCATCCACGTCGCCACCGAGATCGGGTACGGGCTGGCCGACCGGGACTGGTCCGTGGTCTCCGGCGGCGCGTTCGGCATCGACGCCGCCGCACACCGGGGCGCGTTGACGGCCGGCGGGGTGACCGTGGCGGTGCTCGCCTGCGGGGTGGACCGCCCTTACCCGATGGGCAACGCGGCGTTGTTCGACCGGATCGCCGATACGGGGTTGCTGGTCAGCGAGTGGATGCCCGGTTCCGATCCATTGCGCCCGAGGTTCCTGATCCGCAACCGGGTGATCGCCGCGGCCACCCGGGGGACGGTCCTGGTGGAGGCGGCGGCCCGCAGCGGCGCGACCCAGACCCTGCACCGGGCGCTGGCCATGGGCCGGCGGGCGATGGTCGTCCCGGGCCCGGTGACCTCGGCGATGTCGGTCGGCGCGCACGAGCTGCTGCGCGAGCGGCAGCACGCCCGGCTGGTGACCGGGGTGGCGCACGTGCTGGAGGAGGTGGGCCGGATCGGCGAGGACCTGGCGCCACCGGCGCGCGGCGCCGAACGTCCGACCGATCGACTGGACGACGAGGCGGCCCTGGTGCTGGAGTCGTTGCCGCGGCGCGGCGCGCTCAGTGTCGATGCCCTGGCGGCCCGCGCCGGGGTGGACCTGCGGACGGCGCTGCGGAAGCTCTCTCTGCTGGAGGAGCTGTCGCTGGTGGTCCGCCGGGACGGCGGCGGGTACGCCCTCGCCCCGCCGCCGTCGGGTGGCTCGGCGGCGCGACCCACCGCGGCCCCGACCGGGCAGCCGTCACCGTCGGGATGCTCCGGGTCAGCGGCGGGATGAGCGGCTCAGTCCGCCTCGAAGCGGATCTCCAGGTCACGCTGGCGTGTGCAGCGCCGCACGAGCGCCACCACCCGGCGGAGCTGGTCGGTCTCGGCCCGGGTACGGGCGGCCTCGGCCAGGCGGTCCAGTTCGGCGAGGAGGTGGAGGGCTCGCTGCGCACCCACCACGAGGTCGCCGGACGGGCCGACCTGGTCCAACAGCGGGGTGGCACCGCCGCCCCGACCCCGGTTCACCAGGTCGAGCAGCAGATCGTCCGGGTCGGCCACCAGCTGGGTGGCGACCGGGTACGGCGGGCGAGCCGGACCGCGCGGCACCAGTCGGTAGAGGACGACGTCCAGGCCCATGAGGGTCCTCCTCCCGTCGGCGCACCCACCCCGGCGGTGCGATGCCGGCGCGGTGGGCCGTCCCTGCCTTCCAGTCTTACCGCCGTCGTCACCTCCGGGCCAGCGTCGATCCGCCCGGATTCACCGGGGCGTGGCTGGCGCCGTCGGGTGGGCACGCCGGCACGGCCGGGGTTCGGGCCAGCTGCACGGCGACGACGGTCGGCGTGCAGCTGGCCCACCCGTGTGGGCCGGTGAGAGGATCGCGGCCATGCCTGTTCAGCGCCGCTCCATACTCGGTTTCGGACTCGCCGCCGCCGTCGGACTCACCGGCTGCGGGGAGAACCGGCCCGCCGCCCAGTCGGGTTCCTGGCAGGTGCCCTCCTCCGAGGGCGGCCAGGGCGGCGCGGCGTCCGGCCGGGCACCCCGGGTCCCCGGCGCCGGGCCGACCGCCGCCGCGCGGCCCCGCGCCCTGTCCACGGCGCTGCACCGGTATCTGCAGCCGACCACGGAGAACCCGAAACATCCCACGTACCCGGGCGCGGTGGTGCTCGCGCAGGTCGACGGCGTACCGACCGACCACCTCGCGGCAGGCGAGGCGTTGCGCTACGACGCCGGCCCGGTGCTGCTGCCCGCCGCGAAACGCGTCGCCATGCGGCCGGACTCGATCTTCGACCTGGCCTCGATCACGAAGGTCTACACCACGATCCTCGCGCTTCAGCAGGTCGACAAGGGACGGATTGACCTTGACGCGCCGGTGCTCCGGTACCTGCCCGACTTCACCGGCGCCGGCAAGTCGGCCGTCACCGTCGCGATGCTGCTGGCCCACACCAGCGGTCTGCCGGTCGGGGCGAAGGTGAACGGTTACTCGACGATCGCACAACGGTGGCGCGCGGTGCTCGCGACGCCGCTGGTCAGCGGGGCCGTACCGGGCACGGTGTTCCGCTACTCCAGCGTCGGCCTGATGGTCGTCGGCAGGCTCGTGGAGAAGGTGACCGGGCAGAGCCTCGACCGCGCCCTGAAGGTCGGCCTGACCGAGCCGCTGGGACTACGGCACACCGGGTTCAACCCGAACACCTGGCTCAGCGCCACCGACCGGGCCGCCCGTCTGGTCGCCACCGACGCCCGCTCCTCCCGTGGGCTGCTGCGCGGCGTGGTACACGACGACGTGGCCAATCAGCTGGGCGGCATCGCCGGACACGCCGGCATCTTCAGCACCGCCGAAGAGGTGGCCGTCGTCGGCCAACTGCTGCTGGACGGCGGCACGTACGGCGGGCAGCGGATCCTCGCCGCGAGCACCGTACGGCGGATGCTGCGCAACGCCAACGTCGGGCTGCCCGCGGTGGACCCGGAGCGTCCCGCCCGCACCGCCGACCACGGTCTCGGCGTGGTGCTCGACCAGCCCTGGTTCATGGGCCGGCTGGCCAGCCCCACCGCCTTCGGGCACACCGGCTTCACCGGTACCTCACTGGTGGTCGCGCCCGACCGGCGGATGGTACTGGTGCTGCTCACCAACCGCGCCCATCCGAACTGGAGCTGGTCGAACCCCGACCCGGCCCGGGTCGCCGTGGCGAACGCGCTGGCCTGACCGCCACGATGAGCCGCGAGAGTACCCGCAGCAGGCACCAGGCGCTGCCGCCGGCGATGCGGGAGGCGGTGGACGACTTCGCCGACCATCTGGCCCGGGTACGCAACCGCTCCGTACACACCGTGCGCGCCTATGTGGCCGACCTGGTCTCGCTCCTCGACCACGCCGGCCGGATGGGTTGCGCCACGCCGGCCGACCTGGAGCTGGCCGTGCTGCGCAGCTGGCTGGCCAAGCAGCGGACGCTGGGCGCGGCACGTCGCTCGCTGGCGAGGCGGGCGGCGACCGCCCGGACCTTCAGCGCGTGGGCACATCGCAACGGGTTGCTCGCCACGGATGTGGCCGTCGCGCTGGCCAGTCCGCAGGGGCACCGGGAGCTGCCGACGGTGCTCCGCGCCGACCAGGCCGCCGCCCTCGTCGAGGCGCCGGCCCGGGCCTCCCGCGCAACCGGCACCGGAACCGTCGACCCCGACGCCGGGCCCGGCGACGACCGGGCTCGACCCGGCGACGAGACGGTCCGGCCCGTCGGGGCGGCTCGACCTGCCGCCGGGGCGGTCGGTGTCGGCGACGAGGCGGTCCGCCTGCGCGACCGGATCCTGCTGGAGCTGCTCTACGGCACCGGAGTGCGGATCAGCGAGGCGTGCGGCCTGGACGTCACCGACGTCGACCAGGGCCGGCGGGTGGTGCGGGTGCTCGGCAAGGGCGGCCGGGAGCGCTCCGTGCCCTACGGGGTGCCGGCGCAGCGGGCGATCGACGACTGGCTGCGGTCCGGTCGGCCGGCCCTGGCCGGGCCGGGATCGGGAGCTGCCCTGCTGCTCGGCGCCCGGGGTGGGCGGCTGAACCCGACGACCGCGCGACGGATCGTCGCCGGTTACGCCGCCGACCTCGGGTTGCCCCGGGTCAGCCCACACGGGCTGCGCCACTCGGCGGCGACCCACCTGCTCGAAGGCGGCGCGGACCTGCGGGCGGTGCAGGAACTGCTGGGGCACTCGTCGCTCGGCAGCACCCAGATCTACACCCACGTGTCGGTGGAGCGGCTGCGGGCGGCGTACCGGCAGGCCCATCCCCGCGCCTGACCTCGGCCCGCGGACCGGGAGGTCGACAAACCGATCAAGGATACGATCGCGGCATGACCGTCGTCCGGCCGCCCGAACCGATTCCCGGCGCCCGACTGCTCTTCTCCCTCGACCCGGCGGTCAGTCACCTCAACCACGGTTCGTTCGGCGCGGTGCCGGTCGCCGTGCAGCGCGCCCAGCAGCGCCTGCGCGACGAGATGGAGGCCAACCCGCTGCGCTTCTTCAGCCAGGGGCTGGTCGACCGGATCACCCACACCCGCCGGCACGTGGCCACCTTCCTCGGCGCCGACCCGGACGGCACCGCGTTGGTCGGCAACGCCACCACCGGCGCCGCCATCGTGCTGCAGTCGATCGGCCTGCGCCCCGGCGACGAGGTGCTCACCACCGACCACGGGTACGGCGCGGTCGACCTCTGCGTCGCCCGGGAGTGCCGGCGGACCGGGGCGGGTGCCAGGGCGCTGCGGGTGCCGCTGTCCGCCACCGACGAGGAGATCGTCGAGATCGTCCGGGACGGGCTGCGCCCCGGCCGTACCCGGCTGCTCGTCATCGATCAGATCTCCTCGCCCACCGCCCGGCTCTTCCCGGTCGCGGCCGTCGTGGGGGTGGCCCGGGAGCGGGGGGTGCCGGTGTTGGTGGACGCCGCCCACGCTCCGGGCATGCTCCCGGTCGACGTGGCCGCCGTCGGCGCCGACTTCTGGGTGGGCAACCTGCACAAGTGGGCGTACGCGCCGCGCGGCACCGCCGCGCTGGTGGTCGCGCCGCGGTGGCGGGAACGGATCGAGCCCCTGGTCGTCTCCTGGGAACAGCACGCCGGATTCCCCCACAGTGTGGAATGGCAGGCGACGTTGGACTACACGGGCTGGCTGAGTGCCCCGGCCGGACTCTTCACGCTGCGCAGCCTCGGGCTGGACCGGGTACGCGCGCACAACGCCGCGCTCGCCGCGTACGGGCAGCAGGTGGTCGGGGCAGCGCTCGGGGTCGCACCGGCCGATCTGCCGGACCCGGGCGGGCCGGGGGTTGCCATGCGGCTCGTCCCGCTGCCGCCGGGCGTCGTCACCACCTTCGACGCCGCCCACGCGCTGCGAGCCCGGATCGCCGAACGGCTCGCGGCGGAGGTGTCGGTGGCCGCCTGGCAGGGTCGGGGCTGGCTACGGCTCTGCGGGCAGGTCTACAACACCCCCGACGAGTACGAGCGGCTGGCCGCCCGGCTGCCGGCGCTGCTCGCCCGGGGCTGATCCGCTTCGCGGCCGGCGCTGCCCGCACCGGCAGCCGGTTGCTCGACGCCGGTCGCCCCATCCGGGGGCCGCCGATCCGCCAACAGATTGGACGCCCGACGCCGGCCGTGTCCCGTCCGGCGGGTACGAGCCCAGGTCGGCGTCGACGGGCAACAGCCGGACCGGACCGAGCCCCAGCAACGCCAGCGGGTCGAGGTACTCGGCGCCGCGTCGGAGCCCCCAGTGCAGGCAACCCGCCACCGGGCAGCCGGGGTGCCCGGCCAGCAGGGTGCCGAGCGGCGCACCGGCCGGCACCGGGTCGCCCGGACGTACGTCGGGTCGTACCGGCTCGTAGGTGGTCCGCAGGCCCGCCGCGTGCCCGACGGTGATCACCGGCCGGCCGGCGACCGGACCGGCGAAGAGGACCGTGCCGGGCCCGGCCGCCCGCACCGTGGTTCCCGGCGCGGCGGCCAGATCCACGCCGCGGTGACCGGCCTGCCACGGCAGCGGCGGCGGGTCGAAGCGGCGCACCGGACGCGGCGTCCCGTCGACCGGCCAGCGGAACACCGGACGGTGCCCGGAGTTGGCGGTCGGCGTCACCGCGCCGACCGTCGCCGGTGCTGCCGGCACGCCGATGGCCAGCAGGGCCGCACACCACACCGTCGCACGTCGCACCCGTTGTCGCATGTCGCCAGCATGCCGACGCGACGACCAACCCGACACGGACAGCCCGTCCGCTGTGGATGATGACAGGCCCTGTGGACAGTCACCCACGGCCGTACCTGATCTGCTAGACCCGCCGACCCGAGCGCCCGGGCCAGCCCGACGATCATCACGTCACCGTCCGGTGGCCGCGGCGTGTCGCACCGCCAACTTCATGATCAACCAGGGGTGGGGGGCAGCGCGGGGGGTGTGG